>CAZIFS010000017.1:0-21215 GCA_964539165.1 uncultured Rhodoluna sp. | reverse complement strand
TAGGCATCGATGAAGACATCGTTGAAGCCCTCGCATCTCGAGGCATCACCAGCCCTTTCCCAATTCAGGAAGAGGCCATCCCAGTTGCTCTAACTGGTCAAGACGTAATTGGTCAGGCAAAGACCGGAACCGGCAAGACCCTGGGTTTTGGTTTGCCACTGCTTCAGAGCTTGGGCAAAAACCCTGAGAAGGGCGCCAAGGCACTAGTTGTTGTGCCAACTCGTGAGCTTGCAATTCAGGTTGCCGATGACCTAAAACTTGCCTCTGCAAACCGCGCCACCATGGTCGCTGCCATTTATGGTGGCAAGGCTTATGAAGAGCAGGTTGCCGAAATCAACGCTGGCGCACAGGTGATCGTTGGCACCCCGGGTCGTTTGATCGACCTCTCAAAGCAAAAGCTTCTCGACCTTGGCAACATTCGCTTCATGGTTCTAGATGAGGCCGACGAGATGCTCGACCTTGGTTTCTTGCCAGATGTTGAGCGCCTGTTTGCTTACACCCCGGATGGCCGCCAGACCATGCTCTTCTCTGCAACCATGCCTGGCACCATCGTCACGATGGCTCGCAAGTATCAGAACCGCCCGGTGCACATTCGTACCAATGACCCAGATGAGGGCCAGACCAAGGCTGACATCAAGCAGTTCGTCTACCGCGCCCACGCGCTCGACAAAGATGAAGTTGTCGGCCGAATTCTTCAGGCTGAGGGTCGCGGCAAAACCGTAATTTTCACCAAGACCAAGCGTCAAGCCTCAAAGGTTTCAGAAGAACTCGTAGACCGCGGGTTCAACGCAACGGCTCTACACGGAGACATGACCCAAGAGGCGCGCGAGCGTTCGATGGCGGCCTTCCGCTCAGGTAAAAAAGACATCTTGGTGGCAACCGAGGTGGCTGCGCGAGGAATCGACGTTGACGACGTTACTCACGTAATCAACTACACAATTCCTGAAGATGAAAAGGCCTACCTGCACCGTGTTGGTCGCACCGGTCGCGCTGGCCGCACGGGCATCGCCGTTACTTTTGTTGACTGGGAAGACCTGACTCGCTGGGGTCACATCAACACCGCACTCGAATTTGGTCAGCCTGAACCGACCGAAACCTACTCGAGCTCAGCTCACCTGTTTGCAGATCTTGAAATTGCAGCCGGAACCAAAGGTCGAATTGCCAAGAGCAAGCGCCCTGAAGGCTGGAAACCAGGCGACGACGAAAAGCCTCGCGGCTCTCGTTCAGGTGGCGGCCGTTCAAACTCAGGTCGCCCAGGTGGCCAGTCTGGTCGCGGTCACAGCGAAGGTTCAACCCGCGGTGACAAAAACCGACGTCCTCAGGGTGACAAGCCTCACAAGACTGAGGGCGAAGCGGCAGCAAAGAGTGAGTCACACGGCGGTCACGAACACCCGCGCCCAGAGCGCAATCGAGTTCGCCGACGCGTAAACAAGAGCCAGCAGAGCTAGTTCTAGATTTGGGCTTTTGTGCCCGACCCCTGAGCCAAAATTCGATCGAGCATTTCTAACTCGGTGATGTTTTCGCCAAGTCGATTCGGCTTGCCATCTATGCCGTGATAATCACTCGAGCCGGTAACAACGAGATCATGCTCGCCAGCCAACTCAAGTAACCATTCACGCGCTTGCTCAGAAACCTCTCGGTGATAAACCTCGAAGCCAGCCAAACCCGCTTCAATCATGGTTTCGAAATATGCCTGGGGTAGATCTCCTCGATTAAGCGAGCCCTTTACTCCACCAAGCGGGTGCGCAATGATGGGCACTCCCCCGGCAGCCCGAATCATTTGGATTGCTTCAAGTGTGTCGGTGGTTTTCGTTGCAACGTAATACGGGCCATGCTTGTCTAGCGGGCCATCAAACGCCTGTGCTCGATTCTCAAAGTGCCCCAGGTGAATCAGTGCATCGGCCAGCGCCGGGCGACCAATGGTTGCACCCTCTTCAAGCATGTTGGTAACGAGCTCCCAGGTGATGTCATAGTCAACCGAAAGCAGTTCAACTATTCGCTGAGCGCGAGTTTCGCGTGACAAAACCGTTGCCGCAAGTTCGCGGGCTAAGGGTTCATAATTTGGGTCGGGCAGGTAGGCCAGCATGTGAACGCTGATGCCGCGAGGTTTTCCATCCTTGGATGCGGTTTCAGCCCTAGTAGTTACCTCAATACCAGGCACAAATCCCAGCCCCAGACGGGCTGCGGTCTCAGCAGCTTCGGCCCAGCCAGAGGTTGTGTCGTGATCGGTGAGAGCCAGGATGTCTACTTTTGCGAGCGAAGCCTGCTCAAAAACCTCACGCGGAGTTTCTCTGCCATCAGAGCGCGTGGAGTGGCTGTGTAAATCAATCCTGGTCATAGTGCCAGAATAAAGGCATGAGGAGTCGCACACCGCACAGCAGCCAATTCTTGAATTACATAAGTTCAAACTGGGCAGCTCCTGAAAAGCACAAGGTCAAAACTGCCGAGGTCGCTAAATATGCTGCGAAGCGCCGAGCCACGGTAGCTGCAGAATTTGCAGGCAACGTGTTGGTTTTTGAAGCGGGGGCCTTCAAGGTTCGCTCGAATGACACCGATTACATGTATCGACCTCACTCGGCTTTCGCCCATCTCACCGGCTGGGGCTCAGACACGGTAGCCGACTCAGTTCTGGTGATTGACGCTCGCGAAGCAAAACCCGTTTCAACCCTTTATTTTCGAGAGACCGCTGGTCGTGACAGCGACGAGTTTTTTGCCAACTCAGCGATCGGTGAATTCTGGGTCGGTGCTCGACCAACCCTGAGTGATGTTTCGAAACTTCTCGGCATCAACACCCAACCGCTCAAGGCCTTCAATGCGTTCAAGCGTTCTGTTGCGAATACGCAACTAATCAACTTGAACAAAAGTACTGATTTGGCTCAGTTCGTTTCAGAGCTGCGCCTTATCAAAGACAAGTACGAAATTGAGCAAATGCGTCTTGCTGTCGAGGCAAGCATCCGTGGGTTTGAAGCAGTAGCTAGAAATCTGAAGCAAGCCAGCAAACACCACCGCGGCGAGCGCATTGTCGAAACTGCCTTCTATTCAAAGGCTCGGCTCGAAGGCAACAATTTGGGCTATGACACCATCGCCGCCTCTGGCCCACACGCTTGCACCCTGCACTGGATCGTCAATAACGGACCAGTGAAAAATGGCGACCTTCTGCTGCTAGATGCCGGTGTTGAGATGGATAGCCTCTATACCGCTGACATCACTCGAACCCTGCCGGTGAATGGCAAGTTCACCGATGTTCAGCGCAAAATCTATGAGGCCGTTCGCGAGGCTGCCGATGCAGCATTTGCGGTTGCCAAACCTGGTGCAAAATTCAAGGATGTTCACGCAGCGGCCATGCAAGTAATCGCAAGCAAGACAGCCGAGTGGGGCTTGCTGCCGGTAAGTGCCGAACGCTCGCTTGAACCTGACCAACAGTTTCACCGCCGCTGGATGGTTCATGGAACCAGCCACCACCTTGGTCTAGATGTGCACGACTGCGCTCAGGCTCGTCGTGAGATGTATCTTGAAGCCGAGCTAAAGCCAGGCATGGTGTTCACTATCGAACCGGGGCTTTATTTTCAGCCCGATGACCTTTTGGTTCCTGAAGAATTTAGAGGGATTGGTGTTCGAATTGAAGACGACATTTTGATCACCAAAAAGGGTGCTGAAAACCTCAGCGCGGCATTGCCTAGAGAGTCAAAGGCCGTTGAAAAATGGCTGAAGAAATTCAGCTAATCAGGCTCTAGTTATTCGGTGATGATTTGCTGAGCTTCGATTAGCTTGGCTTGCTCAAAAAGGCTGCTTGGCACCTGAACCTGATATTTGGCGGCGACCAAAGTTGACTGCGCAATAAAGGTTCGTTTGTTCTTGGCCAGACTGTAGCGAATAACGTTAGCCAACATTCCGATGCCGGCACCAATCACGATTGACGAGCCGATGCCTGAATAAATCTGGTTGATGCTTGAGTTTAAATTTGCTGGGTCAGGGTTTGCGCCGAACAACAAGGCATAAGCCAAACCCACCCATGCGCCGGTTGTTGCGCCGGCAATGGCCATGCGCGCGTAATTGATTTTGCCGCGCACGCGCTCAACCGACCGCAAATCTGAACCAACAATGGCAATCGCACCAGCCGGAAACTTGCCGGCGATTAGCTTTTCTACCAAGGCTGCCGCCTCTGGATGAGTCTTAAAAGTTGCGAGCACTTCACCCTTTGGCAGGGCTGGCAGCTGGTTTCTTGAATTCTTTGGCTTGTTGTTCACCTTTTCATTCTGGCATGGCTCTTGCCTCTCGTCTAAGGTTGAACGGTGAGCGCAACTAGAGTATTCGTCGCCAGATTGGCTGGCTGTGGCGTCTTTGACCCTGCGGGAGACCGCGTAGGTAAAGTCATAGACGTTCTTGTGGCCTACCGTAAATCTGGTTCACCGCGCGCAACCGGCATGCTGGTTGAGATTTCTGGCCGACGCCGAGTTTTCGTTCCGATCTCACGAGTGACCTCTATTTCAGCCGGTCAGGTAATCACCACCGGCCTGATTGACCTGCGTCGTTTTACCCAAAGAGGCCAAGAAGTTCGCGTGATTGCAGAGATGCTAGGTCGAAAAGTTCGCTTGCTTGATGGCAGCGGCGCTGCGAGCATCGAAGACCTAGCAATTGAGCAGGGTAAAAACAAGGAGTGGACAATCTCTGAGTTGTTCCTTCGCCGCCCAAAGACTTCGGCATCACCTTTCGCACGCGGAGCCACCCTTTTTGCTGCCTGGGAGCAAGTTTCTGAAGAAGCTCGAGGCGAAGAAGGTCAGAGTGCACAGCAGCTCATTGCTACCTATTCAGACCTTCGCCCTGCCGACTTGGCGAGCGCACTTCTTGACCTGCCAGACGAGCGCATGCTTGAGGTTGCTGAAGAGCTAGACGACGAACGTCTTGCTGATGTTCTTGAAGAGCTGCCTGAAGACGAGCAGATTGACATCATCACCGAGCTCGATGACGAGCGTGCGGCCGAGGTTCTCGACCTCATGGAGCCTGACGATGCCGCTGACCTTATGGCTAACCTTCCAGAAGCGCGCACCGAGGCAATTCTTGATCTCATGGATGAAGAAGAAGCAGACGACATTCGTATGTTGATGCAGTTCGACGAGTTCACCGCAGGTGGTTTGATGACCACCGAGCCAATCATCTGTGCGGCTGATGCAACCGTTGCCGAGGCAATGGCCTTGATTCGTCGCGTTGAGGTTGCACCCGCTCTAGCGGCATCCGTGTTCGTGACTTTGCCACCCTATGAAGTTGCTACCGGTCGCTACCTTGGCGTGGTGCACTTTCAGCGCATGCTTCGTTACCCACCGCACGAGCGTCTGGGCAACCTGCTTGATACCGAGCTTGAACCGGTGAAGGCAGACACCCACATTTCGGTGATTCACCGAACTCTGGCGAACTACAACTTGGTAGCGCTGCCGGTTGTTGACGCAGACCACCGCCTGATTGGTGTGGTTACCGTTGACGACGTACTTGACCACCTATTGCCTGATGACTGGCGAACCGAAGACGAGGAGGCACAGCATGGCTAACGACCGCCTAGATTCACCGCTGCGCTCACGTCAGCGGTTGGCTCCAAAGATTTCGATTGACCGCGAGCAGTTTGGTCGCGCATCTGAGGCTTTTGCACGAGCAATGGGTACCGGAGCATTTTTGATTGGCATGACCGTAGTGGTCACCATCTGGCTGATTTGGAACACGCTGGCACCTGAGTCTGCCCAGTTCGACCCGCGCGCGACGAACTTCACCCTGATGACTTTGATTTTGTCGATGCAGGCTTCTTATGCTGCGCCACTGATTCTTTTGGCTCAAAACCGCCAGGATGACCGCGATCGCGTGCAGTTCGAACAAGACCGCCAGCGTGCCGAGCGAAACCTTGCCGACACCGAATACCTGGCTCGCGAAGTAGTTGCGCTGCGCTTGGCAATCGAAGATTTGGCAACCAAAGACTTTGTTCGCGACGAACTTCGCGACCTATTGAAAGAGATCTTGGATGAGCGCAAGCGCGATTGAGCGCGCCCTCGCCACCGTAATAGACCCTGAGCTGCGGTTGCCACTAACCGAACTCGACATGGTTGAAATTGGCGAGAAATCAGTGACCGTAAAACTCACCGTGGCCGGTTGCCCAGCTGCGCAAAGAATTGAAGCTGATGTTCGCAAGGCCCTTGCCGAATTCGACCTCGAAGTAGTTATGAGCGTCATGAGCGTTGCCGAACGTGATGCCCTGAAGGTCAAACTGCGTAACGGCAAACCACCTCGCTTCAACCCGTTTGGCAAAGACACCCTCACGCGCGTTTATCTAATTGGTTCAGGCAAGGGTGGCGTGGGTAAATCATCGACCACCGCCAACCTTGCAATTGCGCTAGCCGAACAAGGCTTTCGTGTGGGGCTGGTTGATGCTGACATCTTTGGGTTCTCGATTCCAGGCCAACTTGGCATTACCGAAAAGCCAACCAGGGTTGACGAACTAATCTTGCCCCCGGTAGCCGAAGCTGGCCCTTGGGGTGTAAAAGTTATCTCGATTGGCATGTTCCTAGAAGACAACAAGCCGGTGGCATGGCGTGGGCCAATGCTGCACCGAGCAGTTGAACAATTTTTGTGCGATGTCTTTTGGGGCGACCTCGATTTCTTGTTGGTAGACCTGCCACCAGGCACCGGCGATGTGGCGATTAGCCTCGGCCAGTTATTACCTACCGCAAAAACCATAGTGGTAACTACACCCCAGGTCGCCGCTGCTGAAGTTGCCGAACGCTCCGGCTCTGTCGGCCTTCAAACTGGACAGAGCGTGTTTGGCGTAATCGAGAACATGAGCTGGCTTGTGCAGCCCGACGGCAGCCGTTTCGAGCTCTTTGGTGCCGGAGGCGGGCAAGCTGTTGCTGAACGTTTGTCGGGCATCTCAGGCGCTCCTGTGCCGGTTCTGGGCCAGATTCCCATAAGTGTTGCCCTCCGAGAAGGTTCAGACTCTGGCAAGCCGGTGGTGAGCTCGAATCCGACCGACCCGGCAGCCGAGGCTATCCGTGAAATTGCCGTGAAAATCAGCCAAGACAAGATTGGTTTAGCGGGCAAACTGCTTAGAGTTAGCGTGTGAGCGAAACCAGTATTGCAACCCTGATTGCACATCTACCCCAGACTGACACCACTGCTGCGGTTTTGAACCCGAGCAACGGCCGCAAGATTTTTGACCTACCCCAGCTGACCGAGGCGCAGGTGGTTGCAGCCATTAAGAAAACCAGAGAAGCCCAGGATGATTGGTCGCAAACTCCGGTCTATTCCCGCGAGCGCGACCTGCTCACTTTGCACGACCTTTTGCTTGCCAACGAAGAAAAACTGCTCGATCTGCTGCAGCTTGAGACTGGCAAATCACGCGCTCACGCTTTTGAAGAAACCGCAGGTGCGATTTCGGCAGCTGCCTATTACGGCAAAATTTCGGGTAAAACCTTGGCACGCAAACGTACCAAGGCTGGTGTTCCGTTGCTGACCAAAACCTATGTCGATCACATACCAGTGGGTGTGGTTGGTGTGATTACCCCCTGGAATTATCCGCTGGCGCTAACCATGCTCGATGTTCTGCCCGCGCTCGCTGCAGGTAACACAGTGATTCAGAAGGCTGATAACCAAACAGCGCTAACAGTTTTGTTTGCCAGGCACCTAGCGGTTGAAGCTGGTATTCCCGAAGATGCCTGGAGAGTGGTTACCGGCGACGGAGCCACCGTGGGCAATGCCATTGTCGACAATGTAAATTACGTTGCTTTCACAGGGTCTACTGAAACTGGGCGAAAGGTCGCTCAGCGAGCTGCGGGGCGCCTGATTGGGTGCTCGCTTGAGCTCGGTGGCAAAAACCCGATGATCGTGCTCGAAGGAGCAAACCTAAAACGTGCCGCCGAAATTGTGTTGAGCGGAGCGTTTAGTTCGGCCGGTCAATTGTGCGTCTCAATCGAGCGCGTTTATGTGTCGAACGCCGACAAATCAAAGTTTCTAGAAATTCTGGCTGCAAAAACCGAAGAGCTCAAAGTTGGCAAGTCGAACGACTTTAGTTTCGACATCGGCTCGCTTGGCGGTTATAACCAACTTCAGCGAGTTTCAGGTTTCATCAACGAAGCAGTTGCCCAGGGCGCTGCGGTTGTGGCCGGCGGCAAGCCGTTGCCAGCGGTAGGTCCGTATTTTTATGCCCCAACGGTAATGACAGATGTTCCCGAAAACGCACGTATGGTTCGGCGTGAAGTGTTTGGGCCAGTAGTAAACGTTGAGGGTTACGACAGCATCGACGAAGCCATCGACAAAGCTAACGACAGTGATTTTGGCTTGAATGCATCGGTGGTGGGTCCGGTCAAAGCAGCCAAAGAAGTTGCTCGCTACCTGCACGCCGGAAGCGTCAACATTAACGAGGGCTTTCGGGCGAGTTTTGCATCTATGCAATCACCGATGGGCGGAACTAAAACCTCAGGCCAAGGTCGCCGAAATGGACCTGGTGGATTGCTGAGATTTACCGAAACCAAAGTGATCGGCATTGCCAGCACTGCATTGCGCTTGCCAAGCCGTGCAAAAGATTACGAAAAAATGGCTCCGTTGATGCGAGTGCTGCTCAAAGTTCTTCGCCGTTTTACGCTCTAAAAGCATCTCCTAAAACGTCAAGCCAGCAAGCTTGTTTTGGGCTTAGGTTGCCTCTGAATCAAATGGTGCAGGGTCGCCCTTTTTGAGCAACTCAGAAGCAGGCGTAGCTTTAGATTGAGCAGGCGTTGATTTGCCAGGTGTGCCCGCAGCATTGACAGTTGCAACCGCACCACCAACTGCGGTTTTCACTGGTTCAATTTCTTCGGCTAGCGCTTCACGAATAATTCGGCGAGGGTCGTAACGACGGGGGTCGAGCTTCTGCCAATCGAGTTCTTCGCCAATCTCATTTTCAATCTGACCCTTGGCGCCTTCAGCCATTACTCGCAATTGCTTGATCAGAGTTGCGAGCTTTTTTGCATAGCCCGGTAGCCGGTCTGGCCCAATTACAAAAACGGCAATTAACCCCAGGATGAGGAGCTTCTCGCCGCTTAGACCAAACACCCTTTCAGATTACCGCCTCGCTACCGAGCATTGGGCAAACTGCCGTTTATGCTTTGAGCAAGGAGAGCCCAATTGGTAGACAAAATCAGCAGCTGGAAGTTTGCAGAAGACTTCACACTAGAACCAGAAGCGTTTCGAGACGCACGGGTTCGGGCTGAAGAACTTGGGGTCGAATGCATCACTCCATCGGTTGGTGCACATCTTGCCCTCTTAGTTTCGGCGCTGGGCGCGAAAGCAATTGTTGAAGCCGGCACAGGCACCGGTGTCTCAGGTCTCTGGCTGCTATCTGGGGCACCTGAGGCGGTTTTGGCAACAATTGACAATGAGCCAGAAATTCAGTTTGCCGCTAAAAAATCTTTTGCCGAGGCGGGCATCCCAGCTAATCGAACTCGAGTAATCAACGGTCGTGCAATCGATGTCATGTCGAACATGGCTGATGCGGCCTATGACTTAGTTTTCTTGGATGCAGATCGAGAAACTCTTGAATCTCAATTGCATGAGGCGTCACGATTGCTGCGCCCAGGTGGCGTGGTTGCGATTGCTCACGCTCTTTGGCGCGATCGTGTTCCTGACCCAGCCATGCGCGACGACGCCACTGCGATTTATCGTGACGTGCTCAGATTCTTCAGCAACAATGAGAGCTTCGTTTCAGCCCTTTCACCAGTTGGCGACGGCCTTTTGCTTGCGAGCAAAAGAAACTAGCGACCTCAATATTTAGAAAACAAAAAAGCCCAGTCATCACTGACTGGGCTTTTTTTATTGAAACTTATTTTTTGACGACCCCTGCTAGAACCTCGTGTAGGTTCTTCGCCTCTTCGTCATTCACTGAAACTACCAGGCGACCTCCGCCTTCTAGAGGTACACGAAGGATAATCAGTCCGCGAGGTTCGCGTTCTGCTTCCATTGGTCCGTCGCCGGTACGTGGCTTCATTGCTGCCATTGAGAACTCCTTGAATAACAGACCCTTGCGGGCCGAAGTTCTATTATCCCACGGTTAACCAATTGCGAAGCCCAGTTTCACAGGCATAGATCTGGCTGGCCGGAACCGCCTCATCATCGGCGTGCGCCTTGCTCGGATCGCCTGGGCCGTAGTTCACCGCTGGCACGCCAAGTTCACTGAAACGCGCAACGTCGGTCCAGCCATATTTTGGTCGCGCTACCGAGTTGGTTGCAGCAACAAATGCCTTGGCTTCTTCTCGGTCAAGACCAGGTCGAGCACCTTCGGCCAGATCGGTAACAACAAGGTCGAAGCCTGCAAAAACTTCACGCAGGTGGGCCTCGGCTTGGGCGCCAGATTTGCTCGGCGCGAATCGGTAGTTCACGGTCACGTTGCAAAGATCAGGAATCACATTGGTTGCGATTCCGCCGTTGATCAAAACCGCATTCAAACTCTCGCGATAAACCAGACCATCAACTTCAACCTCTGCCGGCTGGTAGGCGGCCAATCGGGTTAGCGCCTCAGCCGTTGCGTGAATCGCGTTCTTGCCCATCCATGGCCTTGCACTGTGGGCTTTCACACCACTGAAAGTTAGGTCTACGCGCATGGTGCCGTTGCAACCTCCCTCAACCTGAGCATTGGTTGGTTCGCAAAGCACGGCAAAGTTCGCCTCGAGCAGGTCTGGCCGATTGCGCGAGAGTCGACCGAGGCCGTTCTTGGTGGCCTCAACCTCTTCGTGGTCGTAGAAGATCCAGGTGACATCAACCAAGGGTTCGGCAATAGTGGCTGCCAGCTTCAGCTGCACAGCAACTCCAGCCTTCATGTCGACTGTTCCGCGACCATAAAGCACCTGTTCGCGCTCCATTGAAAGAAGTTTGACCGGCAAATTATTTGCTACTGGAACAGTGTCAATGTGGCCGGCAATGACTACGCGAGAACTGCGGCCCAGATTGGTGCGGGCAACGACTGCATCGGCATCACGAATAACTTCAAGGTGTGAATAAGAACGGAGTGCTATTTCAATTGCATCGGCAAGAGCTTTTTCGTTGCCAGAAACTGACTCAATGTCGCAAATATCGCGAGTCAGTTCAACTACATCAGCTTCAAGATTCAGGGTTACAGGCGCCATATAACGAGCCTAACTTGTAACCTTGAACCTATGACTCAAGCAGGTTTTCTAGATTCAAAAGCATGGGGCTTCGGCCTGGCAACAATTTCGAGCGATGGCAGCATCCTTGATGTTTGGTATTCAAACCCTCAACTAGGCGCAGCACCGAGCGATGCAAGCGCACCCGACACCCTCACCGCGATGGTTGGCGAAGACGCTCGTCGTCGCGTGAGCAGCAAGGTGGTTCTTACCGAGGTTGATCTAACCGCTCCGGTTGCCGACACCGCAGATGCCTATTTGCGCCTGCACCTGCTTTCAACCCTCCAGGTAAAGCCGAACACCATCAACTTGGATGGCCTGATTCCAGCACTGCCAATTGTTGCGTTCACCAATGTTGGCCCGGTTGCGCTTGATGATCTTGATGAGCTTCGCCCGGCACTAACCCGCGCTGGAATCAGCGTTTATGCCATAGACAAGTTTCCGCGTTTGGTCGACTATGTGACTCCGCGCAAGGTTCGAATCGCAGATGCGTCTCGGGTTCGTCTGGGTGCACACCTCAGCCCGGGAACCACAATCATGCACGAGGGTTTCGTGAACTTTAATGCCGGCACCCTTGGCGTTTCTATGGTCGAAGGTCGAATCTCTCAGGGTGTTGTAGTTGGCGATGGCGCTGACATCGGTGGCGGCGCCTCAATCATGGGCACGCTCTCTGGCGGTGGCAAAGAGCGCGTTGCTATTGGCGCAAGAGCGCTACTAGGTGCAAACGCTGGCGTAGGAATCTCAATTGGTGATGACTCGGTTGTTGAGGCAGGCCTCTATGTAACCGCCGGCACCAAGGTGACAATTATCGATTCTGAAGGCGAGCGCAGCGCAAAGGCTGCCGAGCTATCTGGCGTCGCCAATCTTTTGTTCCGCAGAAACTCAGTGAGCGGCCGTGTCGAGGTTTTGCCTCGCGCAGGTGTTGGCATTGTGCTCAACAGCCAACTTCACGGCTAAATCGTCAAAGCAGAATTAGCCGCGAACTGAATCCCAGCCGTGCTCGGGCAGTGACTGTAGACCAAGTAAAACCGGTGCCGGCCCAGCCGGAATGACCAAACCAATTGGCTTGAACGCCCGTGGTAACTTGGCCTCTGGTGAAAAGGTCGCTAGCAGCGAGTGGTCTTCTCCACCGCCAATCACCCAGTCAAATTCGTTGGCTTCAATTGCTCGCGCTGGCTCTTCGAGAACAGCTTCATAGCCCTGAAGTTGCAGACGATCAATTTGAATTGACACCCCAGAAGCCTTTGCAATTCGAGCAGCATCTTTGGCCAAGCCGTCTGATAAATCGAGCATTGATGTTGCCCCGGCAATAGCGGCAGCAACTCCCTGAGCAACTGGCGGGTTTGGGCGGCGTTGCGTATTCACAACAGCGTCGTAAGAGTTAATCGCATCGGTGTTGCCACTTTGCAGCAGCGCCAAACCAGCGGCAGCGCGCCCTAGAGTGCCGGCCACGGCCACAATGTCACCAACCTGGGCGCCAGAACGCAAAACTGGTTCGCGGCCCTCTAGAGAGCCGTGCGCGGCAACCGAGATCATCACCTGATTTGCAGCGGCAAGGTCTCCCCCGACAACACCGCATCCGGGAGCCAATTTTTGGCAAGCATCGCGCAAACCATCGGCAAAGGCTTCAAGCCAGCCAATTTCGGTGTCTGCCGGCACGGCGAGAGCAACCACCAAAGAAGTTGGCATTGCACCCATGGCGGCTACATCGGCAACGTTAGAGGCAACAGCCTTCCATCCGAGGTCATAACCGGTTGACCAGTCGAGTTTGAAATCGTGGTCTTCGATCATGGTGTCGGTGGTGACCACAAAACGACCATCTGGGGCTGCAATGACCGCTGAGTCATCGCCTGGGCCGACTAGCGCGTGTTCAGAGCTATTCAGGCGGGCGATGGTGCGTTTTAGGCTTTCATTTTCGCCAAGACTGCGAATGGTTTCTGCGTGAGTCACATAACAAAGGTAGCCTGTTGGAGATGAGAATTTTTCGTGCAGTAGCAGTTGCCCTAGTTGGCTTGACCTTGAGTTTGAGCTTCAGCGCCTGCACCGCAACCGTGAACCTAGATGCAGCTCCGCTGGCGAACGACCCGGCCTGCGCTGAAATCATCGTTCGCTTGCCTGCAGAAGTAGCTTTGTTGCCTATTCGCAACACCAACGCTCAAGCCACTGGCGCCTGGGGTGAACCGACCGCTGTGATATTGCGTTGCGGGCTAGAGCCTGCCGAGGTGAGCTCGCTGCCCTGTGTAACAGCTGGCGATGTCGACTGGTTGGTAGACGAAAGCCAAAAGCCTTCCTACCGATTCATAACTTTCGGGCGCACTCCGGCTACCGAAGTAATTGTTGATTCAACAGCTGTTGCCGGGGTAAGCGCGTTAGAGGCAGTCGCGGGTGCGGTGCAAAACATCAAGGCAACCGAACGCTGCCTCGGTTAGTTTTTAGCTAGCGCCAGACCGATCAATTCGTCAATTAGGTCGACATACTCAAGGCCGGTTGCCTGCCACAGCGAAGGAAACATCGATAGCGGGGTAAAACCAGGCATGGTGTTGATCTCGTTTACAAAGAACCCATCCGCGGTCAAAAAGAAATCAACTCGGGCTAGGCCTTGGCAACCAAGAGACTCAAAGGCGCGGCGAGCAATCGATTGCATTTCTTGTAATTCGTCGGCGGTCAATTTTGCCGGAATGATCAGGTCAACTGAATCTTCATCCTGATATTTAGCCTCAAAATCATAGAAGTCGCGACCGGTGACAACAATCTCTCCGGCAACAGAAACTCGAGGGCGTGCGCCCTCTCGACCCTCGATAACAGCGCACTCGACCTCGCGACCAACCAAACCGTGCTCGACCACTAATTTGTTGTCGTGCTCAAATGCCAGGGCAACCGCTGCTGCGAATTCATCCCAGGTTTTAACTTTTGAAACACCCACCGATGAACCCGCGCGCGCAGGCTTCACGAAAACCGGCAACCCGCCGAGGCCGCGAACAGCCTCGAGCGAAGTCTCTGGGTCGCGCTGCCACTGGTTGGCGCGAATAACTACGTGAGGAGTGACCGGAATCTTGGCATCTTGGAACAGTGCCTTGGTGAACTCTTTGTCCATGCCGGCAGCCGAAGCCAGAACACCGTTACCAACATAAGGAACGCCGACAAGTTCGAGAAAACCCTGCATGGTTCCGTCTTCACCGAAAGGGCCGTGAAGCACAGGGAACACAACGTCAATAGCCCCAAGCGAGGCCTTGCTTCCGTCAATTGCGATTCGGAACAACTGGCGTGAGCCGTCCATGGCAAATTCAACTCTGGCGCCCTCGTCGGTCACGCTGGCAAGTTCACCCTTGCGAAGCGCCCAACGTTCAGCGTTGTCTTCGGCTGGCACAAAAACGCCCTGCTGGGTGATGCCAACCGGAATTACCTCGTATTTGCTGCGATCAATTGCGCCCAAAACTCCGGCAGCCGTCGCGCAAGAAATTGAGTGCTCGCTCGATTTGCCGCCGAACAGAATGACAACTTTTAGCTTGGCCACGTTATTCGCCCTTCGGGCCATCGGTCTCGTGAGTCAGGTGCGGAGCGATATCGCGAGGCTTCATGGTGCCGTCAAGCACACCCTGCACCTGCTCAACAATTGGCATCGAAACATTTTTGGCAGCTGCCAACTGCAAAATCGGAGCAACCGACGCAAGGCCTTCGGCAGTTTGCGACATGCGCTTCTTGACCTCTTTGAGCGTGTAACCCTTGCCCAACATCTCGCCAGCCTTGTGGTTGCGAGAAAGCGGCGACTCAGAGGTTGCGATGAGGTCGCCAAGGCCGGCTAGGCCAACCATGGTCTGAGCTTGCGCGCCATAGGCAACAGCAAATCGTGAAATCTCGGCTAGGCCGCGGGTCATGATTGAAGCCTTGGTGTTCTCGCCATAACCAACGCCGTTGACGATGCCGATGGCAACCGCGATTAGGTTCTTGAGAATGCCACCGAATTCAGTGCCGATTACGTCGGTGTTGGTGAAAGTTGTGAAATAGCTGTTGCTCGAAGCGTGGGCCACCGCTGATGCGGTTGCCTGACTTTGGCTAGCGGCAACCGAAGCGGTTGGCTGCTCTGCTGCAATTTCGAGCGAAAGGTTTGGGCCAGAAACTACGGCGATCTGGGTTGCTGAAAACCCAGTTACCTGAGCGATAACCTCACTCATTCGAAGGCCGGTGTCTTTTTCAACACCCTTCATCAAACTGACCAAAATTGCCTTGGATGGTAAGAGCGGACCCCACTCCTCCAAGTTGGCGCGCAGGGTCTGTGATGGAACTGAAAGGTAAACCTGTTCTGCACCTTCAAGCACCGCGGCAACATCGGTTGAAGCCTTCAGATTCTGTGGCAGGTTAATGCCAGGCAGGTAGTCGCCGTTGCGGTGGTCATCATTGATTTCTTCGGCAACGTCAGCGCGACGAGCCCAAAGGGTGACTTCATTTTCAGGGTTGTCAGCAAGAACTTTGGCAAAGGTGGTTCCCCAGCTACCGGCACCCATCACTGCGATTTTGGCCATGACTATTTGCCCGCTTTCTTGAAGTTACCCGAAGTGGTTTGACCGGCCTTGATTGGGTCCCAAAGATCAGCCGGAGCCTTCTCGCCGCGAAGCTTTTCGACCAAAGCTGTGATCTCGCGCATCACCAAATCGGTGGCTTCGTTCACTTCTGCCGGGGTTAGCTGCTTCTTGCGATATTTATCCAGGTTGATTTCATCGCCAACCAAAATCTGAACTGGCTTCCAGAAGCCTGGTCGAAACTTGCTGCCATACTGCGGCAAAACTTTTTCGCTGCCCCACTGAGCCATCGGGTAAACCGGCACGTTGGTCTCAATTGCTAGGCGAACTGCTCCGGTCTTGCCACGCATCGGCCAAAGGTCTGGGTGGCGGGTGAGAGTGCCCTCCGGAAAAATCGCGATCGAGTGACCGGCATCCAGGTATGAATTTGCCGCGCGCATCGGTGCATCATTGCGGTGACCCGAGCGATAAACCGGAATCTGGCCAGCCGCAAGCAAAATGCGGCCAATCACTGGAATGCGAAACAGGCTCTCTTTAGCCAAAAAGTGCGGAGCACGACGAAGCACGCGATAAACGAAATAAGCAACGGCAAGTGCATCAACGTTGGTTACGTGGTTTGCCACCAAAATGTAGGCGCCTTGCTTCGGCAGTTTTTCGACGCCCTTAGCTTCAAGTCGAAACAGCCCTCGCACGATCGGAATCAAAATCGATGCAATCAGTGCAAGAGTGAAGTGACGTTCCGAAGAGCTGATCTTCGGCATTGGCAATTCTTTTTTTGGCTTGGCCATGATGACTATTCGGTGTAGCTGAAGTCTGCGCCGAGGGCTTCGAGCTTCTTCAAGAAGTGCTCGTAACCGCGTGAAATTAGCTGAACGTTGGTGACGTTCGAGGTGCCCTTTGCGGCCAGAGCAGCAACCATGTGGCTGAAGCCTCCGCGAAGGTCTGGCACACGGATGTCTGCTGCGTGCAACGGTGTTGGGCCCGAAATAACTGCAGAGTGGTTGAAGTTTCGCTGACCAAATCGGCAAGCGGTGCCACCAAGACACTCGCGATAAATTTGAATCTGAGCGCCCATTTGAACCAAGGCGTCGGTGAAACCAAAGCGGTTTTCATACACGGTTTCGTGAATGATCGAAAGACCCTTTGCCTGAGTCAAGGCAACCACCAGAGGCTGTTGCCAGTCAGTCATGAAACCTGGGTGAACGTCGGTCTCGAGCACTACCGGGCGAAGTTCGCCACCCGGGTGATAAAAACGAATGCCGTCATCTTCGATCTCAAAGGCGCCGCCAACTTTGCGGAACACGTTCAAGAACGCCATCATCTCAGGCTGACGCGCGCCACCAACAAAGATGTCTCCGTTGGTTGCCAGTGCAGCACAGGCCCAAGATGCAGCCTCGTTGCGATCAAATAATGCACGGTGAGTGTAGCCACGAAGTTCTTTGACGCCTTCGATGCGAATTACGCGGTCGGTGTCAACCGAGATAATCGCACCCATCTTCTGCAAGATGGCGATTAGGTCCATGATTTCTGGCTCGATAGCTGCACCAGAAAGCTCGGTGATTCCCTCAGCACGGGTTGCGGTGAGCAAAACCTGCTCGGTTGCGCCAACGGATGGGTAAGGGAGGGCAATTTTTGCACCCTTCAAACCCTTCGGAGCTGAAAGTCGGGTGCCGTTTTCAAGCTCTTCGATAACTGCACCAAAATTGCGCAGCACCTCAAAGTGATAGTCGATTGGGCGGTCGCCAATGTGGCAGCCACCGAGGCCTGGGATGAAAGCTTCGCCCAGACGGTGAAGCAGAGGGCCACAGAACAAAATTGGAATACGTGATGAACCTGCGTGTGCATCGATGTCTACCATGCGAGCCGAGGCAACATTGCTCGGGTCAAGAGTCATCACGCCGTCTTCAGAGTGGGTAATTGCCACACCGTGAAGTTGAAGCAATCTTGAAACGATGTCTACGTCGCTGATGAACGGAACATCCTTGAGAACGCTCTCGGTCTCACCCAGCAACGCGGCAACCATAGCTTTGGTAACAAGGTTTTTTGCACCCTTGACGTCAACGCGGCCAAGAAGTGGCTTGCCACCATTTACGGTGATCTGGCTCATCTGATTCCTTAGTGCTTCGCTGGAAGGGTTTTTGGCATCCAAGCTGGTCGCTTGGATTCAAAATCGGTGATCGCCTGCTCGTCTCGAAGGGTCAGACCGATGTCATCCAAGCCTTCTAGCAAACGCCATTTAGTGTATTCGTCGATGTCGAAGTGAACCGATAGCTCACCAATCGTGGCGGTCTGCTCGATTAGATTCACGGTGATTTCAGCGCCCGGGTTTGCCTCAAGTGCAGCCCAAAGCTTCTCGGTGTCTGCCTCAGAAATCTCGCCGGCTACCAAACCCTGCTTGCCAGAGTTTCCGCGAAAGATGTCGGCAAACTTGCTAGAGAAAACAGCTTTGAAGCCATAGTCGCGAAGAGCCCAGACTGCGTGCTCGCGGCTCGAACCGGTGCCAAAATCTGGGCCAGCAACCAAAACCTGGCCAGCCTTGTAAGGCTCTTGGTTCAAAACAAATTCTGGGTCGTTGCGCCAAGCCGAGAACAGCGCGTCTTCGAAACCGGTCTTAGTGATTCGCTTCAAATAAACAGCTGGGATGATCTGGTCGGTGTCTACGTTGCTGCGTCGCAGTGGAACGCCAACGCCGGTGAAAATTTCAAACTTTTCCATTAGTTGGCTCCTGCGTTCTGCTGCTCAAGAAGGTCAGCTGGGCTAGAAAGGGTTCCGCGAATAGCAGTAGCTGCGGCAACCAGAGGTGAAACCAAGTGGGTGCGAGCACCCTTGCCCTGGCGACCCTCAAAGTTTCGGTTTGAGGTTGAAGCTGCACGCTCACCCGGTGCCAACTGGTCTGGGTTCATTCCCAAACACATTGAACAACCGGCAAAACGCCACTCGGCTCCAAAGTCTTTGAATATCTTGTCTAGGCCTTCGGCTTCAGCTTGCAAGCGCACTCGAGCTGAACCTGGCACAACCATAAAGCGAACGCCCTCGGCCTTCTTCTGGCCTTCAACGATCGCGGCAGCTGCACGAAGATCTTCGATGCGGCTGTTGGTGCAAGAACCTAAGAACACGGTGTTGACCGCAATCTCTTTCATCGGGGTTCCAGCTTTTAGATCCATGTATTCAAGGGCGCGCAGTGCAGCGGCCTTCTCGTTAGGGTCTGAAATGTCGTCTGGATTTGGTACGTTTTCATTCAAGCTAACGCCCTGGCCCGGGTTGGTTCCCCAGGTGACAAATGGGTCAAGCGTGTTGGCATCCAAGAAAACCTCGGCGTCGAACTTGGCGCCTTCATCGGTAGGCAGAGTGTTCCAGTAGGCAACTGCTGCATCCCAGTCAGCACCAACCGGAGCGTGTGGGCGACCCTCGAGGTAGTCATAGGTGGTCTGGTCTGGCGCGACCATACCGGCACGGGCTCCAGCCTCAATAGACATGTTGCAAATTGTCATGCGGGCTTCCATTGAAAGCGCACGGATAGCGCTGCCGCGATATTCAAGCACATATCCCTGGCCACCACCGGTGCCAATCTTGGCAATAACCGCAAGGATGATGTCTTTTGCAGTAACGCCTGGGCGAAGGGTGCCCTCAACATTGATGGCCATGGTCTTGAACGGCTTTAGCGGCAAAGTTTGGGTGGCAAGAACGTGCTCTACCTCGCTGGTGCCGATTCCCATGGCCAAAGCTCCAAAAGCACCGTGGGTTGAGGTGTGCGAGTCGCCACAAACAACGGTTAGACCAGGCATGGTCAAACCAAGCTGCGGGCCAACCACGTGAACAATGCCCTGCTCGGCATCACCGAGCGAGTGAATTCGAACACCAAACTCGGCGGCGTTGTGACGAAGGGCCTCAATCTGCGTGCGGCTAACCGGGTCGGCAATGGGCTTGTCGATATCCCAGGTAGGGGTGTTGTGGTCTTCGGTTGCAATAGTCAGATCGGTGCGGCGAACCGGGCGACCAGCCAAACGCAAACCATCAAAAGCCTGTGGACTGGTTACCTCGTGCACCAAGTGCAGGTCGATGTAGAGCAGGTCTGGAGAGCCGTCTTTGCCCTTGACCACCAAGTGGTCGTTCCATACCTTCTCAGCCAAAGTCAATGGCTTATTTGTCATGCAAACACCTCAAAACGTTTAGGTCTCAAGTTTACCTTTAGGCTGAGAGGATGCGCCCTTCAGAGCTGGATATTCTTCAGCGTAAAACCGTAAAAGTACTAACCTCTGGGCAGATTTTGGGTGGGTTTGGGCTTGGTTCAACGCTGTCGATTGGCTCGCTTTTAGCAGCCGATTTGTCGGGTTCTGAGGCCTGGGCTGGTTCAGCCGCTACCTTCAGCACCTTGGGTGCCGCAACCTGGGCCATTCCGCTGGCCAGATTAGCTTTTGCCAGAGGGCGAAGAGTCTCGTTGGCCACCGGAGCAGCATTGGCCATTTCGGGTGCGATGTTGGTCATCACTGCGGCCGCAATTCACTTTTTTCCGTTACTGCTGGTGGCCTTGTTCTTGCTCGGCGGCGGGTCAGCGGTCGGTCTCCAAGCTAGATTTGCCGCTACTGATATTCCAACCGAAGGTTCAACAGCTCGCGACTTGTCGATTGTGGTCTGGGCAACCACAATTGGCGCGGTTATTGGCCCAAACATGTTTGGACCTGGCGAAATTGTTGGCCACGCCCTCGGCTTGCCAACCCTCACCGGGCCGTTTTTGTTCACCATCATGGCCCAACTGGGTGCAACCACAGTTTTCTGGTTTGGCCTTCGCCCCGACCCGCTGCTTGTTGCGAAATCACAACAAGTCGAAATCAAAGGCATCAAACCTAAGGTTTCATTTGCTTCGGCGATTGCGACCCTTAAGGCCTACCCGTTGGCAGCCTTCGCTGTAATGTCAATTGCACTGAGCCACATGGTGATGGTATCGGTGATGGCCATGACACCAATTCACATGAAGAGCATGGGATATGACCTAGTGGTGGTTGGCTTCACCATCAGCCTTCACATTGCCGGAATGTATGCCTTTAGCCCAATATTCGGTTGGTTCGCCGACAAATTTGGGCGCATGCGAACCATCTTGCTTGGCCAGCTAATTTATGTTTCAGCTCTAGCCTTTGCTGGTTTTGGTGCCGATGATCGCTTCTTGGTTACTCTCGGTTTGTTCTTGCTGGGCCTTGGATGGTCGGCATCTACGGTTGGCGGGTCGGCACTGCTAACCGAAACCCTTCCACCGCTTGAAAAAACCAATGTTCAGGGGCTGAGTGATTCTTCGATGAATTTGGCCGGGGCCTTCGGCGGAGGGGTTGCTGGAAGCATTCTTGCGGTGTTTGCCTTTGTGGGTGTGAATGCCGCGGCTTTGATACCGGTGGTTTTGATCGTTTTGGCTGCAACCTTCGGCAAACTCAAAGCGCCCACGGCCCTTTAGCGCTGGCAAGTTAAGAAAAAACTCCCTCCCGAGAGCAAGTCATCGAGAGGGAGAATTCGTGATCCCAAGGGGATTTGAACCCCTGCTGCCGCCGTGAGAGGGCGGTGT
>CAZIFS010000016.1:16651-23222 GCA_964539165.1 uncultured Rhodoluna sp. | reverse complement strand
TAACGACGTCAGTCGTTTGAGCCTGTGCGTTGAACCTGAGATTTAGTGGCCCCGATAGGAATCGAACCTACGACACAAGGTTTAGGAAACCTCTGCTCTATCCACTGAGCTACGGAGCCGGAAACCCCAAATATACCTGAGAGTTCAAACTGAGGGTTTTCTGAGCATTCGGGCAAGCCTAAACCTTGTTTTGAAGCCTAAAAGTTAGGCTCGTTTCATGACTAATAACGAAGGTTCGAGCGGGCAAGTCAACCGCACCAGCTGGCAGAGCTGGGAAGAAGAATTGAAGGCAATCGGCGTGACTAATCCGCTGATGACTTTCGAGACCAACACCTTCGGTCAGATCGATCTAGAGCGCAGCCATCCGGGTGGGTTTTCTCAGTTTGTCACCGGAAGACAAACCCTACTTTCGAATCTTGTGCGTGACCCTCTGGCATTTTCGAGAGCGCTATCAGCTGCACGTCGAATCAAAGCTAAAGCAGATCGCATCAGCAGCAACTTTGGCCTAGACACTCTCTACCTGGTTGGCGGTTTGGCAAATTTTGAAGCTGATGGTTTTGACCTCAACGTGCCAATTTTGATGTGGCCAATCGACTTGTTCAAAAAAGGTGAAGACTACGAACTGGCTCTGGCTGGTGCGCCGCAGGTGAATCCTATTTTGGTTGAATCGCTAGAGGTTGCCTATGGCATAAATCTCAACCAAGCAGAGTTGCTTGCACGTCAGAACGAAAGTTCTGATCTGGTACCTCTTACAGTTTTGAATTACCTGGCGAACCTAACCGCAGATAAAGCAAACCTTGACCTTAAGCGCATTCTTGTGATTGGCAACTTCACAGCCGTGTCTCAAACCTTGCTTAAAGATTTGACCCACACCAGCAACGATTTGCTTTCAGCACTAACCGGTGAGCCAACCGATGGGCTTGGCGAAATCGACATTCCTGAACTAAATCTGGTTGTAGATGCAGATGCAACTCAGATGCGCGTAGTTGCAAGAGCATTAGCTGGCCAAAGTTTTGCAGTAGAAACCTTGCCAGGTTGCGGATACACGCAAACGGTTGTCAACGTGCTTGCAGCTTTGTCGGAACATGGCAAACGTACTCTCGTGGTGGCTCCAAGACGCCAAACATTGAATGAATTAGCCGATCGCTTGTCGGCTGTAGGTTTAGCCGGTCTCGGAATCCGTGCCGATTCGACTTGGGTTGACATCATCGCTGCTATTTCTAGAAATGAAAAAGCTTCAGTTGTTGATTCTGAAGCTGCTCGTGCAAAGCGAATCGCTGCCGAAGACTCGCTAGATGAATATTTCAAGACGCTGAATGATGTTGACGAGGTTCTAGGGGTATCGCTAGCTCGAGTCCTACGAGAGCTATCGAGGCTGAGTGGCTTGCCACATGCGCCGCTAACCAGCGCCCGTATCGAAGAACAGTACTTGCTGCAGCACCTTGATAAGTCTGCTGCAATCGACCTCCTGACGGAGGCCTTTGAGCTTGGGGAGTTTAAGTTCGGACCACAAGACACTGCTTGGTTCAAAGCTAAATTCTCGAATCCGGCTGAAGTTGATCAGGCTGTGGAGCTCGCAAAACACCTGCGTGACGAGGCTTATCCGAAACTTGCTAACCAGTTGGCAGAGTTCACCGAAAAAGTAAATTTCAAAGCCGCAAATAGCGTGGATGAGTGGGCTAAGTATCTCAGGTTGTTTGTTGGCATCCGAGAGACGCTAGACAGATTCTTGCCAGCTGTCTTCGACCGACCGATTACCGAATTGGTTGCAGCAACTGCCCCACGAAAAGGCGTTGATAAGAGCGAACGTTCGCAAATGTCAGGCGGCAATCGCCGGCGTCTAAAAAAACTCGCCAAGGAATATCTGCGAACCGGCATGCATGTTGCAGACATGCACGTTGCTCTCAAAGCCATTCAAGAACAACGTGAACTTTGGCTCGAATTCTCAACCATGCCAACCGCGCCACAGGTGCCAACTGGTATTCACGACGCGCAAATCGCTCTTCAAGCGTTCGTGGCAGATCTTGAAAAACTTCAAAGCCACATGGATGATGCCCCTGGCCAGCAGTCATTAACAGAAATGACTCTTTTTGAACTTCAGCAGAAGTTGAATTCGCTCGCCGAAGATACTGACGCCCTCGAAAAGCTGGGGGAGCGTTCGATGGTTTCAGGTCGCCTTGCTGAAGTTGGGCTTGGTCCTTTGAGTCGAGATCTAGCCAGACTCCACACCCCACGCGAACACCTTGCGGCTGAACTTGATCAAGCCTGGTGGCAATCGGCACTTGAGGTACTGATCACTCGCGATAATTCGATTCTGAATTTTTCATCTGAGCAGCTCGCTCAAAATGAAGAAAATTTCAAAATTGCCTTTGATGAGCAAATCGAGGTAGGCGCACGGATTGTCGCTCAAACCCTCAGTAAACGATGGAATGAGGCGCTAGCCGCCAACAAAAGCGAAGCAATAGCCCTGAAGCAATTGCTAAAAACCGGTGCAGCTAACTTTGCATTGACACAGGCCGCAGCACCATCGATTTGGCCGGCACTTGCACCCGCGCTGCTGCTTTCGCCATATGAGTTGCCGGCATTTATTGGCAAAGACCAAACCTTTGACGCAGTGCTTGTGCTAGATGCCGCTGGCTCGACTATCGCTGAAAACCTTGGGGCAATCTCGCGATCAAAACAAATTATTGCCTTTGGTGATGATGCGATTGCTGCGCCCGTTGGATTCGAAATTGAGTGCCGAGCCATTCCACTGGGCCGCGAATTAGCGGTTCCATCGGTATTTGAACAGGTGCGCAGAGTCTTCGGCTCTGAGGTTTTGCGCCGAAGTTATCGAACCACAGGTCAATCGCTTGGTGAGCTTATTAACCGCGAGTTCTACCAAAATCGAATCCAATACGCTCCATCTGCGGCCGAGTATTTTGGCGAGCGTAATTTCATTCTTGATCAGGTAACCGAGGGAAACCGAGCGAAAACCACAATCGAGGGTGCAACTGAGAGCCTTGATGCTGAATTGGCTCGAACCGTAGACCTGGTTTTTAACCATGCGCTTTGGCACCCTGATCAGTCACTACTGGTTTCAAGTGCATCTACCGTTCACGCTGAACGAATTCGTGCCGCAGTAATTGCTGGCTTGCGTGACAAGCCAAACCTTGCGGAATTCTTTGATTCTCATGGTCGCGAAAAATTTGAAGTGGCTCCTCTCGCCGATCTAGGTCATCGAATCGCCGATCGAGTAATTTTCTCCCTTGGTTTTGGCCGAACCTCTCACGGAGCCGTGCTTTCAAGCTTTGGTCAAATGAGCGATTCCGACGGGCGGCGCTACTTGGCTAACCTGCTGGTGAGCGCAAGAAAACAAATCACAGTAGTCAGCTGCTTTGGCCCAGACGAAGTGCCAACTGATCGAATGACCAATGGCGCTGCTCTGCTCAAAGACCTATTGCAGGCTGCCAGTGCCGAACGCGAACCGGTGGCAAACCCAGTAGACCCAATGCTTCAAGACTTGAGCCTGCGGCTCAAGAAGCTTGGAGCTCGCGTCGACACCGGCTTTTCTCAAGAGACGCCGTTGGTGGTTGCCTATGCCAAGAGCGCTGCCGTAATCGAAGCTGACTGGTCTATTCCTGGAGAGAACCGAACCGAGAAATTTCACATTCGACCGGGCCTTTTGAAAGCTCTCGGCTGGAAGTACATCCGTGTTTATAGTTTTGAACTGTTTTCGAACCCACAGGCTCTAGCAATTCGTATCGCCGAGCAATTGGGAATGCAGGTGACTAAAAGATCAGTGCCATTATTTGACGATGCAGACCGAGCCTTTGAAGACACCGATGCAGCATGGGGTGACCGTGCCGACTCAAATGATCAGCGTTTGAAACAAGATAAGCCGCCACATTGGGGCTAAAGCCTTGAGAGTCTTGGATTAGCTACTTTTCTTAGGTGAGGCATTGTCGGTTTTGTAGAAACCGCTGCCCTTGAAAGTTACGCCCACTTGGCCGAAAACCTTGCGAAGTTCACCCTGGCATTTTGGGCAAACTTTCAGCGCATCTTCTGAGAAAGACTGCTGAATGTCGAAGGTGTGCTCGCAGTTTTTGCAAGCGTATGAATAAGTAGGCACGGTTCTATTTTAACCGTTCGGTGAACAACACAACCTGCGAGGGCGTAACGGCTGCGTCGACAGGGTGATCATGGCTCTCGTTGGGCACCGACTCAAGCAATTCATCATCAAACACAACGGCGATAACTGGCGGCAACGGTTCAAACTTCAGAAGAGCTCGATCGTAATAACCCTTGCCCTTGCCAAGCCTGGTACCGGTCTGGTCAACTGCCAACGCTGGGATGAATGCTAGATCGACATTGTCGGGATTAGTTTTTGTGCCAGCTGCCTCGTGGAAACCAAAAATCCCTACTTCTGATTCGCCTTCGAAGATGACCCATTCGAGCTCGCCGTCTTCTTTTGAAACAGGCAGCAGAACCTCGATATTGTTGTCGATGGCCCAATCGATGAAGAGCTCTGTGTCTGGCTCGTTTCCATACGGCAGATAGCAGGCAATCCGATTCGCTCCAGTTGCTAGGCAAAGCTCGGCGAGGTGAACATTTAGCTGCCCTGCAACCTCAGGGTCGTAATCCAAGCCAGCCCGCCGCTCTTTTAGTTCGGCACGCAGTTGTTGCTTATTAGCGGCAAGTTCGTCCATGCGACTAATCTTGCCATCGTGCCTATGTCTTTTGCGCTCACCCACGGCGACGTTCTGCTTCGAATTATCAAAGCCAAGGATGCCAAGGACCTCGAGCATGCTGTTTTGTCGAATCGAGAGTGGTTGCGCCCCTGGGAGGCGACCAATCCTTATGGCCCGAACTCATTTGACTACCGAGCTCAAATTCGAGGTTGGCTAAGGCAGATGAACGAAAATCAGGGCTTGCCGTTCGTAATTCTCGTCGACGGCAAAATCGTCGGGCAACTGAATGTTGCTGGCATAACTTTCGGCTCGGTTGGTGGCGCAGTAATTGGCTACTGGGTCGTGCCTGAGGTAGCCGGTCGAGGCGTAGTGCCAACCGCGGTTGCCTTGGTCACCGATTACCTTTTCAACGTTGTCGGGTTGCACCGAGTCGAGATTGACATTCGTCCAGAAAACTTAGCATCACTGCGAGTGGTTCAGAAACTGGGTCTTCGATACGAAGGTTTGAAGGAACGCTACATTCACATCAACGGTGCTTGGCGCGACCACTACGTATTCGCAATCACTCACGAAGAGGTGATTGGTGGATTACTTAACCGATGGATTCAGGGCAAAACGCCCGAGCAAAATTATCCATGGCTTCAAAATATCGAGCCTGAAATTAAACACACCGAATTAAATGATGGCTTCGGCGGTAGCTGACTCATATCTTTGAGATATGAACTTCAATGGATCCGGCGGCTTGATGCTGCTAGTCATCGCCGCATTGTGGTTTTGGGTTTTCGTACCAAGTTGGCACCAGCGTTCTGAGCAGCGCGATGACGAGCGCAACTATAAACGACAGATCAAATCTGAACTGAAAAATTTACAGCGCGAAACTGTCGGTAGGCAAGGTTCGGTGGCTTCTGTTGCACATCGAAGCTTTCGATTGTCTCTAACCAAACGAGCATTTGGTGCTCTAACTTTGATGTTTGTAGCAACCGCGGTTGTTACCGGGTACATGGCGGTTGAAGCGCCCTACTACTGGGCAGCAAGTGCTTCTGCTCTTTTGATGGGTTCCCTCACCATGAGTGTTTTTGTTAAAGCTGTGAAAGTAAACCGTGCTCTCTTGGCAAGCAGCGCTCAGGGCAAGGCGGGGTTCAGGTCGGGTCTAGCAAATTCACGAATTCTTGGTGAGGCGAACGAGCAAGAGGCTGAGATCGACCCAAGAGCTTGGCAGCGAAACCCGCTTCCGGCACCACGCCAACACATCGGTCAACTTGAGATTCCGATGCTTGCCGATGTGGTTTCAATCGAAGATTCGCCAGCTTCAAAAGCCAAGCAAAAGTTTGATTCAGCAGAACTCGATGAGATTCTTCGTCGTCGCAGATCAAACGGTTAGCTTCGCATTAGCGAATAGTCCTAGGTCGATTTCTGAGTTGAGTCGACTAAACTTAAAGCAATTCCAAAATCAATTTTTCAGGAGATACTCATGGGCATTTTTGCTTCAGTAAAGAAGGCGTTCTCAAAGAACGCAAAGAGCATTGCAAAAGACACCGGCGCACTTGTTGCCGAGGCTGTTGACGAAGTAGCGAAGACCGCTGCCGTTGTCGAGAAGAAGGTCGAAAAGGCCGTTGACACCGTAGAGAAGAAGGTTGCTTCAACTGCAAAGGTTGTTGAGAAGAAGACCAACGCCGCAGTCAAGACTGCAACCAAGACTGCAACCAAGGCAACCAAGACTGCAGGTACTGCAGTAAAGAAGGCTGCTGGAACCGCTGCAAAGACCACCGCAAAGGCTGCTGCTGCGAAGCCAGCTGCTGCGAAGAAGCCAGCTGCTAAGCCGGTTGCAAAGGCTGCACCTAAGGCTGCTGCTAAGCCTGCTGCAAAGGCTGCACCTAAGGCTGCTGCTAAGCCAGCTGCTG
>CAZIFS010000016.1:0-16551 GCA_964539165.1 uncultured Rhodoluna sp. | reverse complement strand
GCTGCTAAGCCTGCTGCAAAGGCTGCACCTAAGGCTGCTGCTAAGCCAGCTGCTGCGAAGAAGCCAGCTGCTGCGAAGAAGCCAGCTGCAAAGGCTGCTCCAAAGAAGTAATAAGTTTCACTAAAAAACCCCGCCAGAAATTGGCGGGGTTTTTTATTTCTCAATTAATTTAATTCTTCGAAACCACCCAGTCGGCACTTTGCTGCAGAGTTGGATGTTGAAATTTGAACCCAGAAGCAAGCAGACGGTCGGCGCTCATTTTTTGACTGCACAGTAGCAGTTCTGTAGCAGCCTCACCTAGCAAAAGCTTCAGTGCAAAACTCGGAACAGCAAGGATCGTTGGCCGGTGCAGGGCCTTGCCCAGGGAGTCGACAACATCCTTGCAGGTTGCAAATTCTGGTGCAGTTAGGTTGAAGGCACCTCTAGCTGACTCGGTGTTAATCAAGTGAATGATTGCTGCAGCTTCATCCTTGAGGCTGATCCAGGCCCACCACTGCTTTCCGTTTCCTAGTGGGCCGCCGATTCCCAATTTGATGAGTGGAAGAAGTCGCCCCAGGGCACCAAGTGTTCGCGACATGACCATTGTTGTTCTTACCAAAACCACTCGAACATCAGCTGGTGCCTTTAGCGCCTCTTGTTCCCACTGGTAGGCAAGGTCGCTCAAGAAGCCCTTGCCCTTTGGCTCATTCTCGGTCAGTAGGTCATCGCCACGATCTCCGTAGATTCCAGATGCTGAGCCGCTAACAAAAACCTTTGGGCGCTTCTTTGCATTCTGCATGGCGTCGACCAAAGTTTTTGTTGAGTCAAGTCGCGACTGAATAATTTCTTTTTTATAAGTTGAGGTCCAAGGGATTTTGCCGGTGGTGGCTCCGGCGAGATTCACAACCGCATCAACGGTTTCTATTACCCCAGGAGTTAGGTACCCGTTGCTCGGGTTCCACTCAACCTCGTCTTGCGAAACACTCTTTCGTCTGACTAAGCGAATCGGTTCATGACCGGCAGCGCGCAGTTGAGCTGCAACCTCTGTTCCAACCAGTCCGCTTGCACCTGAAATTAGTACTCTCATGAATTGCTCCTTCGCTTACCTAAAGATGTCATACCTTTTGGCAACCGAATTATTCCTAGGGTTTTGCCTCTGCCTAGAATGGAGTCATTATGCATATTGAACCTTGGGTCTGGATTGTCACTGTAAGCGCACTTGTTGCCCTAATCGGTATTGATTTGATTTATCAGTCACGTCACCCGCACGAGCCTTCATTCAAAGAGTCTGCCCTTCAGAGCGGAATGTTTATTGGGTTGGCTTTGGTATTTGCCTGGTTCGTAGGTCAAATCTGGGGTGGGCAATTCGGTTCGGAGTTTCTTGCCGGTTTCATCACCGAAAAGAGCCTCTCGGTTGATAACTTGTTTGTCTTCTTGATCATCTTTAGCCAATTTAAGGTTCCTCGCCGACTTCAGAGCGAAGTATTGCTTGCCGGTATCGCAATTGCACTTGTGCTTAGAGGAATTTTCATAGCCCTTGGCGCGGCCCTTATTGAGCAATTTAGCTTCATGTTCTACATTTTTGGCGCGTTCTTGGTTTACACCGCCTTCATGCTCATCTGGGATTCATTCCATGAAGACGAAGAAGACAAGGTTCCTGGCGGAAAGCTGATGGAGATAGTCAAGAAGCGCTTTGCGACCACTGAGGAATATCACGGCAGCAAGTTGACCGTAAAAATCGATGGCAAAAAATTCATCACTCCGATGCTTTTGGTGATGCTAACCATCGGAACCACCGATGTGCTTTTTGCCCTTGACTCAATTCCTGCGGTCTATGGCCTAACCGACGAGGCTTACATCGTGTTTACTGCAAACTCCTTCGCCCTATTGGGTCTCCGTCAGTTGTACTTCATGCTGAGCGGCCTAATGGAGCGCTTGAAGTACCTAGGTGTTGGGCTTTCGATCATCCTTGCTTGGATTGGTGCCAAGCTGGTCTTTCACGCGTTGCACACTAACGAGTTGCCGTTCATCAATGGCGGACACCACGTTGAATGGGCGCCAGAAATTAGCACTGAACTTTCGCTTAGCGTGATTCTGGTAACTCTGATCGTTACAACTGCTGTGAGCCTGTTTGCAACAAGTGAAAAGCGTGCCGCCAATAAAGCTAAAAACTAGTTTTTGTTTTTGCTAGCCAAACTCATCTGGGTTTGGTCCGGTTCGCTCGCCTGCATCTAGAAGGCCAATAATTCGCATCTCGGTTTCATCCAAGGTGAAATCAAAAACGTTGATGTTTTCAGCAAGTCTTTCTGGGTTTGTAGTTTTTGGAATTACAAGATTGCCCAGCTGGATGTGCCAACGCAAAATTATTTGCGCAACGCTCTTGCCATGTTTTGCTGCCAGGCCCGATAGAACTTCGTTTTCGGAATATCGACCACGGCCCAGTGGAGCCCATGCTTCAGTTTTGATGTCGTGGGCTGCGCCAAACTTTCTAACTTCTGCCTGTTGAAATGCTGGGTGCAACTCGACCTGGTTTAAGGTCGGAATCGCTCCTCCGGCGGCAACCAATTTTTCTAGGTGGGTTGGCTGAAAATTCGAAACACCAATTGAGCGAACCTTGCCGGTTGCAACTACCTCTTGAAACGCCCGCCAAGTTTCTAAGAACAGGTCTTGAGCAGGACAAGGCCAGTGAATCAGCAGAAGGTCTATGTAATCGATGTCCAGTCTTGCAAGGCTCTCGTCAATTGCCACTTTGCTCTCTGCAAAACCCTGTCGGTCATTCCAAATCTTTGTCGTCACAAAAATCTCTTCGCGGGCAATTTTTGAAGCTCGGATACCTGCGCCAACTTCGGCCTCATTACCGTAGAGGGCGGCGGTGTCGATTCTTCGATAGCCAGTGTCAATTGCTGATTGGATTAGATCGACCGCAACATTTTGGCTCACCTTATAAACCCCTAGGCCCAATTGCGGAATTGAGTTGCCGTCGCGTAAAGCGATGGTTGGCATGGTGGTTGGGTCAAAAGTCATTATTCGCTCCAAGGTCCGTAGATTGGGTTCCACTCAGCAATAGTTCTCTCGCCAATGAAGCCGGCAATGTCAAAAGGATCTCCATCGAGAATTACCGCGAGAGTAGAAAGCGATTCTGCTTTAAAAATTAGGAGGGCGCTCGGGGTGTCAACCATTGGGCCCGAGGCAAGAAGTGTTCCACCGTCAAGAAGCTGGGCAAGCCACTCGCGATGTGCTGGCCTAACGGCAGCCAGGTCGTCGGCGTCGGCCGAATAAAAATAAGTAACCGCAAAGATAGCCATGTCTCAACACTAAATGCTGCTGCTCAGAGTGGTTGCTAACTGCTGCTTAAATCCAGCTCGGCAACCACATGTGAATTAGCCAGAAACCATAGGGAATCTTCGTGCCAATCCAAATCGGAAGATAAAACATAGATAACCCGAAAACTGCAGCGAGGTAAATGACAAACCCACGCTTGATTGATTTGGCAATTCTTGGTTCGGCTAGGCGCAGGTAAATTTTGACCACATAGAGCAGGGCCAAAATCAACCAAGGCAAAAATGCAATTGAGTAGAACTGAAAAACCGTGCGTTGCATAAAGAAAAGCCAAGGAACATAACCCGCGAGAACACCCAGCAAAATTAGGCCGGCGATTCGGTCACGCTGGCGAAGGTACCAAACCAGCAAAAAGAACAGCGAAAGGGCGGCTGCCCACCAAATAAGTGGGTTTCCTAATGCGGTAATTGCACTTGAGCAACCACTCACCATCTGACAACCGTAAACGCCTTCAGCTTGACCCTCATAGAAGAAGCTGGTTGGTCGAAGAGCAAATAGCCAGGTGATCGGGTTTGATGCGTAAGAATGTGGGGTGTTTAGGCCAACGTGGAAACCGTATGCACTCTGGTGATAGTGAATCAGAGAGGTAAACCAATTGCTCTCGGAGTTGCGCTCATATCCATCAGAACTCAGAATCCATCCGAGCCAACTGAGCACATAAACACCGAGCGCGGTAGGAACCATGATTAAGAACTCGCGAAGCCCCTGTTTGATCGTGACTGAAGTGTATTGGTGCACCTCAGATCGGCGACGCGCTAAATATTCACTGATGACGATGTAAAGGCCGAATGCTGCCAAGAAATACAGCCCGGACCATTTGACTGCCATCGAGGCACCTAAGGACAACGCCGAGGCTAGCAACCAAGGTCGACGCCAAGTAACGGCGGCTAGGTCAACACCTGCGCGATCTCGAAGCAAGAAATAAAAGGCGAGTAAAACAAAAAATGCCAGGATGCCATCCAGCAGTGCAGTTCGAGCAAGAACGATGGCATGCCCGTCGATGGCCAAGAGGAATCCAGCCGCCAAAGCCCAATTTTGTGATTTAAGCAATCGTTTGGCAATCAGCATGATTAGCCAGACCGAGGCAATGCCTAGAATCGCCGTTGATATTCGCCAGCCAACCGGATTCGTCGGACCAACCAGCCACATACCGAACCCGATAATCCATTTGCCTAGCGGTGGGTGAACAACAAATGCAGGTGCCGGCAAAAACGAATCAACCTGACCGCTCTCGAATAATGAATTGGCGTCGGCTGGCCAAGCGCGTTCGGCTCCGGTATTCCAAAGCGACCATGCGTCTTTCACATAGTAGGTTTCGTCAAAGACCAGCTTTGTTGGGTAGCCAAGGTTGATAAGTCGCAACAAAGCGGCAAGAGCGACCACCATCCAAGTTGAATAGCGCGCAAAAAATTGAGCCAGCGGTTTATTGGCCTGAATTCGATTTTGCAAAGCATTCACCTGCCCAATGCTAGACAATAGAGCGTGCTCATTCTTGCTGCGACCCCCATCGGAAACCTATCCGACGCTTCGCCGCGTCTACTCGAGCACCTGCAAACTTCAAAATTTATCGCTGCTGAAGACACCAGAAGCCTGCTCAAATTGGCCAACTCACTGGGCGTAAAAATCAATGCGCGTCTTTTTAGCCTTCATGAACACAACGAGGGCGACCGTCTCGATCAAATTCTTGAAATTGCCAAGGATGAACCCGTGCTGGTTGTCAGTGATGCGGGAATGCCAACAGTTAGCGACCCGGGGTTTCTTTTGGTGCGTGCAGCCGTTGCGGCTGGTGTTGAGATCACCGTTGTGCCTGGCCCCTCGGCCGTACTAAGTGCGCTCGCGGTATCAGGCCTACCAACCGACCGATTCACCTTTGAGGGCTTCTTACCTCGAAAGCAGGGCGACCGACGCAAGATGTTTGCATCATTGGCTAGAGAATCACGAACCATGGTTTTTTTTGAATCACCGCATAGAATCCTGGAATCATTGCAAGACGCTGCGCAAGTACTGGGTTCGGATCGACAGGCGACTGTTTCTCGAGAACTAACCAAAAAGTTTGAGCACACTGAACGCGGCACTCTAGAGCACCTGGTCGAGTGGGCCCGAAGTGAGCCACGTGGAGAAATGGTGCTGGTAATCGCCGGCGCTGAAGCAGTTGAAATCAAGACTGAAGATTTAGTCGGGCAAGTGATTGCACTCACCGAGGAAGGCTTGCGGCTCAAAGATGCGGTAGCCGAAATCGCGAGTTCGGCCGGGGCAAGCAAGAGTGAGCTTTATCAATTGGTGCTTGAGCAACGTCAAGCTTCGAAAAACTGAGCCACAGCCTCGGTTAAGATGGAAACCATGCCAAATAACAACGGAAAGTCGTTTTATGTAACGACGCCGATCTTCTACGTCAACGATGCCCCTCACATTGGCCACGCCTATACCGAGGTTGCATCTGACGTACTCGCACGCTGGCACCGCCAGCGCGGAGAGAACTCATTCCTGTTGACTGGCACCGACGAGCACGGTGAAAAGATTCTTCGCACCGCAGCCGCAAACAAAACCACTCCACAGCAGTGGGCCGACAAACTGGTTGAAGAGGCTTGGTTGCCTCTTCTTGAAACCATCGACATTAAGAATCAAGACTTTATTCGCACCACCGAGCCTCGTCACGAAAAGGCTGTCCAAAAGTTCTTGCAGCACCTTTACGACACGGGCTTTATCTATCGAGGTTCATACGAGGGTAATTACTGCGTGGGCTGCGAAGAGTATAAAACCGAAGCCGACCTAATCGAGGGTGAGGGCGCATTTAGCGGGCAAGCCGTTTGTGCCATTCACTCGAAGCCGGTTGAGAAGCTTCAAGAGACCAACTATTTCTTCAAGCTGAGCGAGTTCGAAGACAAACTTCTCGCGCACTACGAGTCGAATGCCAAGTTCATCCAGCCAGAGTCAGCACGCAACGAGGTTGTTTCATTTGTACGTCGTGGTCTCGAAGACCTTTCAATTTCTCGTTCAAAAGAGAAATTCGACTGGGGAATCGACATTCCTTGGGACGACAGCCACATCACTTATGTTTGGTTCGATGCACTTCTGAACTACATCACCGCCATTGGTTATGGTGAAGACACCGATGAGGCAAGAGCAAAATTCGCTTCACTTTGGCCAGCCTCAGTTCAGGTAGTTGGCAAAGACATCCTTCGCTTTCACGCCGTGATTTGGCCAGCAATGTTGATGGCTGCAGGTCTTGAGCCGGCAAACCAGATTTTTGGCCACGGATGGCTTTTGGTTGGCGGCGAGAAGATGTCGAAGTCAAAGCTCACCGGCATTGCGCCGAGTCAAATCACCGACACTTTTGGTTCAGACGCGTTCCGCTATTACTTCATGAAGGCCATCGCTTTTGGTCAAGATGGTTCGTTCTCATGGGAGGACCTCTCTGCTCGTTACCAGGCTGAGTTGGCTAACGGATTCGGAAACCTTGCCTCACGCGCGATCGCGATGATTCACAAGTATTTCGACGGAGTTCTTCCGGCAGGAACAGATTTCACCGAGGCAGACCTGCAGGTTCAGAATATTGCTGCGACCGCTGTGAAAAATGCGAACTCAGCAATCGATGAAGTAGCCATCCAGGATGCAATCAGCTCAATCTGGACTCTGGTTGACGAACTAAACAACTACATCACCGTGCAGGAGCCTTGGGTTCTTGCCAAGGATGAAGCTAATCGTGCGCGCTTGGGAACCGTCTTGAACACCACAGCCGAGGGTCTGCGCATCCTTGCTGTTTTGCTGAACCCAATTACACCAAAGGCAACCGCAAAGCTCTGGACTGCACTGGGTTCAGGTCTTGGCGAACTTGATGCTCAGCTGCTAAACGAGGCTGCAGCGTGGGGTCAACTGAAGCCGGGCAGCGTTCTAAACGTTCTCGAGCCGTTGTTCCCTCGCATCGAAACCGACACCGAATCGAAGTAGCAGTGAGCAACGCTGAGTTCAAGCGAAGTTCGAAGGCGGGTGAATCTGTGAGCGAAAAGCAATCAAAAAAGGCGCCGAGTTTTGCACCCACTCCCGAACCGCTTGAAGTAGCGGTTTATGACAACCACTGCCACCTCGAGTTTGAGTTCGACGAGCAATTAGGCGCCATGCCATGGATAGAAAACCTGGATCTTGCCGAGAGCGTTGGTGTGAAGGGCGTTCTTCAGGTTGGCGTAACCCTCGAGAGTTCAAAGTGGTGTGCTGAACTTGCGACCAAGGATTCTCGCGTTTTAGCGGCAGTTGCACTGCACCCAAATGAGGCGCCGCTTTATGAAACAACCCAACGCTTGGACGATGCCATCGCAGAAATTGCTGAGCTGGCAGAGCAACCACGTGTTCGTGCAATTGGTGAAACCGGTTTGGACTTCTTTAGAACTGATGGCGAGGCTAGCCTCGCCCTTCAACAACACAGTTTTGAAGAGCACATTCGAATCGCCAAAGACAACAACATCGCATTGATGATTCACGATCGCGATGCGCACGACGAAGTTGTTGCAACTTTAAAGCGAGTCGGCGCACCTGAGAAAGTGGTGTTTCACTGCTATTCGGGTGAGACAGACTTGGCTCAGATTTGCATCGACAACGGTTGGTACATGTCTTTCGCTGGAAACATCACCATCAAGAGAAACCAGCACCTTCGCGACAGCCTGAAAATGGCGCCGGACGAGCTGATTTTGATTGAAACCGACGCTCCATTTCTGGCTCCTGAGCCATTCCGCGGGCGACCAAATGCGCCTTACCTCGTGCCAATTACCGCCAGATTTATGGCAGAAACCCGTGGCCAAGACTTGAATGAACTTTGTGCCCAACTGGCGATCAATACTGAAACTGTTTATGGTTCATGGTCGGAGGGTTTCTAATGGTTGATCTACTCGGCGGCGCAGACATCCGTGAATTGGCAACACGCCTTGACGTAACGCCGACTAAAAAACTTGGTCAGAATTTTGTTACCGACCCAAACACAATTCGTCGCATTGTGGCGGCCGCCAAGCTTTCGGGCGAAGAAACAGTTGTTGAGATTGGTCCGGGTCTTGGTTCGCTGACTCTTGGCCTGCTCGAAGTTGCCAAAAAAGTCATCGCGGTTGAGATTGACCCAAAAATGGCTGCTGAACTTGAGGCAACAATTGCCAAACGAGCACCGGGAACTGATTTCACTCTCGTGCGAAATGATGCTCTAAAGGTGACAGAAATGCCCGCGGCTCCAAATGCTCTGGTTGCTAATTTGCCTTACAACATCTCGGTGCCCGTGCTGTTGCATTTCTTAGAGCAGTTCGAATCAATCGACAAAGGCTTGGTATTAGTTCAGGCAGAAGTTGCGCACCGTCTTGCAGCGACTCCGGGTTCAAAAATTTATGGTGTTCCTAGCGTTAAATTGGCTTGGTATGCCGATTCTTATCTTGCGGGCAACGTCGGCAGAAACATCTTCTGGCCGGTTCCAAATGTTGATTCGGCTTTGGTTTACTTCGCCAAGCGTGAGACTCCGCTTGGCGACGAAAATCTGCGACTAGCTACTTTTGAGGTTGCCGATGCAGCTTTTGGTCAACGGCGAAAAACTCTCAGACAAGCTCTAGCAGTTTGGGCTGGTTCGCCCGCTGAGGCAGAGCGAATATTGATAGCCGCGGGTGTTAGCCCGCAGGCCAGAGGCGAAGAACTTGATGTTCATCAATTTGTCGCGATTGCGCAGGCACGCTAATGTCTGTTGCATTCAAGATCGATACTGAATTTGAAGTTGAACTAGCCCGGTTATTCACGGTTCTAAACGATGTCTCGAGCTGGGCTGTTTTCGAAAAGCCTCGAGTCATGAGCACCAAGCATGGTCAGCTCACACTTGCTTTTGATGACCGCACTCGTGCCATTCTTAGCTTTGAATTGGTCGAAGGTGCAGTGAAATTACGCGTGGTTCATGAGTTGCTAAAAGATGCATCTGAGATCAAACCGCGAGAGCAATACTGGTTCGAAGTTTTGGCCGGCGTTCGCCGCCGTCTCGAGGCGGCATGATTACCGCCAGTGCACCCGGAAAAATCAATATCTTTTTCGATTGCGGAGCTCTTCAACCAGATGGATTTCACGAGGTTGCCAGCGTTTACCTGGCGCTCAACCTTCGTGAGCGGGTAAGCGTTTCGCTAGGTCAGACCTGGGCTGTGACAGTTCAAGGCGATATCAGTGCAGAGCACCTAGCCGGTGTTCCAACCGATGAATCAAACCTGGTTGTGCGGGCGGCAAAACTAGTTGCCGAAATCGCCAAGATTGATGCCCCAACTCCCTTACATTTTGTAATCGACAAGGCGGTGCCGGTTGCTGGCGGAATGGGTGGCGGTTCGGCCGACGCCGCTGCAGCAATGGTGGCTGCCAATGAAATCTGGCTTGCGGGTCTTAGTTTTGAAACTCTGGTTGCCGAATCTGGTCGTCTCGGTGCTGACGTGCCATTCGCACTCGCGGGTGAAGTTGCCGTCGGTCTTGGTCGTGGCGAGCAGTTGCGAAGTATCCATGCAAAGAAACCGCTTCACTGGGTGCTAGTGGCCAACGATGGCGGTTTAAGTACCCCGACTGTTTATAGACACTTGGATGAATTGCGCAGCGCACAGCAGGTTGACCCAACTAAAGTTTCGGCACCTAGCGTTCCAGCATTGCTTGAGCAGGCAATCCTGAACGGCGATGCACATGCGCTGGCCGGTCTGATGCGAAACGACCTCGAAGCGGCTGCGGTCGACCTCATGCCAACCCTTGCTCAAACCATCGAAGCCGGAGTGGCTGCGGGCGCCTTGGCCGGAATGGTTTCGGGGTCGGGGCCCACTGTGGCTCTGCTGGCCGAGTCTGAGAATGGTGCCGAAAGCATTGCCAACTATCTTGCTATTCAGGGCTACACGGCAATCACTGCAGTTGGCCCTGCAGCTGGAACAATTTTGGAGAGCAACTAAATGGCGCACCTTCTAGGCGCAGAGTCGCTAACACTTGAGTTTCCGACTAAAAAAGTTTTTGACAATGTCACCGTTGGCCTGAACGAAGGCGATCGAATTGGAATCGTCGGTCGAAACGGCGATGGCAAATCAACCCTCTTGAAACTCCTTGCAAAGCGAATGAACCCAGATGACGGGCGAATTACCCACCGAAACGGCATAACCTTTGGCCTGCTTGACCAAGCTGATGTGATTGACCCGGGGCTAACAATCGGGCAATCTGTGGTTGGCGATACCCCAGAGCACGAATGGGCAGGAAACCCAAAAGTTCGCGATGTCATCGGCGGTTTATTGAATGATCTCGATTGGCAAAAGCAGGTCGGCGAGCTCTCGGGTGGCCAACGCCGCCGCGTAGCTCTTGCACGACTTTTGGTGCAAGACCTAGACATGGTCATGCTCGATGAGCCGACTAACCACCTCGACATCGAGGGTGTTGCTTGGTTGGCCAATCACCTAAAAACTAGGTGGGCATCAAATGCCGGTGGGCTGATTGTCGTAACCCACGACCGCTGGTTTCTAGATGAAGTTTGCAACATCACCTGGGAGGTTCACGACGGTGTAATTGAGCCTTTCGAGGGCGGTTACGCAGCCTACATTCTTCAGCGCAATGAACGCGACCGAAGTGCAGCAGCCTCTGAAGCCAGACGTCAAAATCTGATGCGCAAAGAGCTTGCTTGGTTGCGTCGCGGTGCTCCGGCTCGAACCTCAAAGCCAAAATTCCGCATGGATGCAGCGGCAGAGCTAATTGCAAACGAACCCGAACCCCGTGACCAGGTGGCCCTTTCAAAGCTGGCAACTCAGCGACTTGGTAAAGACGTGCTCGACATCGAAAACCTTGATTACTCTGTTGGCGGTAAAGAGCTTCTTCACGATGTGACCTGGCGCGTTGGGCCAGGCGATCGCATTGGCCTGGTTGGCGTGAACGGAGCTGGCAAGACCACGCTTTTGAATCTTATTCAGGGAACCATTGAACCTACTGCAGGGCGAATCAAGCGTGGAAAGACGGTGAACATAGCCACCCTCAGCCAAGAGGTTAGAGAGCTTGACGAATTCGCTGACGAGCGAATTTTTAGCCTGATTGCGCGAGAAAAATCTTTTTTTGTAGTCGATAAAAAAGAAGTTGGCATCGGCCAATTAGTCGAGCAGCTAGGTTTCACGCAGGCCCAATTGCAAACTCCAATTTCTGATCTTTCGGGTGGGCAAAAGCGCCGACTTCAGTTCTTGCGACTGCTGTTTGGTGAGCCAAATGTTTTGATTCTTGACGAACCAACCAACGACCTCGACACTGACATCCTTGCCGCAATGGAAGACCTGCTCGATGGTTGGCCTGGAACGCTGATTGTGGTCAGCCACGACCGCTATTTGCTCGAACGAGTCACTGACCAACAATTTGCCCTGCTCGGAGATGGCAGTCTTCGTCACCTTCCAGGTGGTGTCGACCAATACCTCGAATTGCGCAAGCACTCGCTCAATGGGCAGTCAAAAGGCGCGGCAATCTACAGTGCGACTTCAAAGTCAAACACAGATACAACTTCGGCCAACAAGCTCTCGGGCGCCGAGGCTCGTGAGGCAGAAAAGAACATTGCGAGAATTGAGCGAGCACTCGAAAAGATTGCCTCTGAAGAGACTAAGCTTCACGAAAAGATGGCGGCTCACGACCAAAACGATTACGCCGGTTTGGGCAAATTTGTTGAGCAGCAGACCGAATTGAACAACAAACGCGATGAACTAGAGCTTGAATGGCTCGAAACATCTGAGTTACTTCAAGATAAATAGCAAGAGCGGGCCTGCCGTATGGCAGACTTAAGGGGCAGTTGAAAGACTGCGGATCCCCCATGGTGTAATGGCAACACTCCGCCCTTTGGAGGCGGCTTTCTAGGTTCGAGTCCTGGTGGGGGAGCGCATTTATTCTGATCGGAGTGCAATGAGCAATAAGCAGTTGGCAATCGTAATTTTGTCGGCCGGCGAAGGCACTCGCATGAAGTCAGCCAAGCCAAAGGTCATGCACGAACTTGCGGGCCTTCCGCTTTTAGGCCACGTTTTGGCAACTGCTAGTTCACTCGACGCACAGCACGTGATTCCAGTAGTTCGACACAAAAAAGAACTTCTTGCCGAATACATTCAGGCAGCTTTTCCTCACGCAGTAATCGCTGAGCAAGACGATATTCCTGGCACCGGCCGAGCAGTAGAGTGTGGCCTATTCAGCCTGCCGATTGATTTTGAAGGTACCGTAGTCGTTACCTCTGGTGATGTTCCATTGCTCGACACTGCAACTTTGAACGCTTTGCTAGAAGCGCACCAGGATGGAAACTTTGCCGCCTCTGTGCTCACCACAATCGTTGACGACGCAACTGGCTATGGTCGAATCATTCGCAACGATTCAGGCGACTTCGTTCAAATTATTGAGCACCGCGATGCAACCCCCGAACAGCTTGAAATCTGCGAAGTAAACGCCGGCGTCTACGTATTTGATGCGGCACTGCTTCGCGCATCGCTTTCAAAAATTGGTTCGCACAATGCACAGGGCGAGAAGTATCTGACTGATGTTGCAGCCGAGTTGCTGGTACAAGGTCACGGTGTGCAGGCTCTAGCAATCGAAGACAACTGGTTGGTTGCCGGCATCAACGATCGCGTGCAGCTTGCTGAACTTGCTACTGAGTTGAACTTTAGAATTTGCGAGGCCTGGCAGCGTGCCGGCGTCACCATTCTTGACCCAGCCAGCACCTGGATTGACGTAAATGTTCAGCTTGGTCAAGATGCGACTCTTCTGCCTGGCACATTCCTTAAAGGCTCAACCGTGATCGGCGAGGGTGCCACTGTTGGCCCAGACGTAACCCTGATTGATTCTGAGGTTGGCGCGGGTGCATCCGTGTTGAAATCACACGTGCTTGGTTCAAAGATTGGTGCAGGCGCAAGCGTTGGCCCGTTTGCCTATTTGCGCCCAGGCACCGAACTTGGCGCCGATGGAAAAATCGGAACCTTCGTTGAAACTAAAAACGCCAAGATTGGCGCCGGCTCTAAAGTTCCGCACCTCAGCTATGTTGGCGACGCAACCATCGGTGAAGAATCAAACATCGGTGCAGGAACGATTTTTGCCAATTACGATGGCGTGAACAAGCACAAGAGCACCATCGGTTCGCACGTTCGAACCGGCTCGCATAACGTGATGGTTGCACCTATTACGATTGGTGATGGAGCCTACACAGCAGCCGGAACAGTGGTTCGCAAAGATGTCGCGTCAGGCGACCTCGCGATGAATGTAGCACCGCAGCGAAACATCGCCGACTGGGTGATTTCAAAGCGACCAGGCACCAAAGCAGCAGACGCAGCCCAAAAAGCTAAAAACTAAAAACCTTCAGACAGAGCGGGAGCCCACCTTGGAAATCACAGCCAGCAACTCAAAGCGACTGGTAATCGTAAGCGGACGTGCCCACCAAGAACTGGCTGAAGAGGTAGCAACCCTGCTCAACACCTCACTTGTGCCAACCACGGCATATGACTTTGCTAACGGCGAGACCTTTGTTCGTTATGAAGAGTCGGTTCGCGGAGTAGACGCTTTTGTGATTCAGTCACACGCTGCAGGCATTAACAACTGGGTTATGGAACAGCTTTTGATGGTTGACGCTATGAAGCGTTCATCAGCAAAACGAATCACCGTTGTTGCACCGTTCTTTCCTTATGCCCGCCAAGACAAGAAGCACAAGGGTCGCGAGCCAATCTCAGCTCGACTTATGACTGACCTATTCAAGGCAGCAGGTGCTAACCGCATCATGTCGGTTGACTTGCACACCCCACAGATTCAAGGTTTCTTTGACGGCCCAGTTGACCACCTTTGGGCCTTGCCAATGTTGGCCGATCACGTTGCTGAGCGTTTTGGCAACGAAAACCTGACCGTGGTCTCGCCAGACTCTGGTCGTGTTCGTGTTGCTGATATCTGGGCAGAACGTCTTGGTGCTCCACTGGCAATTATTCACAAGCGTCGCGATCCAGACCGCCCAAACCAGGTTGAAGCTCACGAACTTGTTGGTGATGTTAAGGGTCGCACCTGTTTGTTGGTTGACGACATGATCGACACCGCCGGCACCATCGTTGCCGCTGCTAAGGCTCTAAAAGACAACGGCGCCGCTCGAGTGATTGTTGCTGCAACTCACGCTGTGTTCTCTAACCCAGCCGTTGAGCGTTTGTCTTCAGGCGTTGTTGACGAAGTTATCGTTACCAACACCCTGCCTATCACTCCAGAAAAGCAGTTCGCAAACCTGACCGTACTCTCGATTGCACCGCTAATCGCCGCAGCAATCAGCGCAGTTTTTGGTGACGAATCAGTCAACAAGCTGTTCCCAGGTCACGCCTAAGTCGCTTAGCCAACCACGATGAAACCTACCCAGCAGGTCGGGTTATTCGGAGCAATCGCCATCGGCCTTGCTTCAATGCTTGGCGCTGGTGTTTTCGTTGTTTTTCGTGAAGCATTTGACCTGGCTGCCAACTGGCTCTGGCTTGCTCTATTGATTGCCGCAACCACGGCCGCAGTCAATGCAGCTTCGATTTATCAGTTGGCTAGACAAGTCGATCGACCAGGCGGCGTCTATGCTTATGCCCGGGTTTACCGAACCGAAAAACTAGCCCGCACCGCTGGACTGGCATTCATCCTCGGAAAAATTGCCTCGATTGCTGCCATTGCCCTGGTCTTTGGCTCGTATGTTTTGCCCGAGTACAAAACTCAGGTTGGCGCGGTTGCCATTGCAGTTTTGGCAATCATCAACATTCTTGGAATTCAGACAACCGCCCTCTTAGCCGCAATTTTGGCCGGCGTTACGGTTTCGTTCTTGGTTTTCACAATCGTGATTAGCGGTTTTCACCCATACGCGGTTGATCTAGTTGCTCCGGCCAGCATGTCTCAAGATCCAAAAATTCTGGCAGCGGCAGCGATCTTCTTTTTCGCTTTTGCTGGCTATGCGAGAGTTGCCACGCTTGGTAATGAGGTGCGTGACGCCAAGCTAAACATTCCAAAGGCAATCGTCATCAGCCTTGCATTGGTTTTGCTTATTTACGTTGGCCTCGCCAGCGTGCTGGCACCGATTCTTCCGGCGGCAGTCATCGCCGACTCAATGCCATTTGTCGCTCACTTCTCTGCAATGGGGCTGCCACTTGGTTGGCTGGTTATCTCCGTTGCGGCCATTGCATGCTTGGGATCAATGTTGGCGTTGTTGGCCGGTGTTTCTAGAACTGCTTCTGAAATGGCCGCTGATGGTGCCATCACAGCGCTCTTTGCAAAACGAAATCGATTTGGGGCACCTTGGATAGCAGAGATCTTTATTGGTCTGATTGCCGGAATATTGGTCTTCTCTGGCCCGATTGCTTGGGTAATCTCACTGTCTTCACTTGGTGTCTTGTTCTATTACGCGGTAGGTCATCTGAGTGCTTTGGCTCAGCCTGATGAAGAAAGAATCATGCCAAAATTTGTTCCACTGATTGGCCTGGCGCTTTGCCTTATTTTGGCCTCATCGGCCGGCTTACTGTTTGCCGAAGGGCTTCAACCCCGCTAGACTGGCATAAAGACAACGGCGAGGGCTCCACTTGGGGCCGTTATCGACGGGGCAATTAGCCGGTTTCCGCTGGCAGGTATCCTCGCGTTCAACGCTTGAGTTGATAAACCAAATCAGATTGGAAACAAACATGAACACAGCAGCAAAGCTAACCGGTTCAGTCCGCAACGCATTCGGTAAAGGTGCTTCTCGCAAGTTCCGTGCAGCAGGTCAGACTCCTGCAGTTATCTACGGTCACGGCACCGAGGCTCGCCACATCACCGTTCCTGCTCGCGAGCTTGCACTTATCCTTCGCCACAAGAACGCAGTTATCGATCTAACCATCGATGGCAAAGAAGAGTCAGTTCTAGTAAAGAGCGCTTCAAAAGACCCTGTAACCCAGATCATCGAGCACGTTGACCTAGTGACCCTAGTCAAGGGTGAGCGCGTTCACGTTGAGGTTCCTGTTCACGTAATCGGTGAGTCACTATCTGGCACCGTAATCGACCTTGAGCACAAGACCGTGAAGCTAGAAGTTGCTGCAACCAGCATTCCTGACTTCGTTGAGGTTGTCTTCAACAAAGAGGGCGCAGGCTTCCACGTTCTAGCCAAGGATGTAAAGGTTCCTGCAGGCGCAAAGCTTGAGCTAGCAGACGACGAGCTAATCGCTTCTGTTGTTGCAACCGCAGCCGGTCACGCAGCAGAACTAGCAGCAGAGTAATCAACTGAATAATTCGGCTTACTTA
>CAZIFS010000015.1:0-24143 GCA_964539165.1 uncultured Rhodoluna sp. | reverse complement strand
CTTGACCGATCAAACCGCACCTTCCTATCGCTTTGCAGCGTTGAGGGCGGCATGGAGATCGAGCAACTTGCTGAAGAGCGTCCTGAAGCACTAGCCAAAGTTCCGGTTGATGCCACCAAGGGCATCGACCTCGCAAAGGCACTCGACATCGCCAAGCAGGGTGGCTTCGATGACGAACTAGCTGCAAAGGTAGCTCCAGTTTTCGTGAAGCTTTACGAAGTTTTCGTTAAAGAAGACACCACCTTGGTGGAGGTAAACCCACTAGTGCTAACCACTGATGGCCAGATCATCGCTCTTGATGGCAAGGTGTCGCTAGACGACAACGCCGAGTTCCGCCACGAGCGCGAATCAATGGAGCGCGACGAACTTGACCCTCTTGAGGCCAAGGCCAAGGCTATGGACCTCAACTACGTCAAACTCGACGGCGAGGTTGGAATCATCGGAAACGGTGCTGGTTTGGTTATGTCGACCCTCGACGTTGTTGCCTATGCTGGCGAGCGTCACGGTGGCGTGAAGCCAGCTAACTTCCTCGATATCGGTGGTGGCGCTTCAGCTGAAGTTATGGCTGCTGGCCTAGACGTTATCTTGAACGACCCGCAGGTAAAGAGCGTATTCGTTAACGTCTTCGGCGGCATTACTGCTTGTGATGCTGTTGCAAACGGCATCGTCGGCGCGCTAAAGACTCTCGGCGACAAAGCAACCAAGCCACTTGTTGTGCGCCTTGACGGCAACAACGTTCTTGAGGGCCGCTACATCCTTGAACAAGCAGCACACCCGCTTGTGACCGTTGTCGACACCATGGATGAAGCCGCCGACAAGGCCGCAGAATTCGCAAACCGCTAAGCGCGAGAAAGAAATAAAGAAATGGCTATTTTTCTAGACGAGAACTCGCGAATCATTGTTCAGGGCATGACTGGCTCTGAGGGAATGAAACACACCCGCCGCATGCTGCTTGGCGGTTCAAACATCGTCGGTGGTGTGAACCCGCGCAAGGCTGGCGAAACCGTTGACGTCGAAGGTAAGCAGTTGCCAGTCTTTGGCTCTGTCGCCGAAGCTATGTCGGCTACCGGCGCTAACGTCACCGTGATCTTTGTTCCACCGGCATTCGCAAAGGCTGCGATGATCGAAGCTATTGACGCTGAGATTCCGTTGGCAGTTGCTATCACCGAAGGTATTCCAGTTCACGACTCAGCTGAGGCCTGGGCATACAACGTTGACAAGGGCTTGAAGACCCTCCTAATTGGTCCTAACTGCCCGGGCATCATCAGCCCAGGAAAATCAAACGCTGGAATCACCCCGTCTGACATCACCGGAGCCGGCCCAATCGGTCTAGTTTCGAAGTCAGGAACCCTGACTTACCAGATGATGTTTGAACTTCGTGACATCGGCATGTCAACCGCAATCGGTATCGGTGGTGACCCAGTAATTGGTACCACTCACATCGATGCGCTTGCTGCTTTTGAGGCAGACCCAGAGACCAAGGCAATCGTTCTAATTGGTGAAATCGGTGGTGACTCTGAAGAGAAGGCTGCTGCCTACATCAAGGCAAACGTGACTAAGCCGGTTGTCGCCTATGTTGCTGGTTTTACCGCTCCAGAAGGCAAGACCATGGGTCACGCGGGCGCAATTGTTTCAGGTTCTGCCGGTACCGCACAAGCTAAGAAAGAAGCTTTCGAAGCCGCTGGTGTAAAGGTTGGCAAGACCCCTAGCGAGACCGCAGCGCTAATGCGTGAGGTTTACGCGAGTCTCTAAACGAGGCTCGTGGGGGAGCCCGGTTAAGTGAATCGTCGTCTTACGTTTTTGATGGCGGCCCTCGAGGCCACGATCATTGCTGCCATTGGCGTGTTCATTTCGCTGGCTCCGCTAACTGTCGTTTGGTTATTTGAGAACGATCCGAGCATCACCTGGTTGGTTCCATATCGTGCAGCTACCGACATTTGGTTGCTTGCCCAAGGTGCGCACCTAAGCGTTCCGGCGGCTACGGTGCTGAGTTTCGAATCTCCGGCTTTTAGCATCGGAATTTTGCCACTTGGCCTAAGCGTCATAATCGCCGCTATGGCATTCAGGTTGGGTCGTCGCCTCACCGCAGCAGGCCAATTGTGGCCTGGATGGTCGGCAGCTGTAATTTCCTACGGGCTGATGTCGCTACTCATCACTACTTCTTCGTATGACGCTGCAATTTTTCCGGTGGCCTGGGAGGGCACGTTCTTTCCGCCTGCCTTCTTTACGTTATTCATGGTTCTTGGTTCAGTAGTCGGCCGATTGGAATATTCCGGCGAAGGGCCTCTGGTTGAACCAGCTGAACGCTTGTGGATTCGACAGTATGCGGCCTATCGCTTCGATCGGTTCAATTGGGCTGTGCGTGCGCTTTTCTCCCCGGCGCTGAGGGCAGGAACAGGCGTCACAGCAATAATGCTCGCCGCTTCTTCGATCTTGATTGCCCTGCTGATCGGTTTCAACTGGGTTCAGTTCACCCGACTTTATGAGGGGCTTCACGTTAGTTTTCTTGGCGGGGTAATGATCACTCTCGGCCAGCTTGCGTTCTTGCCAAACGTAGTTATCTTTGGCGCTAGTTGGCTCACCGGTGTTGGCTTCTCAGTCGGCACAGGCTCAACCATCAGCCCACTCGGAACCGTTGTCGGCCCACTGCCGGCGCTACCAATTACCGCAGCTCTGCCGGTGGGCGCAAATGACTTTGGCATGGTGGCCATTCTGGTCCCATTAGTTGCCGCCTTCGTTGCGACCATCTTGGTTCGCAAACATGCTGCCGAGATTCGATTTGAATTCGCATCTCCTTTGTCTGCGGCTATCTCGCTAGGCATTTCGGTTGGCCTGGTTGCAGCACTTGAGATGGGCATTCTCGCCGCACTTGCTTCGGGCTCGGTAGGCCCCGGTCGCCTCGTGACCGTGGGTATAAATCCATGGATGCTTGCGCTGGTAACTTTCATCGAAGTTTCATTGGTTTCAACGCTTGCAGCCTTTTACAGCGCTCGGCCCGATGCTCCGGATCACCCGCTGTTGAGCCGAAAGCACAAGGTAAACTAGAGCAATGCTCTCAGTCGTCGTGCTTATCTCAGGTTCTGGTTCAAATCTCTTAGCCCTGCTCGAAGCCGCCGACAACCCACTTTACGGAGCGCGCGTTTTGGCTGTGGGTTCCGATAACCCAGCTGATGGTCTAGCCCACGCAGAACGTTTTGGCATTCCAACGTTTGTGGTTTCACCTCAGGCATTTGACTCTCGCGAGGCTTGGGCAGACATGTTGCTTGCCAACATCAACCACTTCAAGCCAGACCTTGTTGTCTTGGCCGGCTTCATGCGAATTCTGCCAAGCAATTTTGTGCAGGCGCTGTCGCCGAACCTGATTAACACTCACCCATCGCTTTTGCCTGCCTTCCCGGGCGCCCACGCGGTTCGCGATGCACTTGAAGCAGGCGTAAAAACCACGGGCGTGACCATCCATGTGGTTGACGAGGGTGTTGACACTGGACCTCACATTGCGCAGCGTGAGGTCGAGGTGCAGACCGACGACAACGAACACGATTTGCACGAGCGCATCAAATCTGTTGAGCGCGAACTTTTGGTTGCAACCGTCAAAGACATTGCAGCAAAAAACATTCACCTAGCTTCACTAACCAAATAACTGGAGGGCACTGCCTTGGCCGCACACAACGACCACAAACCAGCCGATTACCGTCACCGCGACCGCGTAGCAATCAAGCGCGCTTTGCTTTCGGTTTCTGACAAAACTGGTCTTCTTGAACTTGCTACTTCTCTAGCCGAGGCCGGCGTAGACATCGTTTCTACTGGCGGTACCTTTGCTGCGCTTTCTGCAGCAGGTATTCCGGTAACTGAGGTTTCACAAATCACTGGATTCCCAGAGTCACTTGACGGTCGCGTGAAAACCTTGCACCCAAGCATCCATGGCGGTTTGTTGGCTGACATGCGATTGATCGCTCACGAATCGCAGCTAAATGAACTCGGCATCGAGGCATTCCAGCTCGTCGTTGTGAACCTGTACCCATTCGTTCAGACCGTTCAGTCTGGAGCAAAGGGTGACGCAGTGGTCGAGCAGATTGACATCGGTGGCCCAGCAATGGTTCGTGCCTCGGCTAAGAACCACGCAAACGTTGCAATTGTTGTTGACCCAGCAAAATACTCGGATGTAATCGCAGCGGTGGCTCAGGGTGGAACCACCCTCGCCCAGCGTCGCGAGTTGGCATTGGCAGCTTTCTCGCACACTGCAAAATACGATGCTGCCGTTGCCGCCTGGTTTGCTGCCGAGCTTGAGGGCGACTGGAAGCGCGCTGCTGGCCAGAGCGCACAGGTAGAGAGTGCCAACCCTGGCTTCGAGACTTCTTTCAAGGTTGAGGCTCAACTTGAAAACGTGCTTCGTTACGGTGAAAACTCTCACCAAGCGGCCGCAATTTATCGCACCACCGGTGAAGGTTCGGTCGCGGGCATCGCTCAGGCACGCCAATTTGGTGGCAAAGAGATGTCTTATAACAACTACGTCGATGCCGATGCAGCTTTGCGTGCAGCCTATGACTTCAACGAGCCAGCTGTTGCAATCATCAAGCATGCTAACCCTTGTGGCATCGCTGTTGGTGACCCAAACAGCGCAGATGTGATTGCCGACGCACACGCGAAGGCCCACATGTGTGACTCAGTCTCAGCTTTCGGTGGCGTCATCGCGTCAAACCGCGTTGTAACCGTGACCATGGCCAAGCAGGTTGCCGGAATCTTCACCGAAGTAATCATCGCCCCGGGTTACGAAATCGAGGCGCTTGCAATTTTGCTCGAAAAGAAGAACCTTCGTGTTCTCGAGCTGCCGGCAAACTACTCGCGCGAAGAGCTAGAGTTCCGTCAAATCTCAGGCGGAATCTTGGTTCAGCAGCCTGATGAGTTTTCTAAGTTCTCATCTCAGGGATGGAAGCTAGTAACCGGCAAGAAGGCTGACGCAGCGACCATGGCCGACCTAGAATTCGCGTGGCGCGCCTGCCGCGCGGTGAAGTCAAACGGTATTTTGCTTGCTCGTGACGGTGCCTCAGTTGGTGTCGGCATGGGTCAGGTTAACCGCGTTGACTCTTGCAAGCTGGCCGTAGAGCGCGCATCTTCTCGCTCACGCGGTGCAGTTGCTGCTTCTGACGCATTCTTCCCATTCGCTGATGGACTTCAAATTCTCTTGGATGCTGGCGTGCGCGCAGTAGTGCAGCCGGGCGGGTCAGTTCGTGATGAAGAAGTAATTGCTGCAGCTGAGGCTGCTGGGGTCACCATGTACTTCACCGGCGAACGCCACTTCTTCCACTAAAAGATCTTCAGTTAAGTTTGAAGCCCCGCAGTTGACCTGCGGGGCTTCAAACATTTCAGGCTCTACTTTTTAGAGCCTTTGTGAATCGCAAACATTGTTCCGGCTGGTGCCTGGTAACTGATGGTTCCATCACCGGCCACTTCAATTTCAAGCCCGGCACACTTGCCATCTTTTAGGGCGTTAGGCCCGCCCGAGAACACGTCGCAATACGTGCCAGCGGCCATTGAGGTCTTAAGTGGCTTGTCTGCATAAGGCTTCTTCGAGAGGTTTACGAAAATATAGCCGCGGTCTCCGCGACCCCAGCCTACAATTCCCGAACCCTTCTTAGTGTCAGTCATCGGGGCGTCGCCCACGACATCGCGAAATTGAATCATGGCCGCTGTCGAAGCCCACCGGTGCTGGCAGATCCAATCGCCATCGGCATATTTTTCAATCGCCGAAGACGGCGAATCTACGCATTCAACATCCAGAACCCGTCCCGATTCATCGGTTCTTGGCCCATCATCAAAACTCGTAAAGGCATAACCCGAATACAGCATCGCCTTGCCATACGGGTCAGCCAACATCATGGCAGTGCCGATTTCAAATTTCTTGGCGTTTTTCTTCCAGCTCAATGACGACCCGTTGCGTTCGGTGTCATGGTTTGAGATAAATGAAATTCCCGAAGCACTAGATACATAACCTTCAAAGCGACTCTCAGAAACCAGGCTGCTCATTACTCCGCTGCCAACCATGTTGCTGTAATCGTGAGTGATTCCGAATTCGAAAACATCTCCCCAACTGGTGTAGTACTCCGGCTTGGTCGGTTCATTGGCTCCGCCTCGGATAACCTCCTGAAGAATCCAGGTGTCCTTAGGGAGTTGCCCGATGATTGACTTGAGATCGCCGCTGTAAATGTGTTTGGCAGCGTCAAATCTAAACCCGACGACTCCCATATCTAGAAGCTCTTGCAGGTAGGCAACGATGGTTTTTTGTACCTTAGGGCTCGCGGTATCGAGATCGGCTAGGCCAACAAGCTCACAATTGGTCACTTGCTCAAGGTCGCTGTAATCCTGGATTTGGCCATCCGATGTGTTGTCGCAGTGATGAAAGTCGCTGCTCGTGTAAATGCCCGGATACTCAAACTTCGTGAATTCACTTCCAGCCCAGCCGGTGCCACTATTTCGCCCAGTCATGTGATTTACCAAAGCGTCGGCGACAATTCCAACCCCGGCTTCATTGCAAGTGTCGATCATATTTTGGTACTCAGCCTTGGTGCCGAGGCGAGATTCAAGCTTGTAGCTAGCCGCCTGATAGTGAATCCACCACTCAGTGCCGGTGACGTGTTCTTGAGGGGGAGAAGTCTCAACCCAATCGATACCTGCAGGACCGAGATAATCGGTGCACTCCTTGGCAATCGAATTCCAATTCCACATAAATAGTTGCACGCCAACTTCATCTTGGTGAGGGGCTCTTGGTGCTGCGGGAGCACAGCCGGTGAGGGCCAGAACGGCCACAAGCATGAGGGCAAGTCGTTTCATGCCGTTCAGCCTAGCCCAAACCGATAGGCTAGAAGAAGACTGGCTCGCTGGTCACAAAACTTCGAAAAACAGGAGCGCCACATGGCAAAAATCAAGGTAGTAGGCAAGGTTGTCGAGCTCGATGGCGACGAGATGACCCGCATTATCTGGCAGAACATCAAAGACTCTCTGATCCTTCCATTCCTGGATGTAGACCTTGAGTATTACGACCTTTCGGTTGAGAACCGCGATGCTACTGACGACCAGGTAACCATCGACGCAGCACACGCAATCAAGCAGCACGGTGTTGGAGTTAAGTGCGCGACCATCACTCCAGATGAAGCACGCGTTGAAGAGTTCAAGCTAAAGAAGATGTGGAAGTCACCAAACGGAACCATCCGAAACATCCTTGATGGCGTGGTGTTCCGCGAGCCAATCATCATCTCAAACGTTCCTCGTTTGGTTCCAGGCTGGACCAAGCCGATCATCATCGGTCGTCACGCTCACGGTGACCAGTACAAGGCCACCGACTTCAAGGTTCCAGGCGCCGGCCGCGTTACCATCACCTGGACTCCAGCTGATGGCGGCGAAGTTGTCACTCAGACCATTGCTGACTATCCAGAGCACGGTGGTGTTGCCATGGGTATGTACAACTACATGGACTCAATCCGTGACTTTGCCCGTGCGTCTTTCAACTACGGTTTGTCTCGCAACTACCCGGTTTACCTTTCAACCAAGAACACCATCTTGAAGGCCTACGACGGTGCTTTCAAGGATGCCTTCCAGGAAGTATTCGACGCTGAGTATGCTGACCGATTCAAGGCCGCTGGCATCACCTACGAGCACCGACTAATCGACGACATGGTTGCCGCTGCGCTTAAGTGGGAGGGTGGCTACGTTTGGGCTTGTAAGAACTATGACGGTGACGTACAGTCAGACACCGTTGCTCAGGGCTTCGGTTCGCTAGGTCTAATGACTTCAGTGCTGACCACTCCAGACGGAAAGACCACACTTGCTGAGGCTGCACACGGCACTGTGACTCGTCACTACCGAGAGTGGCAGGCAGGCAAGTCAACCTCGACCAACCCAATTGCATCGATTTTCGCTTGGACTCGCGCGCTTATTGCTCGTGCAGAGATTGACGGCACTCCAGAAGTTCGCACCTTTGCTGAGACTCTAGAAGATGTAATCGTCAAGACTGTTGAATCAGGCAAGATGACCAAAGACCTAGCTGCTCTTGTTGGCAAGGGTCAGGCATTCCAGAGCACCGACGAGTTCATGGCATCAATTGCTGAGAACCTTCAGGCGCGCCTGGGCTAATAACTGTGTAAAACCGGCCGCGCTTTAGGGCTGTGGATAACTCCGGCAGGGTAACCTGCCGGAGTTTTACATTTCTGGAATGAAAACGACAGTTCAGCAGCGTTGGGCCAAACTAATCGCCAGCAGCGCCATCCTTGCCGCAGTTTTTAATGGGCTAGCTATCGAGCCGGTAGGGGCGGTCTCGATTACCCCAGCTCCGGTGTGCGTTGGGTCGTCTTGCACGGTGACTTTCGACTACACCGGCGATTACGTTGCCTGGTCACCACCGGCTGGAGCCAAGAATCTGAGCTTTGATATTGCTGGCGCACAGGGGGCAAGTGCTGCCGCCCTTGGCGGTCGCGTGACCGGTGCCTTAGCTAGCATCCCTAACATTCTCTACATATATGTTGGCGGGGCAGGCCTTCGGGGGAGCGGCGCGCTCGGCGCTTTCAATGGCGGCGGAAACGCAGGCACCGGTGGCGCTGATGCGGGTTCTGGAGGGGGCGCTACTGACATTAGAACTTCGACTGCACTTGCAGACCGAATCGCTGTCGCCGGCGGTGGCGGTGGCCAAGCTGGTGTAACCGGCGGTGTTGGTGGAGCAGCGGGTGGGGTTACCGGTTCAAGTGGAGTCGGAGGTCAGGGTGGAGCCGGAACCGGTGGTTCGGCAACCGCTGGAGGATCGGCCGGATTCGCCGGTGTAGGTGCAACTGCCGCAACCGTGGGTTCATCAGGCAAGGGTGGTAACGGAGGCTCAAGTGCCTACTCTGGCGGAGGAGGTGGCGGTGGTGGCTACTTCGGTGGTGGTGGCGGTGGTGGCGATGCCGACAATTGCTGCTCTAACGGTGGTGGCGGTGGTGGAGGTTCATCCTGGACCAATGCGACCCTGGTTTCTGGCTCTACCAACACTGCCGCCTATCGCTCCGGCGCGGGTCGAGCAATGCTCAGCTACCAGATGCCACCTTCGGTGGTCTCATTCCAAGCCGCATCGCAGGTTTCGAACGCGGCATTGGTCACATTCAGTTTGCAGTTCAGCGAATCTGTTTCGGGTCTATCGAGTGCAGATTTCACAATGGCAGGCACAGCAACAGCTTGTCAGCTAGCAGTATCAGGCAGCGGCACAACCTATGCCGTGGCAGTTTCGAGCTGTAGTTCGGGAACCCTCTCGCTCTCGCTGTTGGCCAACTCAGTTCAGGGAGTCTTGGCCGGACCAGCCTTTGCGGTAAATTCCGATTCGATCACTCTTGACTACGTGAATCCCACAGCAACTATTGCCTCGCCAGGTTCACCAAATAACTCAAGTCTTCAGAATTTCGTTGTCACTTTTTCTGAGCCGGTTCACGGCCTGGCAAGCAGCGACTTTGAAGTTCTCGGCGCTGGTTGTGAACTAGCTTCGGTGAGCGGTTCTCAAGCGAGCTACAACATCCAAGTGTCTAATTGCACGGATGCAACCCAATTGCACCTGAACCTCTCCCCGAATTCTGTGAACGATTTCGCTGGCAATCTTGGGCCGGTTGAATTGGTATCGAGTTCAGCAGTGCTAATTGATTTGCTGGCACCAAACGCAACAATCGCCGTTCCTAGCTCGCCGTCGAATCAGGCTGCCGTGACTGTCGAAATTCAATTCAGTGAGCAAATCGTTGGGCTAACCGAATCTGACATACAGATTGCGGGTGCCGGTTGCCTAATTGACGCCATGATTGCTGAGGGCAATCTCGTTTTTGTCACTGTCTCGAATTGCACTGATTCGCTTCAAGTTAAATTATTGGCTGGGTCGGTGACAGATCTTGCTCAAAATTCCGGGCCGATTGTCGCAGTCAATTCAGCGACCCTGAGTTTTGACCTGGTTGCTCCAACAGCAACTTGGTCGAGTGCGCAGACCGAGACTCAAAGTGTCGCAAGCTTCGAACTTAGCTTCAGTGAGGTCATTACAGGTTTAGCCGATGACGACTTTGTTTCTGTGGGCACATCGCTCGGATGTCGAGTAACTCTCACTGAGGTTTCTGCAGGAACCAATTACCTTGTTGAAGTAATTGATTGTCAGGTGGGGCAGATAAGCCTTGCCCTTAGGTCAGAAGCTGTGTTCGACGCCGTTCTGAATGCAGGCCCAACTAGCGAGGCTATTTCGCCAACCATCACAAAGTTGGCTGTTCCCGCTGTGATCGAGCCAACTCCAGAACCAACCGTTGAACCTAGCGTTGAACCGAGCCCAACCCCAGTTCCTACGCCAGAACCGATCGCATCGCCGGCCCCAGAGCCTTCGACATCACCGATGCCAATTAGCGAGCCAGATGATTCGGAATCAAAGAAATTTTCAACCAATTCAAATCAAGACTCAGGTTCTGACGCAGCTGTGCTTGTGCCCGAGGGCTCGGGCAATGATTCTAACGGCCCAGCCACTGAAGCAGAGGCAAAGCCTGAACCTAGTGATTCGCCATCATTTAGTTGGCCAACTCTTGATCAGGTTCAAACCTGGCTGCTTTCGGCAGTGGCCGCGGCGCTCTCCGGAATCGCAGCTGTCGTAATTGCGAAGTTGCTATCGATGCTTCGACGTCGCCGAATTGTGAGGTTGTTTGGGGTTTAGCTGAAGATGATGGTGCGGTCACCATCAAGCAACACGCGACGTTCAGCAAACCAGCGAACGGCCTGGGTCAAGGTCTTTGACTCTACATCCTGGCCAATTGATACCAAGCGTTTCTTTGAGTCTGAGTGCTCAACGCGAACTACGTTCTGCTCAATGATCGGGCCTTCGTCTAGGTCGGCTGTCACAAAGTGTGCGGTTGCGCCAATCAGCTTCACACCACGAGCGTGAGCCTGGGCATAAGGGTTAGCGCCCTTAAACCCTGGCAAGAACGAGTGGTGAATGTTGATAATTCTGCCTTCAAACTCCGCGCAGAATTCTGGTGAAAGCACCTGCATGTATCGAGCCAAAACAATTAGCTCGATTCCAGCCGATTTGATGAAGTCACGAAGCATCGCCTCGAATGCACGCTTATCGCCATCCGAGGTAATTGGGTGAGTTTCAAACGGAATGCCGTAAAACTCTGCCATCTCAGCAAGCTCGGCGTGGTTTCCGAATACCGCTGGCAACTCAATTGGCAACTGACCATTGCGCTGGCGGAACAAGATGTCGTTCAAGCAGTGGGCGCTCTTGGAGACCAAAACAAGTGTCTTCATTTTGCGGCCGACTTCTTCAAGTTCCCAGATCATTCCATAGCGCTCAGCTACCGGAGCAATTTGGTTTTCAAAGTGTTCGCGAGGTACTGCAGACTCAATCTGCAAGCGCATAAAGAAGCGCCCGGTGTCATCCGAGGTGAACTGAGAAGACTCGGTGATGTTTCCGTTTGCCGCGACGATGGCACCTGAAATTGCGTGAACGATTCCGGGCTTATCTTCGCAAACGAGGGTTAAAACCCAGTGGGTGGTCGCAGCAGTCATAAAAAGTAGTTTAACCGCGTGATTAAAAAGATGAACGTTTAGTCAAGGATGTCTTCGCCGCGTTTGCGAGCGGCGACAATCTGCACGAGGACCCAAACCGACAAGATCAGCCCCGAGATGATCATCACTGCTCCAATAATTACTGGAAGCGGTAGTTGCTGCATTTTTTATTTCCTATGCTTGATTTCCCCTCCCTGCAGTCTAGTGTTCGTTTTGCGTAATATTCCTGAGGCCAATGGGTCTTTCTTGTTTAGTCGTCGAGCCTTGAAAATGTTAGGATTTAGGTATCGCAACTGGCGCTAAAGATGGGTTTCCATCATGGAGCGAAGACATTTTGGTCGTGCGCCTGGGCCAAGACAAACAACTTGTTTAAAGGGGTTAACTCATGTCACAGCTTCCATCTACTTTCAACTCACCACTCAGTGAAACTGACCCAGAGATCGCCGCAGTTCTTTCAGCCGAACTTGATCGCCAGCGTCACACCCTCGAAATGATTGCCAGCGAAAACTTCGTTTCACGCGGCGTGCTTGAAGCACAGGGTTCAGTTCTAACCAACAAATACGCCGAGGGCTACCCTGGCAAGCGCTACTACGGTGGTTGCGAAGCTGTTGACGTTGCCGAAAATCTAGCCCGCGATCGCGCAAAGGCGCTTTTTGGTGCCGAGCATGCCAACGTTCAGCCTCACTCGGGTGCGTCAGCCAACGCGGCTGTTTTGATGGCCTTGGCTAATCCTGGCGACCGCATCCTTGGCCTAGAGCTTGCACACGGTGGTCACCTTACTCACGGTATGCGTCTGAACTTCTCAGGAAAAATGTACGAAGCTCACGCCTATGAGTTGAACCCAGAAACTCACCTTGTCGACATGGACATCGTTCGTGCTCGCGCACACGAGGTAAAGCCAGCCGTCATCATCGCTGGTTGGTCTGCTTACTCTCGTCAGCTTGACTTTGCCGAATTCCGCAAAATTGCCGACGAGGTTGGCGCCAAGCTTTGGGTAGACATGGCTCACTTCGCTGGTCTTGTTGCCGCTGGCCTGCACCCAAGCCCAGTTCCATTTGCTGATGTTGTTTCAACCACAGTTCACAAGACTCTTGCCGGCCCACGCTCAGGTTTGATTCTTTGCAAGGCTGAATACGCCAAGAAGATTGACTCAGCTGTGTTCCCTGGTCAGCAGGGTGGCCCGTTGATGCACGTAGTCGCAGCAAAAGCTGTTGCATTCAAGGCAGCTGCCACTGATGAATTCAAAGACCGTCAGAAGCGCACTATTGAAGGCGCTGCAATTATTGCTAACCGCTTGATGCAGGCCGATGTAACCGCGAATGGCGTTCAGGTTCTGACCGGCGGCACTCAGGTTCACCTGGTCTTGGTTGATCTACGCAATGCGCCAATCAACGGTCAAGAGACCGAAGACCTCCTTCACGATGTTGGCATAACTGTGAACCGAAACTCGGTTCCAAACGACCCACGTCCACCTATGGTTACCTCGGGTGTTCGAATTGGTACTCCTGCTCTGGCCACTCGTGGTTTCGGTGCTGCAGAGTTCACCGAAGTTGCCGAGATCATTGCGGGTGTTTTGGTGCCAAACCCAGACATCGAGGCACTTCGTGCTCGCACTCGCAAGCTAACCGAGGCATTCCCTCTATACAGCGGCCTTGAGAACTGGTAGTCAGGTCTAGGTAATCACCGTGACTGCTATCAAACTTGACGGTTTAGCAACTGCAAAGGCCATCAAAGCTGAGCTTGCTGAGCGGGTAATCGGTCTAAAGAAGCTTGGCATCACACCTGGTCTTGGCACACTTCTTGTTGGCGATGACCCGGGCTCACACTCGTACGTCGCCGGAAAACACCGTGACTGCGCAGAGGTCGGCATTCACTCTATTCGAGTTGATTTGCCCGCCTCGGCTTCGGCGAATGATGTTCGTGCAGCTTTGCGTGATCTGAACCAGGCCCGTGATGTCACCGGCTACATCGTTCAATTGCCGTTGCCATTTGGTATCGACACTAACGAGATGCTCGAGCTTATCGACCCAAATAAAGACGCGGATGGCCTCCACCCGACCAACCTTGGTCGACTGGTGCTCGGAGTCGCTGGTGAGCTAGATTCACCGTTGCCTTGCACACCTGCTGGCATCGTTGAGCTACTTAACCGCTACGAGGTGCCAACTCGGGGCGCTGAAGTTGCCGTAATCGGTCGCGGTGTGACCGTTGGTCGCCCGCTTGGTTTGCTGATGACTCGCAAGGGCATCGATTCAACAGTCACACTTTTGCACTCTGCCAGCCGCGATCTAGAACACGCAGTTAAGCGTGCCGACATCGTGATTGCTGCACTCGGAGTCGCTCACTTTGTTCAACCGGAGTGGATCAAACCAGGCGCTGCCGTTCTAGATGTTGGAATTACCCGCGTGGAGGCAACTTCTGCCGATGACAAGGCTCGTTTGGTTGGCGATGTTGACCCTAGTGTTGCTGAGATTGCTGGTTGGCTATCGCCAAACCCCGGCGGTGTCGGCCCGATGACTCGAGCCATGTTGGTCAAAAACGTGGTTGACGCGGCTTCTCGCTAAACCAATAATTGCTGCTTGGCTAGTTTTTTATAAAGCGGAGTGCTTGCAACCAACTCGCTGTGAGTGCCAACTCCAACAACCTGGCCGTTTTCCAGCACGATTATCTGATCGCTGTCTACCACTGTCGAAAGTCGGTGGGCAATTACCAGCAAAGTTCTATTCTTGGCAACCGAGTCGATCGCCTCGCGCATTTTTTGTTCATTCAATCCGTCGAGAGCCGAAGTCGATTCGTCCAGCAGCAGAATCGGCGGGGCAGCCAGTAGGGCTCTTGCAATTGCCAATCTTTGACGCTCGCCGCCAGAAAGCATGATTCCATTTTCGCCAACCTCGGCATCAAGCCCGCGACTATCGCGTTCCAAAACTTCGGTTAGGTTCACCTCGGCCAAAACTGCGGTTAGTTGCTCATCCGTGGCATCTGGTGAACCAATGGTTAGGTTTGCGCGAATTGAGCCGGCAAGCACCGGTGCATCTTGCTCAACATAGCCAATTTGTGATCTAAGCGCTTCGCGGCTGATGTCGGTAACCTTCTGCCCATCGAGCAAAATCTGCCCAGCGCTTGGTTCATAGAATCGCTCAATCAGAGAGAAAACGGTAGATTTGCCCGAACCAGATGGCCCCACCAAAGCAACTCGTGAACCACGTTTGATTTCGAAACTAACGCTTTGCAAGACCTCGCGACTTTCAGGCAGCGGGTTCTCGGCAGTCGCCGGCGGTGCCGCATAACCGAAAGAAACTTTGGCAAATTCAATAGCTGTGTCATTTACAGCTTTCGCAGACGCGGTCTTGGTTTGCTCTGATTCCTCGAGTGGAAGATCCAAGATCTCTTGGATGCGAGCGAGAGCTCCTAAGCCAGATTGAACCGAACTGTAGGCACCAAATGCCTGGCCCAATGGTCTAATCATCTGGAACATCAAGAGAATGAACATAACCAAGCTGGCTACTGAAGTTGTGCCGGTTGCTACGCGGTAGCCGCCAACACCGAGAACAACGATGAAAGCGCCGTTCATGGCGAGGCCTGCGATTGGCGTAATCATCGAGTTGATTTTGGCGATTTTTACGCCCTGCTTATACGCCTCGGCGGCATCGGTGACGATAAGGTCACTCTCTCGTTTTTCAGCGCGGGCAGCGCGAATGGTTCGCACTGCAGAAAGCGCGCGTTCGACTGCGGCCGCCATGTCGCCAACTCGTTGCTGTGCTTTTGTGGTGGCAGAGCGAACCTGTCTTGCAGTGATCACAATCGAGACAATTGCAAACACAACCATCAACAGGGTTAGACCAAGCAGTACCGGATCGATGATCGCCATGGCAATAAACGAGCCTAAGAAAATGAGAACTCCACCTACTGCATCGACGAGTCCCTGGGTCAGAACAGCACGAAGCAAAGTTGTGTCTGAACCAACCCGCGAGACCAAGTCGCCGGTGCGACGAAGATCATATTCGTGAATTGGCAACCTAAGCAGACGCTTGGCAAGTTTCTGTCGGGCCGAGAGCACTACGCCTTCTCCGGCCTTCGAAAGCACGTAATACATCAATCCGCCAGTAACAGCACTGCCCAAAATAACTGCTACCAGCAGTGCAACCAAACCGCCCATAGGTTTTGATTCCTGAACCGCAGTGATGACCTGCCCAACGACAAGTGGTTGAGCGAGGCTAATTGCTGCGCCGAATACCGATAGCGCCATTGCGATCCAGAGAGCCGGCTTGTGCTCGAGTAGGTAAGGGATCAGTTGTTTGAATTTAGCTTTCGGGGTGTTGTCATTGGAGTTTTGACCACCGCGCGCTCCGCGGCCACCGAATCTCATGCTCATGCGTAACTCAACCTTGTTTCTCTAATTGTGGATTCCCCAAAATTGCCTCATTGAGCAGATAGTTAATCTCTGGTAGCGAAAGCGCTGGGGTATAAGCAGTGTTCTGGTAAAACTGGGCAAAGTTTGCGTTTTGCAAGGCCGAGAGAGCCTGCGGATGGTTCAGCTGCAAAAACATCCGGGTTGAATTCGGTTTTCTCTCAAAGTCGGTATGTACCCGACCACAGCCAAAGCCAAAAATTGTTAGTGCGATGTCAGCCTCTTCGGGCGAAACCTTCGAGACTATTCCTTTGTCTTCAACTTTAATTAATGGGCGCAAGTCGCTTCTGCGTTGCCAAATTTGAAAACAAGTTGCCAAACTGGTGCGTTGCGAAAGCTTTGCCCCCGATTCATCCTCGTAATCTATTTGAATGTCATGATCGGCAACTAGATGAAATCTTCGGTCAAGGCGGTTTATCACCGACCACTTTCGCCAAGACCTGGGAACGATGAAACAGATGAACTCTGAATGGTCAGCAGCCTTATTGAAAAATGGGATCGAAAGCGAGTTATTTCTGCCAAAAGGCGGGTTTGAAATCGTCACGGCGTCTTGAACCTGAACATCGGCGTCTAAGAAATCAAACTTCACCACGGATGGATGCTTCGGTTCAATGTCGAACGAGATGACACTCTTGGCTCCAGCCTTTTCAGCGGCTTTGATGAATGCTCCGGTGCCTCCGGCTGGCTCTAGTACGCTCCTGTTGCGAAGGTCTCCCACAACAGCTTGCACTTCATCCATTAGAGCTGTTGCAAGACCAAAAGGCGTGTAGTACTGCTCTTTGCCGGTCACTCGGGTATTGCCGAGTTTGACTTTGGTTGGCGGGTTTGCAGGCACGTTTTATAGGCTATCAGTGCTAGTCTGAAGGGCTGCCCCGAAGCGGTATTGAAGGCGAGTTAGGAACTGTCTTGTCAGAAGAAATCATGATCAAAGCCACTGATCTCACTAAGTCATACGGAGATTTCATTGCTGTAGACGGAATCAACTTCGAGATCAGACGCGGTGAATCTTTTGGACTACTTGGCCCAAACGGTGCAGGTAAGTCGACCACCATGAAAATGATTGCATCCGTTTCGCAACGCACTTCGGGCGGTCTAGAAATTCTCGGGCTTGACCCAAATAAGCGCGGACCAGAAATTCGTGCCCACCTCGGAGTTGTTCCGCAACAAGACAACCTCGACCGCGAGCTCACCGTTTCAGAAAACTTATACGTCTATGGTCGTTATTTTGGCCTGAGCCGCAAATTCTTGAAAACTAAGGTTAAAGATCTTCTTGAGTTCGCTCAACTTGGCGACAAAGCCAAGTCAAAATCTGAAGAACTTTCGGGTGGTATGAAGCGCCGACTTACCATCGCGCGCGCACTTGTGAACGAACCAGAAATCTTCATGCTAGATGAGCCAACCACCGGTCTAGACCCGCAGGCCAGGCACATTCTTTGGGATCGCCTGTTCCGTTTGAAAGAACAGGGCGTGACATTGGTAATCACGACCCACTACATGGATGAAGCCGAACAACTATGTGATCGACTAATCGTCATGGATAAAGGCAAAATCATGGCCGAAGGTTCGCCTGCTGAACTAATCCGGTCTTATTCGAGTCGAGAGGTTCTCGAGGTTCGCTTTGGCTCGAGCAAGAATGCCGAAGTAGCTGAGCAGATTCGTGGCCTGGGCGATCGCATCGAGGTGCTACCCGACCGAATTTTGGTTTATACAGAAGATGGCGAGGCAGAGTTGGCGAAGATTCACAAACTCGGGCTCGAACCTTTAACTTCCTTGGTTCGCCGGAGTTCGCTCGAGGATGTCTTCTTGCGACTAACTGGTAGAACGTTGGTCGAGTAACGTGAGCTTTGAAAAGGCAGTGCATGCTAGCTCTTGGCAAGGCTCCAGGCTCCTAGTCAATTCCGATAAAAACCGCAGGTTTGCTTGGTGGTATTTGGCCGAATATCGCATTCGTCACATGCGCAAATGGGTTACGGCGATCCTGATCTTCGGCATCGGAAACCCAATTTTGTATTTATTCTCAATCGGGCTTGGAATCGGAGCACTCGTTGATGCCAATTCTGGCGGTGCCGGAGTCGACGGAGTTCCTTACCTCACCTTTCTCGCGCCAGCCTTGCTAGCTTCGGCTGCAATCCAAGGTGCCCAGGACGAAACCGTGTTTCCAGTAATGCAAGGTTTTATTTGGGACAAGGGTTTCTTCGCTGTGAATTCAACTCCGGTTAGCTCACGAGACATCGTTCACGGAGTTTTGACTGCAGCACTGATTCGAACTCTGATCACGACTGCAATTTATGAACTTGTACTGCTCGGTTTCGGTGGCGTGACCCTTGCAAATATGTTGCCGATGTATGTCACTGCAATCCTTGCTGCAATGGCATATAGCTGCGTGATGGTTGGCATGGCGGGCTATGCCAGCGAAAACGGTTCTTTTATGGAGGTCGTGCAGCGTCTGATCATCTTTCCAATGTTCATGTTCTCGGGCACCTTTTATCCAATCGAAACCACGCCGATCTATCTCCAGTGGTTTGGCTGGATTTCTCCGCTTTGGCACGCAACAGATCTATCGCGTGCTATCAGCTATGGGCACACTATCGAACCGTGGGTCTTGGTCGTTCACATCGCCTACTTGGCGCTTTGGGCTGTAGTGGGTCTGGCTATCGCCTATCCAAAATTCGCCAAGAGGTTGTCAGCATGAGTTTTGTAAATAGCGCCGTGACGGCCGCGGTTGCCAACGCAGAACGACGACAGAAGAATGCGCTTGCCGGTGTTTATTCTGGGCGAAGCAGAGTGGTGCTTCAGCGCGGCTTCTTTGCCCTTCGAACCAGCAATCTGGTGGCTGTGGCAACCGGCTTCTTAGAGCCGCTGTTCTTCTTACTCGCTTTTGGGTTCGGTTTAGGTGCCCTGGTGGGCGGAATCACTGATGGGTCAGGCAAAGAAGTAACTTTTGCGGCTTACATCGCACCAGCGCTTTTAGCGACCTCGGCGATGAACGGCGCAATTTTTGACAGCACCTGGAACGTTTATTTCAAAATGCACTTCGCCAAGCTTTACGAGAGCATGCTTGCAACCTCGCTTGGCCCATTGGATGTAGCTCTGGGCGAAATTGCTTGGGCGCTGGTTCGTGGTGCCATGTATGCGATCAGCTTTATGTTAATCATGTGGCCACTTGGCTTGATCCCAAGTTGGTGGGGCTTGCTGGCCATCCCAGGTGCTGTTTTGATCGCCTTTGGTTTTTCATCGGTGGGTATGGCTGTGACCTCATATTTGAAGTCGTTCCACCAGATGAACTACGTGAACTTCTTCATGTTGCCGATGTTCTTATTTTCGGGCACTTTTTACCCGCTGAGCGTCTACCCAGAGTGGTTGCAAGCCCTTATTCAGGCGATGCCACTTTGGCATGCAATTCAACTCGAACGTGCATTCACGCTGGGCAATATTGGTCCTGAATTGCTCGGGCACATTCTTTACTTTGCTGTCATGATCGTGGTTGGTTTGTTCTTCACAACCAAGCGACTCACAGCCCTCTTTATGCGCTAAGGGCGAAAAGATGTTGCCAGAGATTTGTTGTGAATAAGCAACAAATTACTTAACCTTTCTAATGGCGCTGAATACTTCCCCATTCCCCAATGGGTTTCAGCGCTTTAAGGACGCCCGTCGATCGCCCCCCGGTTTTCGGCGGGCGTTCAATTTCAAAATCATGACTTTTCCAGCAAATCGCTGATGGTTATCCACAAGCGGGTAGATTTGAACTTGTAGCGATACCCCTCATAGCTTGGATGAATCAATGGAAATTTTTGGCCCTGAAGAATCTAGTTCTTGGCTTCGCGAGCAGATGCTGGCCCAAGAAATTGAAACCTTTGATGAACTTCAGGATAAGACCGGTATTCATAAGGGAAATCTCTCACGGTACTTCCGCCAGCAGCAGAGCCCTTCGGTGCGTGTAATCCCCGCTTTATGTGACGCCCTTGGATGTTCACCGCACTCACTTTTGATTGGCTTGGGTGTAATCGCACCTTCTGAAGAAGACGTCCTAGCTTTTCTGCTTGACGATTAGTAGTTCGCCTTCTACTTCAAAGCTCCTGGCTAGGTCATCTCTTGACCAAATATCCATGGCTTCCATAGCAAAGTCGTGATCCACCCCTAAGTCGGTCAGGGTGCGCCGCAAATTGGTTTTCGTTTCGCGCATTGAAACGTGAATGCGCAAAAGATCTTGGGAAACGTTTTCAATCCAAATTTCAGTTGGTTCTTGGTGAACGGCAAGTTCAATCATCCGGCCCCCTTCCGTGTTGTTGCGTATAAGCAACATATTATGACGGTTTCCCCATTCCACAAATGAAAAAGGGGCTCGCGCTATTGCGCGAACCCCTTTCGAGTCATCTCATTACTCGTCTGTCACTCCAGTGATTACTGCAATCGAAAGATTAACCACGGTCAAAAGCAAGATAGTTGGAACGGCCCACTTGGGTGCGGTTTCCTTTTTCGAGAAGGTGTAGGCGATGAAGAAGATGCCGATAATGCCGAGACCCTTGATTGAGATCACGAGATCGTTCACGGTCTCATCGGCGGCAGATACCAACCCAGTCAGAATTACGCCGGTGAGCAGCGACAACCATGCGCCGTGAACCACGGCCGAGGTAACTGGGGCTCCAGTTTTGAAGTTCTTGGTTTGGCTTAGTGTGCCAGACATAATCGAGGCAAAGCCAAGCAGGTGAAGCACCAAGGTGATGCGAATGATGATTTCTAGAATTTCCATATTTTAGAGTCTAGCCATCAAGACCGCTGCTTCTACAGCCTCGGCACCCTTGTCTTCTTTTGAGCCTTCAAGGCCCGCACGGTCAAGTGCCTGCTGCTCGTTGTCCACGGTTAAAAGCCCGAAGCCAACTGGAACACCACTATCAAGTTGCACTCGGTTCAGCCCATCGGTAGCAGCGCTGCAGACGTAGTCAAAGTGCGGGGTTTCTCCTTGAATAACGACACCCAATGCGATGACAGCATCAGCTCCGGCATCGATTGCCTTTTGTGCTCCCAGCGCAAGCTCAAATGCGCCAGGGACTCGCCAAATCTCGTAGGTGTCATTTCCGGCGGCCTTTAGCGCGCGTTCGGCACCGGCAAGCAAACCACCGGTAATTTGGTCGTGCCAACTGGTTACGACAATCGCAATCTGAAGACCTGTTGCGTCGATTTTTAGTTTTGGGGCTCCCGCTCCACTCATTCTTTTACCTCCGGAATAAGGTGTCCCATGCGGGCACGTTTGGTTTCTAAATATTGCTCGTTTTCTTCAGCTTTTCCGACGATCACCGGAACATAAGAGTTCACCGGAATGCCTGCGGCTACTAGGTAGCCGCTCTTCGCCGGGTTGTTGGTCATCAAGCGAACGCTGGTTACGCCCAGATCGCGCAAAATTGCTACTGCGGCACCATACTCACGATTTTCGCTCGGAAGTCCGAGCGCAAGGTTCGCATCCACGGTGTCTAGTCCGGTGTCTTGCAAAGCGTAGGCCTTAAGTTTGTTCAGCAGACCGATGCCTCGGCCTTCTTGGCCTCGCAGATAAATCACTACGCCGCCGCGTGGGTCGCGGGCAATCTCATCCAAGGCAAAATCAAGCTGCGGGCCGCATTCACACTTTAGTGAGCCAAAAGCCTCACCAGTGATGCACTCGCTGTGCATGCGAACCAGCACGTCGTCGCCGGTAGGGTTGCCCGAAATGATTGCAACGTGATCAGCAGTGGTTTTGATGTCGTAATAGCCGCGCACCTTGAATTCACCGTGGGTTGTCGGTAGTTTTGCTTCGGCCTCTAGGCGAATTCGGTTATTCGGTCGCTCTGCAGAAAACTCGATCTCGCCCTGACGGTATTCAACCAATTGGGCGATGGTAATTACTGGGATGCCCTCTTCTGCGCCAATTTCTAGAAGGCGCGGTAGGCGGGTCATGGTGCCATCGGTTTCGGTCATTTCGCCGATTACGCCAACAGGGTTTAGTCCAGCTAGCTTCAAAAGGTCAACCGTTGCTTCGGTGTGGCCAGGTCTCGCCAACACTCCCTCGTGGTGCGCACGAAGAGGAATGATGTGACCCGGTCTAATTAGGTCACCAGGTTCAGTGGCTGGGTCAGCCAAGGCCTGCAGCGTCAACGCGCGATCTTCAGCACTAATTCCAGTTGTTGTACCAGCGGCTACGTCTACTGAAATCGTGTATTGAGTGCGAAGACGATCCTGGTTTGATTTAGCCATAAGCGGCAAATCAAGACGGTTAGCAATTTGCTCAGTCATTGGTGCACAGAGATAACCAGAAGTTCTCCTGATCATCCAGGCAATCCAGTCAGGGGTCGCAAACTCAGCGGCCATAACTGCGTCGCCTTCATTTTCGCGGTTCTCATCGTCAGCCACCAAGATCGGCTTACCAGCGCGAAGCGTGTCAAGTGCTTGTTCGATAGTTGCTAGTGCCATTAAATATTTCTCGCTTCTAGAAGGCGCTCGATGTGTTTTGCCATCACATCAGCTTCGACATTTACCTTGTCGCCAGGTTTCTTTGATCCAAGTGTGGTGAGAGCCAGAGTCTCTGGAATCAAGCTCAGGCCAAGCCAGTCATCGCCAACCTCATTAACGGTTAGTGAGACGCCATCGATGGTTATCGAGCCCTTGAGTACCACATACTTCATCAGCTCGGCCGGAACCTGAACTCGAACCCATTCCCAGTTTTCAGAGGGTTGACGAGAAATGATTTGGCCTACGCCATCAACGTGGCCCTGAACTACGTGTCCACCAAAGCGGGTTGCTGCAGTCATCGCGCGTTCCAGATTTACCGGGTCACCTGCCTTGATTGCGTCAAGGCTAGTTAGACGCAAAGTCTCTTGCATCACATCCGCGGTGAAGGTTTCTGCATCAAATTCAACCGCAGTTAGGCAGGCGCCATTCACCGCAATTGAGTCGCCACGCTTCACATCTGAAACCACAAGTGGGCCTCGAATCTTAAGGCGAATAGCGTCAGGCAGTTGTTCAATTGAGTCCACAACGCCAAGTTCTTCGATAATTCCGGTGAACATTATTTCTCCCTCGGTAATGCACGGATAAACAGGTCTTTCCCAAGCTTTTCCACTTGGATAAATTCAAGTTGCTGAGCCTCGCTCATGGTCGACACATCTAATTGCTTGATGGAAGTCTTCGGTCCACCAATCAACATTGGAGCCAGATAGATCAGGTACTCGTCAACTAGACCTAGGTTGACAAAATGGGTTGCAACCGTTGGGCCGCCCTCAATAAATAGGCTGCGAACGCCGCGGCTGAAAAGTTCAGACAAAACCAGATTCATATCTCGGGTTTCAAATTGAACAGTTTCTGCGTCACGATTAAAAACGCGGGCAGTTGCTTCAAGTTTGCTTTCACCAACCACAACTCTCAACGGCTGGTCTGCATATAAAGAGCCATCCTCCTGGCGAGCGGTGAGCTCCGGGTCGTCAGCCAGCACGGTTCCGGTTCCAACCAAAATGGCGTCAGCCATAGAGCGACGCAGATGCACGTCGGCTCTAGCTTCCGGGCTGGTAATCCATTTGCTGCTGCCATCAGGTGCCGCTGAACGGCCGTCAACACTGCTGGCCCACTTGAGCATGACATAGGGGCGCTTCAAAAAGGTGTTCACAATCCAAGGCTTGATCAAATCAGAACCGCGCACAGCCTGCACTCCAGCCAAGACTTCAATTCCCGCCTCTGCCAGGGTTTGAGCGCCACCCTTTGACTTTTCACCAGGGTCGCTGGCCGCAAATACAACTCTTCCAATTCCGGCAGCGATTAGCGCTTGCGAGCAAGGGCCGGTTTTTCCGGTGTGGTTGCAGGGTTCTAGGGTCACTACGGCAGTAAGTCCGGCTGCAGAAATGCCTGCCGACTTCAAATTTGCAAGCGCGTCAACTTCTGCGTGGGCAGTGCCAGCGCCACGGTGATACCCCTCGGCAACAATTTGCCCTGATGCATCAAGGATGACTGCGCCCACCTGTGGGTTCACTCCAAATGCTGGGCTTTGCGCAGCTAGCTCGAAGGCGCGATTCATCGCTGCTTCGAATTGCGTTTTATGTTCCATACACCCGGGTCTTCGTCTAAAGTTAACGAACCTCGGGGTTGAGAAAATGACGTTGACGCAAAAACGCCAACGCATCGTTCTTCTCCCATCCGGACTTTAACCGTCGGTGCTGGAATTTCACCAGCTCAA
>CAZIFS010000014.1:3827-24149 GCA_964539165.1 uncultured Rhodoluna sp. | reverse complement strand
CATCATCTGTTACCGCCGTCGCGGTCACAACGAAGGTGACGACCCGTCGATGACTCAGCCATTGATGTACAACCTGATCGAGGCCAAGCGCTCGGTTCGCACCTTGTACATGGAATCTTTGGTTGGCCGTGGCGACATCACTCGTGACGAGTTCGAAGCAGCAAACGCTGGTTTCCAGAACCGTCTTGAGCAAGCATTCGTTGAAGTACACGAGGCCATGGTTGCCGCTCCACCGTTGGTTCCGCGCCCAGTAGGCATCGGAACCACCGCTAGCGACCAAACTGGTGTTGCCAACGCGACCGCGATCTCTCGCCAAATGGTTGAGCTAATCGGTGACGCGCACAACAACCAGCCACCTGCTTTCAACGTGCACCCTAAACTTCAGCAGTTGCTAACCAAGCGAGTCGAAATGAGTCGCGAGGGCGGCATCGACTGGGGCTTCGGTGAGCTACTTGCTCTTGGTTCGCTTTTGGTCGAAGGCAAGGCTGTTCGCATGGCGGGACAAGACAGCCGACGCGGAACCTTCGTTCAGCGCCACGCTGTGTTCCACGACCGCATCAATGGTCAAGAGTGGATGCCTCTGCGCAACCTAACCGCTGACCAAGCCAAGTTCTACATCTATGACTCATTGCTCAGCGAGTATGCAGCTATGGGCTATGAATACGGTTATGCAGTTGAGAACCAGGATGCCTTGGTTCTGTGGGAAGCCCAGTTCGGCGACTTCGCCAACGGCGCGCAGAGCATCATCGACGAATTCATTTCATCTGCTGAGCAAAAGTGGAACCAGCACTCTGGTGTGGTCTTGCTTTTGCCTCACGGTTATGAAGGTCAGGGTCCAGACCACTCATCAGCACGCATCGAGCGCTACCTGCAGTTGTGTGCCCAGAACAACATGACTGTTGCTCAGCCTTCAACTCCGGCAAACCACTTCCACCTTCTTCGTCGGCAGGCATACTCAACGCCTAAGCGCCCGTTGGTGGTATTCAGCCCTAAGTCAATGTTGCGTCTCAAAGCTGCATCATCTGCAGTTGAAGATTTCACCACCGGAACATTCCAGACAGTTATTCCTGACCAGCAGAACCTTGATGCCAATGCAGTCAAGCGCGTTCTATTCTGTTCAGGCAAAATCTACTGGGATCTTCTGGCTGAAGCTCAGAAGCGTAACGATGGCACCACCGCCATCGTTCGCGTCGAACAGCTTTACCCAACTCCGGTTGACGAGATCAAGGCTGCATACGCACAATATCCAAATGCTGAATTGGTTTGGGTTCAAGACGAACCTGCCAACCAAGGCCCTTGGACTTACATCGGTTTGTTCTTGCCTCGCTACATGGATGGGCAAGTTGCCAAACTTGTCTCACGCCCAGCCAGCGCGTCACCAGCAACCGGTTCTGCCAAGGCACACGCTGCTGAACAAGCTGACCTTATTTCGAGAGCGTTCTCAATCTAAAAATGAGCACCGAATCGCGTCGTGATGTGCGCATCGTCATTCTTGGCGATGCGCTTATCTCGGCCGCTGGCGACCCAAAGGGAATGGGTTGGGTAGGTCGAGTAACTTCAAAAACTCCGCGTAACAACCCGCGAATCGACATTTTTGCTCTACCCGCCCCAGATGAAACAACGAGCATGCTTGCTGAACGTTGGGCTGCTGAGATTGGGCGCCGCTTCAGCGCCGAGACTGAAAATCGTTTGGTTCTGGCCCTCGGAAACACTGACCCGGCAGCGGGTATCTCACTTTCGAGAAGTCGCCTAAATGTTGCAACCATTGTTGACGAAGCAAAACGTGCCGGAATTCAGTCTTTTATCGTTGGCCCAACTCCGCATCGCAACCCAGAGCTAAACCCTGAGGTTGAGCACCTAGCTACCGGCTTTGAAGATGTTGCAACTCGCCGAGGCATTCCATTTGTCGACTGCTTCAGACCTCTCGTTGAGCACGAGGGCTGGAATCAAGAAATTTCAAGTTCTGAGCACGGTCTGCCAGGTCAGATTGGTCACGGTCTAGTCGCTTGGTTGGTTTTGAACCGCGGCTGGTACGAGTGGCTCGAACTACCTGAATCTGATTAGTGAACGCCGCCGTTAGCTTGAATGCGGCGAATCTCGGCTAGTACTCGCTCGGCTAGCTCTTGGGGAACATCTTCGGTGCAACTCTGCTTGATTGCACCATTGATCAGGGTCTCTAGGTCGTAATCAGTCTCACAACTGTCGCAGTTCGCAAGGTGAGCGGTGATGTCATCCAATTCTTGGTCAGACAGCTCATTGTGCAGATATTCATGCACGTGACGTTTAGTCTCTTGGCAGTCGATCTCAGACATTACTTAACCTCATCCTTGTTATCAGATACGTCATAACCCTCTTGAGCCGCATATTCGGCCAACAGAGTTCTCAAAAGTTTTTTGCCACGGTGAAGGCGACTCATCACTGTGCCAACCGGGGTGCCCATAATCTCGGCAATCTCGGCATAAGGCAAACCGTCAACCACGGCGTAATAAACCACCATTCGAAACTCATCTGGAATCTGGTGCAGGGCATTCTTGATGGTTTCTGAAGGCATGTTGTCGATTGCTTCAAGTTCGGCAGATCGGCTAGCTAGCGAGGTTACTGATTCGGCTGAACCAAGCTGCCAGTCTTCAAGATCATCTAGGCCACCCTTGGCCTGATCTTTTGCCCGTTTGTTGAACGAGTTGATGTGGGTGTTGGTCATGATTCGGTAAAGCCACGCTTTTAGATTCGTGCCCTGCTGATACTGAGCCCAAGCAACGAATGCTTTGGCAAAAGTCTCTTGCACTAGATCTTCTGCATCCGATGGGTTTCGAGTCCATCGGAGAGCCGCACCATAAAGTTGCGGCATCAGCGGCAGAGCCTGCTGTTCAAACTCTTGAATCTGATTTTGCTTCGCCGAGGCGTCTTTTGACTTCATCGTTTTCGAGTTTAGTCTTGGCATGCCAAAGCCAGCACCCGAAGCAACAAAACTACTCATGGTAACTTTGAACCTATGACCTCTTCAGCGTATTCCCAGCCTTGGCCTGCCCCAATTGCCACTGGTGAGTTGCACGCGAGTGTTTCACTACCTGGGTCTAAATCTTTGAACAACCGCGAGTTGGTTTTGTCTGCCATTGCGAGCGAACCAACCTTATTGACCGATACTTTAGCGTCAAGAGATAGCGCCCTTATGATTGAGGCGCTGCGCAGTCTTGGAACAGATATTCAGGTCAACGATGACGGTTCAGTGCTGGTCACGCCTGGCGCCTTTAACCGCGAGGCAAAGATCGATTGTGGTCTAGCTGGCACCGTTATGCGTTTTGTGCCACCCATTTCACTTCTAAGCAACCAGAATGTCTTGTTCGATGGTGATGAAGCCGCTCGTCGCCGCCCAATGAACGTGACCATCGATAGTCTTCGCGCTCTGGGTGCTGAGGTTTCAGACAACGGCTCAGGGGCTCTGCCTTTCACCGTTCACGGTGACGGCTCGGTTGCCGGTGGCGAAATCACCATCGATGCATCAAGCTCAAGCCAATTCGTTTCTGGCCTTTTGCTGGCCGCGGCACGCTTCGACAACGGCATCACGCTCAAGCACGAGGGTGAGCACCTGCCTTCAATGCCTCACATCGAAATGACCCTCGACTGCCTAGCTAAGCGCGGAGTCAAGGTTTCTAGCCCAGCACCTGCTGTGTGGAGAGTAGAACCAGGCCCGATCTCCGGTGGCACAGTTGCCATCGAGCCTGACCTTTCGAATGCAGGCCCATTTTTAGCCGCAGCTATGGTTGCCGGCGGCGAGGTTTTTATCCCAGGATGGCCAAATTCAACCACCCAGGTGGGCGATGAGTTTGACGGAATTTTGCAACAGATGGGCGCCAAGATTGCTCGTGAAAACGGTGGCCTAAAAATCACTGGCACCGGAGCCATTCACGGCATCGATATTGATCTTTCAATCGGTGGCGAGCTAACCCCGGTTATTGCGGCACTCGCAGCACTTGCCGATAGCCCAACCATCATTCGCGGCGTCGCGCACCTTCGAGGTCACGAGACCGATCGACTAGCTGCGCTGGCTGCCGAAATCAACCGAATTGGTGGCATCGCCCGCGAAACGCCAGATGGTCTCGAAATTGACCCGAGCAATAATCTTCACGGCGCCCTTTGGCAGACTTACGAAGACCACCGCATGGCAACTGCAGGCGCAATCATTGGGCTTCGCGTGCCAGGCATTGAAATCGAAGACATCAAAACGACTTCTAAGACCATGCCAGAGTTCGACAAAATGTGGCACAACATGCTTGAAGGCAACGCTTGAGTTGGCTCTATGAGCCAGATCCGGGTCAGAACGACCTGGATGAAACCGATGTGCGCGTTCGCCCAAACCCAAAGGGCAACAAGCCGCGAACCAAAAAACGACCTGAGCACAAAGAGGCCCCAATTGGTCTAGTTCTGGGCGTAGATGTTGGCCGTTATCGAGTCTTGCTCGAAGACGAAGAGCGAGTAATTAATGCAACGCTGGGCAAGGAGCTTCGTAAACACGGTGCAGCCGTAGGCGATAACGTGGCTCTGGCCGGCGACATCTCAGAAACCGTTGGTGCCCTGGCGAGAATTGTTCGAATCGAACCCCGCACATCTTTGCTTCGTCGCAGTGCTGATGACTCTGATTTAGTCGAACGCGTGATTGTTGCAAACGCCACCCAAATGGCCATCGTGGTGGCTATCGCCAACCCCGAACCAAGAACCCGATTGATTGACCGCTATTTGGCAGCAGCCTACGACGCAGGTCTCAAGCCGATTCTCATCATCACCAAAACCGACCTGGCCGATCCGGCAGAGTTCTTGGCCAACTTTTCAGGCCTAAGCATCCCAGTGGTATTAAATCGCTCGGATGACCCTGCCCTCCCTCGTTTGCGTGAGTTGCTAGATGGTCAAACGACGGTATTTGTTGGCCACTCAGGCGTGGGCAAATCAACGCTCGTAAACGCACTTGCTCCGCACGCACTGCGAGCCACCGGCGGAGTAAATGCGGTTACCGGCCGCGGGCGTCACACCAGCTCTTCGGTGCGAGCAATTCAACTTGACGAGACCGTCGGCCAAGGTTGGATCATTGACACCCCGGGTGTTCGTTCTTTTGGTCTAGGGCATGTAAAACCAGAGAATCTGCTGAAGTCTTTTGAAGATTTATGGTCAGTCATTGAAACCTGCCCACGCGACTGCACTCACGCTGCCGATGCTCCTGACTGTGAACTCGACACAGCAATTTCCAACGGAACCTTGGGCGAGCACGGCGCTTCGAGAGTCGATTCGTTACGCCGATTGATGACATCGTTGGCTACACATTCAGACAAATCCATGGACAAGAGCGCGGAATAGACTTTATCCATGAACTTTGCCGCCGACCTCGCGCTTGCCCTTGAACTGGCTGACACCGCTGACCAAATCTCGCTGCAGAGATTTCGTGCACTTGACCTAAAGGTCGAGACCAAGCCAGACCGAAGCCCGGTTACCGATGCTGATAAAGCCGTTGAAGCAGCCCTGAAGACAATTCTGGCCAAGAAAGTTCCAACCGATGCCCTAATTGGCGAAGAGTATGGTTCAAGCGATGGTTCAACCAACCGAACCTGGATTATCGACCCAATCGACGGCACGGCAAACTACCTTCGTGGTGTGCCAGTCTGGGCAACTTTGATTGCACTCTCTATTGATGGCAAGCCGACGGTTAGCGTAGTTTCAGCACCAGCACTGGGTCGCCGCTGGTGGGCCGCGCCGGGCATTGGGGCACACACCCGTGAGATTGATGGCACCGAGCGTCAAATTGCCGTGTCGGGCATTTCTGACCTCGAAAACGCATCGCTTAGCTACAACAACCTGCAGCTGTGGGATCAATCTGGCAAAATGCCACAACTTATTGCCCTGAGTCGCAAAATTTGGCGCACTCGTGCTTACGGAGATTTCTGGAGCTACATGTTGCTGGCCGAAGGTTCAGTCGACATCGTTGCCGAGCACGATCTAAAGATTTACGACATTGCCGCGCTGGTTCCGGTGGTTGAATTAGCTGGCGGAAAATTCTCTGACCTGGCCGGAGTTTTGACTGCGGAATCTTCATCCGTGCTGGCAACCAACGGCAAATTACACGACTTGACCCAAGCCTCATTTCGCTAAAAATTAGCAACTAAGTGCTAATGTTCTAACAAATTGCCAAAGTATGGCGACTGTTAGTTAGCAAGAGGTAATAAGTGAATCAGCAAGAGCAAATTCTGCCGATGTCAGCGTTTATGGACCTTGACCGCTCAGGTCCTATCCCCCTTTATTTTCAGGTAGCTCAGAAGATTGAGCAGGCCATCATGGATGGCACTTTGCCGGCCGGTTCACGCCTTGAAAACGAGGTTGCCCTTGGCGAGCGTCTAGGCCTGAGTCGACCAACCGTGCGTCGAGCTATTCAAGACCTTGTAGACAAAGGCTTGCTAGTTCGTCGTCGTGGAATTGGAACCCAGGTTGTTCACGGCCAGGTTACCCGAGGGGTTGAATTAACGTCACTTTATGAAGACCTCGCTCGTAGTGGCCAAAAGCCATCAACGGCTCTAATTGACTACAAGATTCAGAAGGCCGATGCAAAAATCGCTGAAAAGCTTGGCGTGGCTGTGGGTGCAAACGTTCTGTATGTAAAACGCCTGCGTTCTGCTGACAATGTTGCGGTTTCAATTCTTGAGAACTGGCTACCCACCGAGTTCACCGACATCACCGAAGCTGAGCTCAACGAATTCGGTTTGTACCAGTTGCTTCGGTCACGCGGTGTAACCATTCGCGTGGCAAAGCAGCGAATCGGGGCACGTAAGGCAAGTTCTAACGAGTCGAATCTTCTCGACATCGAGAAGAACGCTGCGTTGCTGACCATGGACAGAACCGCCTACGACAATTCAGGCAAGGCCGTTGAGTTTGGCCACCACTGCTATCGCCCAGATCTTTACTCGTTTGAAGTAACCCTCGTAGAGAAATAGCTTGGATAAAGAAATGGACCCCGACTGCAGTCAGGGTCCATTTTTTTGCGTTCAGCCTAGGCAGCCCCAGCTGCCGGCACCGCTAACTCACCGGTTTGGTATTGGGCAATCCCGAATCCAAAAGACCAATCCTGTGGGCCGTTCTCTACATAGCCGATAAAAACGTCTTCACCGGCCACGCCAATCGATGCAAGATTTGCGTGGATTTTTTCGTATAGAGCTTGTTTGGTTTCTACTGAACGACCGCGCTGGGTGAAAATCTGGATCATGACCACACCATCGGTGCGTTCGAATCCCAGACCAGCGTCTTCTGCGATTATCGAACCGTTTTCGAGCTGGTTGATGATCTGAAACCGGTCGCGAACTGGGATGCCATACACATCAACAATCGCCTCGTGAATTCCATCAGCAATGGCCTTAACGGCCTCAACTGATCGCCCACGGTTTAGGTCGATTCTGACTAGTGGCATTTCGTCCTCTCAAGTAGAAATACTTTGTAAGGACATTATTACATATTTAAGCGACTAGTGCGAGAAAGCTTTTTTGAAATCTTCAAGTGCACGCTCTGAGTCACCGCTTGCCCAGCCCTCGAGCCCTACTACTCCGGTGTATCCCAGCTCAGTGAGTGCCTTGGCTATGCGTGGATAGTAAATTTCTCCAGTTCCGGGCTGGCAGCGCCCAGGCACATCGGCAACTTGAATTTCGCCAATCCAAGGAAGACACTCAGTTACCAGCCCTACGAGGTTTCCCTCGCCAATCTGAGCGTGGTAAAGATCTAGGTTTAGTTTTAGGTGATTACTGTTCACCGATTGAACCAGCGCCAATGTGTCAGCTGCCTTAGCAAAGGGAACGTTCGGGTGGTCGACTAGATTATTGAGATTTTCTAGCGTGAAAACGCGATTGTGCTGTTCGCCCAACTCTGCAAGACGGGCGAGGGTATTCTGAGCCTTAATCCAGTCAGATTTGGAGACTACTGGTGTTGGAATCACAGCTTGGCCATCACCATCTAATCCAGTGCCGTGAAGGTTCAAACGTGGCGAATCAATAACCTTTGCGGCCTCAAGTGAAAGCTTTGCCGTTTCGATGAGTCGATTAGCGCCATCTTCGGTAATAAGATCACCTTCGATGTACCCGGTCATCGAAGAAAAGGTTGCGCCGGTTGAGGCAAGCGCCGGCAAGTCTTTGGTAGTCCAGTTCCAGATCTCAACCTGAAATCCCAAATCTCGGATTCTCTCCACGCGCTCAACAAATGGTAGGTCTAGAAAAAGCATCTCCGCTGATGCTGCGAGTTGAAAAGTCACAACTAAGCCAAAGCTGAGATGCGTTTTTCCATCTCTTCGCGCTGATAAATGGCAACCGCTCTAGCATTCTCATTTTCAGCGAAAACGCTTGAGCACATAATGCTGTTCGGGTTGTCCAAGAAACCAATCGACTTGAGGCCACCAAAGAACTCATCGAAGTTCACGTCGCCATCGTTCATCTTGAGGTGTTGGTGCACTCTAACCGCGTTGCCCGGCGGGTTTGTTATGTAGCGCAGACCGTGTGAAGCCGTGTGGTCCATTGTGTCTGAAACATGCACGATACCAAGTCGGTCACCAGCCGCCTGCATGATCTGGAGCGGTTGATTACCCATGTGGAATGTGTGTGAAGCCACGTAAACCATTCCGAAGTTCTTTGAATTGATTCCACGGATAACTCTCCAGGCGGCTAGTCCATTTTCAACAAAGTCATCTGGGTGCGGGTCGATGAAAACCTTGATGCCTTCTTTTTCAATGATCGGAACAAGCTCTTCCATCGAACGATAGAAAGCACGCTCTGATTCCTCGGCTCGTTCCGGGCGACCGTTGAACTCGGTTCCGATAGTGTCTACGCCAAGTTCCGCGGTGATGCGAATTACTCGCTTCCAATAGCGCACGGCAGCTTCACGAGCATCTTCGTCTGGCCCTGACCAGCGCAACACTGGCAATGTTGATGCGATTTCAACGCCTGCGTCTTTGCATGCCTTCTTCATTGCCTTGACCAGGTCGTCATCGGCCTTTGGGTGGTTGAAGAACGGAATCATATCGGCGTGAGGAGTCATCTGAAGATACTTGTAACCAAGATCTGCAGCGAGCGCCGGAAACTCAAGTAGCGAGTGTGTGCTGTGGAATGGCGTTGGGTCTAGTGCAATTTTGACCATGATGTTCTCCTAATTCGCTAACTAGATCTTGCGCTCTACAGCGCCCTTGCCAATGAGAGCTTTTTGTGTCTTCTTTACTTCGTCATAACCAACGAAAGCCTTCTGAGTGCTCTCTAGTTCAGAAACTGGCATGACTGGAACGTCCCACCAGCCTTCACCATCTGGCGCGTAGATAAGAGGGTCGTTGTTGATGTGGATTAGAACTGGACCACCGACGTGAGCCTTAGCCTGCTTCATAGCGGCTTTTAGGTCACTGATTGAGTCTGGGCCTGGTTCTACACGGATAACCTTCACGCCATAACTCTCAGCATTTGCTGCAAGGTCAATAGGCAGAACGTCACCGGTTTCGTGGTTGTTTCCAGCCTCATCACGGTAGCGGTACTTCGTGCCATAGCGCTGTGAACCAACATCTTCAGAGAGGTGGCCAATCGAAGCGTATCCGTGGTTCTGAATCAGCACTGTGATGAACTTCAATCGCTCAGCAACAGCCGTGACCAATTCTGTATGCATCATCAGGTATGAGCCATCGCCAACCATGACGATTGCATCGCGAGTTTTGTCAGCTCGCGCTACGCCTAAACCAGCTGCAATCTCATAGCCCATGCATGAGAACGCATATTCAACGTGGTAACCCAAGTCATCGCGCACTCGCCAAAGTTTGTGAAGGTCACCAGGCAGTGAACCGGCAGCACAAATCACAACGTCGCGGGCGTCGCTAGACTGCTGCACAGCACCGATGATTTCAGGCTGCCCAGGTAGCTCACGGCGCTGGTCGACGAAGGCTGCGTCAACAGCTGCATCCCAGATGCTCTTCTGCTCGGTGTAGTGGGCGCGGAATTCGCTGGCAACGCCGTAACCAGATAGCTCTTCAGCCAACTCGACGATTGACTCACGGGCATCAGCAACCACTGGGATAGCCGATCCGTGCTTGAAAGCATCAAAAGAAGCGATGTTGATGTTGATGAATTTAACGTTCGGGTTTTGGAATGCGGTGCGACTGGCGGTAGTGAAGTCGCTATAGCGAGTGCCGATTCCGATAATGACATCAGCCTCAGCTGCAATGCGGTTGGCAGCTGTGGTTCCGGTCGCACCGACTGCACCTAGGTTCTGCTGGTGATCCCAAACGAGTGAACCAACACCAGCCTGGGACATACCCACTGGAATTCCGGTCTGCTCAACAAATCGACGAAGCTCTTGGTTGGCGTCTGAATAAATCACACCACCACCGGCGACGATCATCGGACGCTTTGCACCACGAATTGCGGCTGCAACCTCTGCCATCAAACCACGGTCTGGGCGAGGGCGACGAATGTGCCATTCGCGATCTGCAAGAAACTCTTCAGGCACGTCGATGAACTCGGCCTGAAGGTCTTCAGGTAGGCAAACAGTCACTGCACCGGTTTCAACCGGGTCAGTCAAAACCCTCATGGCGCCAAGCATCGCTGAGAAAACCTGCTCTGGTCGGGTGATGCGATCAAAGAAGCGTGAAAGTGGCTTGAATGCGTCGTTGACGGTCATGCTGGCATCGTGTGGCTGCTCTAGCTGCTGAAGCACAGGGTCAGCAACACGGTTTGCAAAGGTGTCAGATGGCAAGAGCAAGACTGGCAAACGGTTAGTTGTTGCCACTGCTGCCGCGGTCAAAAGGTTTGCGGCACCTGGGCCGACTGATGCGGCACAGGCGTAGGTTGAGCGACGCCGAGTCATGCGTGAATAGGCAATTGACTCGTGCCCCATAGCCTGCTCATTGCGGGCCTGGTGATAAGGCATCATTTCAGGGTTGGTGACCGATAGCTGCTTTAGTGACTGACCAATGCCAGCAACGTTTCCGTGCCCAAAGATGCCATAGAAGCCCTCGATGGTTCGCACACGGATGTCGCCATCGACGGTGTACTGGTGAGCTAAGAATTCAACGATTGCCTGACTAACAGACATTCTGCGAGTTGCCATTTTTGTTTCTTTCTCTGATTACGCCGTGTAAGGAAGTCTTGGGTCTGGATCTTGACTGTGCCAGGTCTCGCGAATCCAAGCCTGGTTTGGGTCGTCGGTGATATTCCAACTGCGATCCGGGTCTGGACCGGCCATCACGTTGAAGAAGTAAAGGTCATAGCCAGGTGTAGCCATCGCCGGGCCGTGCCATCCGTGTGGCACCAAGCCAACGTCACCCGAACGAACTTCTTCAAGGACGTTGAACTCGCGCTCATCTGAGGCCGAGCCACGAAGATAACCGGTTGGGTCAACCGTGACCGGAGCGGTAACCCCGCGGGTGACCGCAGTCTCGAAGTAATAAATTTCTTCGAGATTTGATTCAACACCTGGGATGTATGTGTCGTGCTTGTGAGCCGGAATTCCTGACCAGTTGCCCGCAGGAACAATGACCTCAACCACGATGAATCGGTCGGCGTCGAGAGTTTCTGGAACACCAAAGTTGTGCACCTGACGACTCTCGCGACCAGCTCCGCGAACAAATACTGGAACATCTTCTGCCGCCATGAAGTTGACCGGCTTGGCATTTTTGGCCGGCGCCTCACCAATGCAAACCCGGCCATCGCCCTGAATTTTGATTTCAGTTTCAACCGGCAGATAGAGCATGTCGGCGGCGCCGTGGAAGACAGACTTGCGACCGCGTAAGAACTGGCTGGTGAAATCAGAGTCTCCGGCTAGACGGTATTCAACTGTCAGGCCTTGGCCGTCGAGTGCAAAAATAATCCGCTCGAGGCCATCGGCCGGCAGGTGAAACTTGCGGTTGTCGCCAAGGGTGCCAACTCGAAGGCCGGTGTGTTGCCAGCCTTTGATTGAACCGTCGACCAGGACATCCCAGCCGTCACGGCTCAATTCACCTTTTTTGTAAAACCACGTCATTGGAGTCTCTAACTTCTTCGAAAAACTAGTTCTGTGGGAAGCCTAGGTTAATTCCACCGTGGCTTGGGTCAAGCCAGCGGCTGGTGATTGCTTTGCCGCGGGTGAAGAAGTGAACGCCCTCTACACCGTGAGCCTTGGTGTCACCGAACAATGATGACTTCCAGCCACCGAATGAGTAGTAGGCAACTGGCACAGGAATTGGCACGTTGATGCCGATCATGCCAACCTCAACCTCGTTTTGGAAACGGCGAGCTGCTCCACCATCGTTGGTGAAGATGGCAGTTCCGTTGCCGTAAGCGCCGTTGTTGATTAGGTCTACGCCCTCTTCATAGGTCTTGACGCGCACGATTGACAAGACCGGGCCAAAGATCTCTTCGGTGTAAACCTTTGAAGAGGTTGGAACCTTGTCGATCAGGGTTGGGCCAAGCCAGAAACCGTTTGGTGCGCCGTCGAACTTGTCATCGCGACCGTCAACAACAACATCAGCGCCATCTGCCTTGGCAATGTCGATGTATGAAGCAACTTTGTCGCGGTGAACCTTGGTAACCAATGGGCCCATGTCACAACCGCGACGACCATCTCCGGTGCGAAGAGTGGCCATGCGGGTCTTGATCTTCTCGATTAGGTCATCGGCAACCGGCTCGACCGCAACGACAACCGAGATTGCCATGCAGCGCTCACCAGCAGAACCAAAGCCTGCGTTGATTGCTGAGTCGGCAACTAGGTCAAGGTCGGCGTCAGGAAGAACCAACATGTGGTTCTTAGCTCCACCTAGAGCCTGAACGCGCTTTCCGTGACGTGAACCCGTTTCGTAAACATACTGAGCGATTGGGGTTGAACCCACGAATGAGATTGCCTTGACATCAGGGTGGGTCAGTAGGCCATCAACAGACTCTTTGTCGCCGTTTAGAACTGTGAATACACCGTCTGGAAGTCCAGCTTCTTTTAGCAACTCTGCCATCCAGATTGCTGCTGAAGGGTCTTTTTCAGAAGGCTTCAAAATAACGCAGTTACCGGCAGCAAGTGCAATTGGGAAGAACCACATTGGAACCATGGCCGGAAAGTTGAATGGGCTGATGACGCCAACTACGCCAAGTGCCTGACGAGTTGAGTAAACGTCAACGCCGGTTGAAACGTTCTCAGAGTAGAAACCCTTAAGAAGGTGAGGCATACCGGTTGCAAATTCAACAACTTCTTGACCACGGGTGATTTCACCAAGTGCGTCAGACAAAACCTTGCCGTGCTCAGCTGTGATGATTTCAGCGAGCTCTGGCTTCTTGCGGTTCAAAAGCTCACGGAAGTTAAAGATGATGGCCTGGCGACGAGCCAGAGACAGGTTGCTCCAAGCTGGGAACGCCGCCTTAGCTGACGCAATTGCCTCAAGTATCTCGGCCTCATTGGCAAGGGCTACGTGCTTGGTAACTTCGCCAAGTGCTGGATCATAAACATCAGCAGTGCGGCCAGAATTGCTTGCTTTGTGGGCACCGTTGATCCAGTGGCCAACTACAGGTAGGTTGCTCATTTGTTTTTCCTTTTCCTAAATCTGATTAACCGTGAACAAGTTCTACGGCGGTTGCGATGGCTGATGCTACGTCGCCATCCTTTGGGTAAAGAAGGCTGCGGCCAACTACAAGACCGCGAACTCCAGGCAGAACCAGAGCCTTGCGCCATGATTCAAAGGTTTCTTCCATGGTGCCAACTGGGTCTCCACCGAGAAGAAGCGTAGGCATGGTGGTTGCTTCCATCACGCGCTCCATGTTTTCTACAACTGGCAGCTTCATCCAGGTGTGGCCACTTGAGTTACCCAGGCCTGAAGCGATAGCAATCGAAAGAATTACCTGCTCGGTTGAAAGGTCATTCTTGATGGCTCCGTTTACCCATTCGCTAATGAATGGCTCGAGCATGATCGGAACACCGGCAGCGGCTGCATCACTTACGGCCTGAGCGGTTGCTTCGAGCATGTTTGCGGTGCCAGCATCTGAGAAGTTGACACGGTTTAGAGTCTTAGCAAAATCAAGACCATCGCGAACGATTCCCTCAACGTTGTAGGCACCAAAGCGGTCATCCATCTCAAAGCTTGCGCCCTTTAGGCCACCGCGGTTCATTGAACCAACAACCAATTTGTTGTCGAGCAAGCCAAGCAGGGCAAGATCATCGATGATGTCTGGGGTTCCGAGAACGCCGTCAACACCTGGGTTTTGCAAAGCGATTGCTAGGTTCTCTAGCAGCTGATAGCGGTTAGCCATCGCCTCAGGGTCTTTGCCAACTCCAAGTGCCGCACGGGCTGGGTGGTCAGCAGCGATTATGAAAAGTCGACCATCGCCCTGAATAACATCGCGGCGCTTGCGGTTCTTATAAACCTCGGCGAGCGCACCCGGGTTAGCAGCGCGTGTTTCGCGCAACTTGTCGAAATCTAGATTCACTTGTTCATTCCCTTCAAGATGTCTTCAACTTCTTCAAAAGTTGGCATCGCAGTTGAGCACTCGAGGCGGCTAGCAACAATTGCGCCAGCTACGTTTGCGAATTGCAAGATTCGCTTTAGCTCCCAGCCCTGCAGCAATCCATAGCAGAAGGCGCCGCCAAAGCTGTCGCCAGCACCAAGGCCGTTGACTACGTCTACAAAATAAGGAGGTACTTCAACGGTCTCTTCGCGAGTCTTGGCAAGAACACCCTTTGGGCCCTGCTTTACAACTGCAATTTCTAGGCCACGCTCTAGCAATGCATCGGCAGCACGCATTGGCTCGGTCTCGCCAACTGCAACCTCACACTCTTCTTTGTTGCCGATTGCAATGGTCACCTTATCTAGCGCTCGTGAGACCTGTTCGCTGGCTAGTTCAGGAGACGACCAGAACATGGTGCGGTAGTCAAGGTCAAGAATGGTGTTTGCCTTGCGGCCGCGGGCATCCCAGGCAACGTGGTGAGCCGTGCGGCTTGGCTCTTGGCTTAGGCCGGTCACAGTTGACCAGTAAATCTTTGCCTGCGAAATTGCATCCAGATCTAGCTCATTCTGATTGATAACTAGGTCAGGAGCTTTTGGTTCGCGGTAGAAATAAAGCGGAAAGTCGTCTGGCGGAAAAATCTCACAGAAGACAACCGGAGTTGGCAGACCTTCAACTCCAGAAACGAAGCGATCGTCAACACCCAGACGAGTCAACTCTTCATGGATGTACTTGCCAAATGGGTCATTGCCTGTGCGGGTAATCACCGCTGACTTCAAACCATACTTGGCAGCAGCAACAGCAACGTTGGTGGCACTGCCGCCAAGAAACTTGCCAAAAGAAGTGACGTGCTCAAGGCCTACGCCAACTTGCAAAGGATAAATATCGACACCTACGCGACCAATAGTGATCACGTCAAATGGTGCATTGCGCTCGGCCATACTTCCTCGTACAACTTTCTGTTTGGTGAAACTTAGGAACTAAGTGTTTGTCCTAACATACTGACATTAAACAACACTATAGTCACAAGTTTCACCGCGCAACACGTTATTCAGTGAAGAAATGCCAACCTAGCCACCACCACACCACGACCAGCGCGAGTCGAGTGTTGCGGTGATGCATGATTCTGCTGATTAGAGCGCCAAACGGGGCTATTTTGCTTGGCCAAAACCTGCCGCCTAGCCAGATGCCGAATCCCAAGATAATCACAGCTATGTATTCGAGTATTGGAATCGAAGGCATCATCGTTTTCTCCGAATCTGAAGCAGACCAACACCTATAGCCATCCAAATGATCAAAAAGACTGCCCGACCGTAGGGTGAATCAAGAACCGGATTCACCAGCACTGAGATGGTCGGAAAACTCGTGTCATCTTTATAGACCTCAGCAAAAATGAAAGCGAATAGCTCCGACACCGCCATCATCAAAGCCAATGTGATCCAGATTGCCTTGGTACGTCCCATAACTTTGGTTGAACCCGGTTTAGGTCCGTGGTCACGGTAATAAACCATGGTGATGGCAATCGGTGCAAGGGTTACCAGCAGCAACTTGTCTTGCCATCCATCACGCTCAGAGAAGAACAGAACACTCGAACTGACTGCCATCACAAGCAGAATCACCCGTCCGCTCACCTTGGGACGCTCTGGCATGTGCCACTTAATCAGGTGCTTCCAGTCGGCAATTAGCAACAAGCAACCGAGCCCAAAAATGAGTGCATCAAGACCTGAACCACGGATGATGTGAAAGAGCGTTACGAATGCAAAAACTGGCAACCAAGGATTGATGCCGGTCAGTAATCGCTTCATGATTAGAGGCTAGCGGCAAATCGTAACAGTTAGAAACAAGCTTTTGCGGGTCGCTATATTTGTCCCAGAAGCTCCAACTCGTCTTACCCAAAGGAAAATCATGGCGATTTACAACAACATCACCGAGGTTGTCGGAAACACTCCTCTAGTGCGCATCAACCGCATCATTGAAGGCCCTGCCGAGGTTCTTGCAAAGCTTGAGTTTTACAACCCGAGCGCAACTGTTAAAGACCGCATCGGTATCGCAATGGTCGACGCTGCAGAGCGTTCAGGCCAGTTGAAGCCAGGTGGCTCAATTGTTGAGGCAACCTCAGGTAACACCGGAATCGCCTTGGCGATGGTTGGTGCTGCTCGCGGCTACAAGGTTATCTTGACCATGCCTGACTCAATGAGCAAGGAGCGTCGCACCCTCCTCCGCGCATACGGCGCAGAGCTAGTGCTAACCCCAGCTGCTGAGGGTATGCGCGGTGCTGTTGCTAAGGCTGCCGAGATTGGTCAGACCCGCGGAGCTGTAGAGGTTCGTCAGTTTGCTAACCCAGCAAACCCTGAGATTCACCGCAACACCACCGCGCAAGAAATCTGGCGCGACACCGACGGCCAGGTTGCAGCTATTGTTGCCGGCATCGGCACCGGCGGTACCATCACCGGTGTTGGCCAGGCTTTGAAGGCACTGAACCCAGATGTAAAGATCTTCGCCGTTGAGCCAGAGGCATCACCGATTCTTAACGGTGGAACCCCAGCTGGTCACCCAATCCAGGGAATTGGTGCAAACTTCATTCCTGAGATTCTTGACACCAACATCTACGACGAGGTTCTTGACGCTCCTACCGAAGAGGCCATCAAGTGGTCACGTCGCTTGGGCGCTGAAGAGGGCATCCTTGGTGGTATTTCATCAGGTGCAGCTATCTGGGGTGCTTCGCAGATTGCCGCTCGCCCAGAGTTTGCCGGCAAGAAGATCGTTGTGATTATTCCTTCATTTGGTGAGCGCTACCTATCAACAGTTCTCTACAAGGACCTTCAGGACCTAGACTAAAAGGTACTTTGATACGTTTTCGCGAAGACATTAAAACTGGCATCGAGCGCGACCCGGCAACTTACGGCGCGCTCGAGCTTGTTTTAACCTCACCAGGACTCCACGCTCTCTGGCAGCACCGCATTAACCACGCGGTCTACAAGAGCGGTTTTCGCGTTCTATCTCGCCTGATGGCTACAGCCACAAGATTCTGGACCGGTGTTGAAATTCACCCAGGCGCTCAAATTGGCCGTCGAGTCTTCATTGACCACGGCATGGGCGTTGTCATCGGTGAAACCGCAATTATCGGCGACGACGTGCTCATTTATCACGGCGTTACTCTTGGTGGCAAAGAGAACATCACCGCAAAGCGCCACCCAACAATCGGAAACAATGTTGTGATTGGTGCAGGTGCTGTTGTTCTCGGAAACATAACCATCGGAGACAATTCATCGATCGGCGCAGCCACCATCGTGACCAAAGATCTTCCAGCGGGCTCAATTGTTGTTGGCCCACAAATGCGAACCATCAAATAACTAACTGCAGTTTCTGCCAGTTGCCTGTGAGTCGCTTGACACCCAAAATCATGGATGTACTCTACTGATATACGAACTGTAGGGAGGCGAAAATGAACAAGATGACTGATGGCTGCTGCAACGGTGGTTGCACCTGCGGCAAGTAAAGAAAAATCCCCGACCATCGGTCGGGGATTTCTTTTTAAGGCTGAGTTTGAATTACAGCCAAGCTGCAATGATCAGACCCATTACGGCAAGGCTAACTATGTCTTGTCCAACTTCGATGACCCAAACCGCAAACCCTGCTCTACTGAACAGACGGTGAGATAGCGAGCTGGCAGCGGAGATGCCGGCACCCAAAAGCGCACCAGCGGCTAGGCCCTGAACAGGGCCAAAACTAGGGTCAACGATGGTTGCAACTTCAATGAAGATCGCAACGGTTGTAGCCTGTGCCAAAGTAGCCAAGAAAGTTGAACCAAAAAGCACCAGTGGGCTCTGGCCACCAGGTTCAGTTGTTGGCTCATTACCGCTTAGCTTCCACCAAATTGGATAAAAAGTCTTTGGGCCAAACCAAACACCGCCAACTACAAAACCTGCAACTGAAGCTACAACAACTGCCAACCAGTTAATCTGTGAAAAATCCATTACTTATTCTTTCTGTGGCCGTAGCCCTGTTCAATTTCTAGTTTCCGTGCTGCCAATAATTCTTTCACCATTGTGCTTGTTAGCACCTGGTTCTCTTTTACGTGCAAGGCACCTTGGGTGCGAGTGAAACCATCCAAGTGGGTTTCGAGTGTTTTTAGGGTCTGCCCACTAAACGGAAAGTAGGCGCAGTGTTTTTTATAGGCCGCAAAACCTGCGAGCGCATCACCGTCAACCTTGAAGCAGGGCACACCGTAATAAATGCTCTCTTCTGCCGTTGGCAATTGACTGCGCAATTCGTCGCGCCAGCCAATCAACATTTCGCGGTGCCAACCCTCTACACCGTCTAGGTATTCATCGATTGCGGTCATGCAACCAAGTTTAGAACTAGCTGCGTGGGCGCAGTGAAGCAACCATAGGGCAAACAAATGGATCTGCGTTGTTGCTCAGCCCCACCTTGCTCAAGTAATCGATTATGACTTTATAGCTAGCAAGTAAGTTCATCTCGACCAAGGTGATGCCCTTGTCTTCACAGAACTTTTTAACAATTTTGTTCGCTTTGATCAGGTTAGGTCTAGCCATCGACGGGAACAGGTGGTGTTCAACCTGATAGTTCAAACCGCCCATTAGGTTGTCTTTCAACCAACTTCCTTTGATGTTTCGACTGGTCAAAACCTGGCGTTCGAAGAAGTCGATTTTGGCATCTTTGGGAACCAACGGCATGCCTTTGTGGTTCGGCGCGAATGCAGCCCCCATGAAGAAACCAAAAACCATCATCATGAATACCCAAAGCGCGATCGCCCATAGCCAACCAAAGAAAAGCGTCATCAGTAGGTAAGGGGCGGTTTGACGAACCAACATCAGACCAAACTCGATCAGACGCTTTGATAGCGGTCGATCGGTTTTGCGGAGGTTGCTCATGCTATCTAGCAATAGGTCAAAACCGGTTAGCAGCAGCAGGAACGGAAAGAAGTACCCCTGGCGCTCGCTGATCCAGCGCTCGATACCGCGCTTTTCGTTTCGAGACTCTGGCGTAAAACTCAAGATTCGAATGGCAATGTCTGGATCTTCACCAATTTGGTTTGGGTGCTGGTGATGCTTGTTGTGTTTGCGCAACCAGAAGCCGTAGCTCAATCCAGCGAAAAGATTGGCCAAAATCAAGCCCAACCAGTCGTTTGCCTTGTTGTTTCTAAAGATCTGTCGGTGAGCAGCTTCGTGAGCAATGAAGCCATACTGGGCACTCAAGATGCCAAGTAATCCTGCTACCAGAAAGGCAAGAAATATCCAGGCCCAGTGCTGTGAGACCAGCTGACCAACAAAAGAACCAACTAACCAAAGACCGGCAGCCAGAAGAGAAATGACTGAGAGACGAATTATGTAGAAACTCGGCTTTTTCTTTAGCAACCCTGCCGTTCTTACTAATTCAAGAACTTCGTGAAAGTTTGTCGCCGCCTTGGTTGCGGTCAAAAGGGTCATGCCTCAAGACTACGTTGCCGCCTCGAATTATCTGGCTTCTCACAAGGTATTCACAGAAACTTGGGTCGGGATGTGTACCAACGCGATTTTGAGATAGGCTCGCCTCATTAGTTACTTGTTCCAGATTGGAACTCCCGGGGGGAAAGCGACTAGCTTTCATTAGAGTTCTGGGGAGAACAAGTGTCTAAAAAATCAAAAATCTCATTGTCGCTCAGTGCAGTCGCGCTGGCAGTAGCTCTCACCACGGGCGGATTCTATTTGGCCGAAACCGTGAGCGGTGAAAACCAACTGCTTAATTCCATACATGTGTTGGGATTCTGCCCAAACCTGCCAAGCGCAAGTACGTCACCAACTAATTCTGCTTCAAACGGAACAGATGGCGAGGACGGAACCGACGGGGTGGATGGCGCTAACGGAACCGACGG
>CAZIFS010000014.1:0-3727 GCA_964539165.1 uncultured Rhodoluna sp. | reverse complement strand
CAACGGTGTAGACGGAACCAACGGTGTAGACGGAACCAACGGTGTAGACGGAACCGACGGAGTCAACGGAACTAACGGTGTCGACGGTGCACCAGGAATTTGCACCGATCCAATCCTGCTAAATGCAATCGGCGGCGACCTTGTTCCTGCAATCGATAATGCCTATGCATTGGGCACTCCGGAGTTTCGCTGGAAGAGCTTGCAACTTGGCCCAGGCACTCTCTATATCGAAGATAAAACCACTCACCTTCAAGCGGGGTTAACCGTAGATGATGGCACCCTTTTGATTGACGGAGTTGACTCGCTTCGACTTGGAAACATCCGAATCACCTCAACCGGTATTCGATCGATGCTTGCCGATCAAGACATTACAATCGGCGCTACCGGCGACACAGGATACCTGTCAGTGGCCAACGGCATCAGGTTTCCAGACGACAGCATCTTGACCAGCGCAACCGGAATCATTGGGCCAACCGGCCCTCAGGGGCTTCAGGGTCCACAGGGTCTACAAGGTCTACAAGGTCTACAAGGTCCTCAGGGTCTACAGGGGCCGGCAGGTTCTTCTGGTATGGGCGCTTTTGGTTCCTGGTTTGACACCACTACCCAACTAAACCCAGTACGGGATGCCACTAACATCATGACTTTTGACCATCATGGCGACACCCGGGGAGTGACTGTAGAGCACGGCTCAAAAATTACATTTGCCCAAGGCGGCACATACAACATTCAGTTTTCCGCACAGGCAGACAAAACCGATTCAGGAAATGACGATTTTGAAATTTGGCTAAGTAAAAATAGTCGAGATGTTGATTTCAGCAATACAGCGGTGACGATCAACGGCAATAATGCCAAAGTTGTTGCCAGTTGGAACTTCTTCGTCACGGTGTCTGCGGGCGATTATGTGGAGTTGAACTGGGCATCAGCTGACTCTGATCTTCGACTTTACGCCCAGCCTGCAGGATCACGTCCGGGAATTCCATCGGTGATATTGACGGTGAACCAAGTTCAGTAACCGACTCAGCCAGCTCACTTAGTAACCTGTTTGAATGGCCTTGAAGAAATTTCTCACGGATGAACGCCCCGACCTTGCGGCCCAGTGGCACACCGCATTGAATGCCGGTTTGCTACCCAGTGAGGTTGGTCTCTCTGACCGCAGAAAAGTTTGGTGGTTAGGTGTTTGCGGTCACAGCTGGCAGGCCACAACAGTTGCGCGCTGTGGCGGCCGAGGTTGCCCGGTTTGCGCCGGAAAGTCTGTGATTCCTGGGGAAAACGACCTGGCCACGCAATGCCCGGTGGTTGCCTCGCAATGGCATCCGAGCCTCAATGGCCAAAGCAAGCCAGTTGATTTCACGAAGAAATCAAACGTAAAGGCGTGGTGGCTATGCTCTGAGGGTCACTCCTATGAGGCGCGAATTGGCGAGCGAGTTAGGGGTGAAGAAACTAAGCCAGGATCGCGCGCTTGCCCAATCTGTTCACGTGCGAATCACTCGGCGAAGTTAGTCTCTAATTCGGCAAAGGCATCGGCTGAAAGTTCTAGCAAATAAGACAAAGCCACTGGCGCTTTGTCATCGTGCAACAAGGTATCGACGGCATAGCGCAACTCTTGGAGAGCACCACCGGAGACCTAAAGCTTTCGGTCGCGTTCAACAAAATGCATCTGAAGTGAGATCAGCAGGTTGCGGAGAAAATATTTCTCAACCGCCGGGCTAATTTCATGCTGACCAAGAATTTCTAGCTGAAGCGCCAGGCTTTCTTTATGGGTCTCGATGTAGACAGATGCAAACTTACCATTGTGCTGCATTTAGCGATTGCCTAAGAAAGCTTCAAGTGAGTCAAAGTAGCTTTCCATGCCCTCTTGAGCACGAGCAGCCTCGCCCTCGGGCAGAACTCCAAACTGGCTGAATTTTGCCCAGACTCCGCCGTCACGATGCTCAAATTCAATTACCACGTTGTGAAATTCAGTGCCAAAGTCTCTTGCTTCAAACTCTGCAACATCTTGGGTGTAGTGCATGGTGTGTTCAATTCGAGAATTCTCGACCAAGGCAGTGTATTTGCCATAGAAGTAGGCGTTGAAGCCGTGCATCGAGACATCAACCGCAACCGCCCAAAGGCCGTCGACATCTGCCTCAGATTCGAATACACCTTCGACCGACTTGAGCATGGTTGGGTGATACCAAGCTTCGAGCGACTTTGGGTTCATCCATGCCGACCACATGGTTTCAAGGTCAGTTTTGAAAGTGCGCTCTACCGAGTAGGCGAAAGGTTTTTCAGACATGAGCACAATTTTAGAGGTCAGTTAAGCCCGATTCGAAGGGGTACCTTGAACTAAATGCGGTTGGCCGGGTCGATAAAAAGTTGCACCAAGTTTCCGATTAGGTCGTCTTGGATAACAGCGCGTGCCACATAGGTTGTTTGACCATCGAACTCGAGAAGTGCCTGGGCGCTGCGGTCAAATTCGCTAAGTTCACCTATGCACTCGCCATCAGTGGTGAGAATAGCAAACACCTGTTTTGGCAGGCTACCCTCTTCGGTAACCATCCGTTGCTCGAGAACCACTTTTCCTTGCCAGAACGGCAGGCCTTCGTTGAGCGCTTTGTTCAGAATGTTCTGACGTGTCTCTGCATAAATGGTTTGGCCAAAAACGCGGATCTTTTGCTCACCAGGTTGTTTGGTTAGAAAAAGCTTTGGCGGCAAAAGAACTTGACCAACGAACGCGTCAAGAGCAGAGTCTGACGCACGGTCGTTAGACGAAGAAAACAGTCCCATGTAGGGCCCCCAAGTGGAAAATGTTAAAAAGTTTCGCGAATGCGAAGGTCTCTCTAATATACCCTCTTGGTTTATACGTTAAAGCGAAACTCCACTACGTCGCCATCTTTCATGACGTAGTCCTTGCCCTCCATGCGAACCTTTCCGGCAGCCTTGGCATCAGCCATAGAGCCAGCTGCCATTAGGTCGTCATAAGACACTATTTCGGCCTTAATGAAGCCGCGCTGAAAGTCGCTGTGAATTACGCCGGCAGCCTGAGGCGCTGTCCAGCCCTTGTGGATTGTCCAGGCGCGGGCTTCTTTTGGACCGACGGTCAAGTAGGTCTGCAAACCGAGAGTGTCAAAACCAATTCGAGCAAGCTGGTCTAGACCTGATTCGTCCTGCCCCAGTGACGCAAGTAGTTCGTTAGCCTCGTCGACAGAAAGATCGATAAGTTCAGACTCAACTTTGGCGTCAAGGAACACAGCTTCAGCTGGTGCGACTAAGTCGGCGAGCGCCTTCTTCTTAGCGACATCAGTCAAAATCGACTCGTCCACATTGAAAACATAAATGATTGGCTTCGCGGTTAGTAAGCCCATGTCTTTGATCGGAGTTAGGTCGACATCGCTCGACGAAAGCGGTTGCCCACCATCAAGAACAGCCTTGGCAGCGTCAATTGCCTCAAGAGCCGCCGGCTCCATCTTCTTGCCCTTAACTTCTTTTTCAATTCGAGGGCGAGCCTTGTCCAGGGTCTCCATGTCGGCCAAAATCAACTCGGTGTTGATGGTCTCAATGTCACTCTTGGCATCTACCTTGCCGTCAACGTGAACCACGTCACCATTAACGAATCCTCTAACCACCTGAGCAATGGCGTCAGCTTCACGGATGTTTGCCAAGAACTTGTTACCGAGGCCTTCACCAACAGAAGCACCGCGAACAATGCCGGCGATGTCGACGAATGACACCGGAGCAGGCAAAAGAC
>CAZIFS010000013.1:0-24572 GCA_964539165.1 uncultured Rhodoluna sp. | reverse complement strand
CAAAGGCTGCCCTAGAGGGCGCTGGCGCAAAGGTTACCCTTAAGTAATCTAGCTTCACAGCTTAAAACCCCGTTCGGCTTCGGCCGGGCGGGGTTTTGTCATCCGTGGATTTGCAGCTCACTTCTACGCTTTGTAGAATGAGTACATGAAGAAGAAATTAGCTGCAGCTATTGCTGCCACTGCGCTCGTAATTACTGCTCTTTCTGGCTGTAAATCAGCCCCAGCGGATCTAGAGCTAACTGATGGTTGGGTTCGTGTTTCTGAATACAGTGACCACGTCGATGGCATGACCGGCGCCTTCGCGACCATCAAGAACAATACAGACAAAGATGTGACCCTAGTTGGCGGCTCGTCTGAAATCGCTGGCATGACCGAGATACACGAAGTCGTAATGCTAGACGGCGAGATGAAGATGCAACCGAAGGAGGGCGGCATCGTGATTCCTGCAGGTGAGTCAGTAACCCTTGAACCTGGAGGTCTGCACGTCATGCTGATGGGGTTAAAGACTGCTTTGCTCGGAGGCGAAGAAGTGACCATTGACTTGGATTTTGAGGGTGCCGATGACATTACCGTTACCTGGCCAGCCAAGACATCGTTGGCGGGAGATGAAGAGTACAAGCCAGCCGAGTAAAATTACAACAATGAGCAAACTTTCTCGACGAGGGTTTCTGGTCGGTGCTTCAGCCTCGACCGGGGCCCTCGTTGGTGCTTCTGCGGGTGCACTGGTTGGAGCAAATCTAGCCACGGATGCTGCTGCCGCGGTTGCGCAAACCGCAGTTCTGAAGAGGCGAGAGCCATTTGCTGGAAAGCACCAAAACGGTATCGAACTTGAGCTACAGACTTTTACTAACTTCGTAGCATTCGACATAAAAAATACGGTGGACAAAAATGCAATGCTGCGTTGGATGTCGTTGCTAACCGACAACATCGCTAGATTGACCCAGGGCGATCCGGTGATCGCAGATGCTCAACCGCAACTCGCACTCGGGCCGGCAAGGCTAACCGTCACCATCGGATTTGGGCCGGGCCTATTCTCAAAACTGGGCCTAGATGACCAGCAGCCAGCAAGTTTGAAAGAACTCCCCGCCTTCAAAGTTGATGCCTTGAAATCAGAGTTCTCTGGTGGTGATGTGCTGTTGCACGTTTCGGCGGATGATCCGATTGTGCTTTCGCATGCGGTACGGAGACTAATTGCAGACAGCACTGAATTTTCATCCGTGCGTTGGTCTCAACAAGGATTCTCCAACGCTCAAGGGGTCACACCAAAGGGCGTGAGCCAGCGAAACCTCATGGGGCAGGTCGACGGAACCGACAATCCCGCGCTGGGGTCAGAAGACTTTGCCAACACCGTATGGATCGAAGATGGCCCCGATTGGATTCGCGGCGGAACTCTGATGGTCTTCAGACGAATTGCAATGCACTTGAACACTTGGGACAAACTTGGTCGTCAAGCAAAAGAAGAGGTTATCGGTCGAAAGCTAGATAACGGAGCGCCGCTGGGTGGGCAAAACGAAAAAGATGCGCCAGACTTCAACGCGGTTGGGCCGAGCGGTCTCAAGGTGATACCAGAGTTTGCGCACATTAGGCGCGCATCACCACAATTGCCAGGTCAGCGCTTCTTCAGGCGCCCGTTCAACTATGAAGTCGGCATTGCCGCAGATGGAACCCCTGATGTCGGCCTGCTTTGGACTGCCTACCAGCGAGACATCGAAAAACAATATTTGCCTGTGCAGCGGCGACTGGATCAATTCGACCTGTTGAGTCAATGGACCAGCCCAATCGGTTCGGCAATATTTGCTATTCCGGCAGGTGTAGCCGAGGGAGAAATAATCGGGGCAAAACTCTTCGATTAAGTTACCGATTGTTGAGGTGGCGCTTGGCGCCCAAAAGCACAGAGCTTAGATTTATTGCATGGCTCGAATTTTGCTAATGCACGGATGGACCAACAAGCGTGAACTTGGCGTTTGGCAACGAACCTTAGCTAGTGCGCTTCGCCATCAGGGTCACCAGGTGCTTTACCCGCAGTTTCCTGAAACCGACAACCCAACCCTCGAGCACTGGCAAGAGTTGTTGCTAGCCGAACTTGATATTTTGGATGAAGCTGGCACGGGCGAGACTATTGCGATCGGACATTCGCTTGGCTGCATCAACTGGTTGCAGGCCGCAGTTGAAGGAAAGATTCTCAAACCAGTAGATCGACTGCTTCTAGTTGCCCCAGCTGACCCGCTGCTGCTCGGTGAGGTAAAAGGTCTAAAAGTGAAACTTTCTGACAAGAAAATAAAGTCGGCTGTAGCGGCGTCTGCGAGCTCTCTGACAATCGTCGGATCTGATGCAGACCCATGGGCTCCCAATGGCGTTCAAGCCACTTTCGGCGACCCGTTAGGTGTTCAAGCTGTGATTCTTCCAGGTGCGAAGCACTTCTCGAAAGCTGATGGGTTTAGCCAATGGCAAGGTGTTATCGACTGGATTAATGATGCCAAGGCAGACCTCACCGTTCGCTAGGTAGGCTTGAAGGATGCGAATTCTTCTTATCGGTGCCGGTGGTGTTGGCGACGCTATTGCCAAGATTGCTGCTACCCGGAACTTCTATGAAATATTTGTAGTTTCTGACTACGACTTTGCTCGGGCTGAGAAGACCATCGAGTGGATTCGCGGGCGTCACGGTGCTTTGGTTGCCGAGAAATTTATCCCAGCCAAGATTGATGCTGGCAACGCAGCTGTGGTTGCAGACCTAGCCCGGGCTCACAACATCACACACCTGATCAACGCCGTTGAGCCCAAGTTCTTGACCACGATTTTCTCGGGTGCATACACTGCGGGTGTCAACTACATTGACCTTGCGCTAAGCCTTTCTGAGAAGCACGAAACAGACCCGTTTCACAAAACTGGAATCAAACTGGGCGACGGTCAATACGCGCTAAATGATCAATGGGAGCGAAACGGAAAGTTGGCCCTAATTGGCTGCGGCGTAATGCCCGGTCTATCAAATGTCTTTGCTCGATATGCGGCACAGAATCTGTTCAGTGAAATTGATGAAATCAGTGTCAAAGAGGGCGGCAACCTCACTGTCACTGACGAAAACGGCAAGCCGATTTTTGCGCCCTCTTCATCTATCTGGTCGACCATTGAAGAGTGCCTTAACCCCCCGGTGGTATACGAACGTGACCGCGGATGGTTCACTACTGAGCCATTCAGCGAACCCGAGATTTTTGAGTTTCCTGAGGGCATCGGCGCTGTCGAATGCGTGAATGTTGAGCACGAAGAAGTCACCATGTTGCCTAGGCACATCCGAGTAAATCGAGTGAACTTTAAATATGGCCTGGGTGCCGAGTTCATCTCGGTTCTAAAGACCATTCAGAAGCTTGGGCTAGATGCCACAAAGCCTAAGCGAGTGCGCTCGGCGCAGGGCCCGGTCGATGTTTCGCCGCGCGATATGGTTGCAGCTGTGTTGCCAAACCCGGCCACGCTTGGTGACCAAATGAGCGGTAAAAACTGTGCCGGCGTATTGATTACCGGCAAAGATATGGAAGGCAAGGATCGCGCGACCTTTATTTATCACGTTGCCGATAATTCTGAATCGATGGCCGAGCTAGACACCCAGTGTGTGGTGGCTCAAGCGGCTTTCAACCCGGTAATTGCACTTGAGCTTATGGCTAATGGTCACTGGAAAGGCGCGGGCGTCATGGGTCCTGAGGCATTCGATGCGCAACCGTTCCTCGACTTGCTTTCATCTACCTATGGTTACAACCAGCGCTGGTTCGTTCAAGAGCGCCTGCCGGCAAGCCCACTTCGTCACCCATAATTTCGGCTCACTTGCAGGCATCGCCAGGATTCCAATAAAAAATCCCCGACCAATTGGCCGGGGATTTTTTATAGCTTGGGCAAATTTAGTGAGTGCTTGGAGCCTGCTCAACCTCTGAGCGGTCGCCTGACCATAGGGTGTGGAAGGTTCCATCCATGTCGACTCGCTTGTAGGTGTGTGCGCCGAAGAAGTCGCGCTGACCTTGAACCAAGGCAGCTGACAATCGAGGTGAACGCAAACCGTCGTAGTAAGAAAGCGACGAAGCGAATGCAGGAATTGGAATACCTGCAAGAGAAGCCTTTGAAACCACGGTGCGCCAAGAAGATACTGACTCGGCAACTGCCTGCTTGAAATAAGGGTCGAAGATTAGCGACTGTAGGTTTGCGTTCTTGCCATAGGCCTCAGCAATGCGGTTCAAGAACTGTGCACGGATGATGCAACCACCGCGCCAGATCTTTGAAACTGCACCTAGGTCGATGTTCCAGTTGTATTCCTTAGCACCGGCGCGGATTGCGTCGAAGCCCTGTGCATAAGCAACCAACTTTGAAGCGTAAAGCGCACGGCGAACGTCTTCGACGAATGCCGCCTTGTCAGCAACAGTCCAAGCGGTTGCGTCAGCTGGCAGGCCGTCAACAGCTGCACGCTGTGCTGCCTGTGAAGAAAGTGAACGAGCGAATACAGCCTCGGCGATACCTGAAACTGGGGTTCCAAGGTTTAGCGCGGTCTGTACGGTCCAAACACCGGTTCCCTTTGATCCAGCCTGGTCAAGAATTACGTCAACCAGTGGCTTGCCGGTCTTGGCGTCTACCTGCTTTAGAACTTCAGCGGTGATTTCGATCAGGAATGACTCAAGGTCGCCCTTGTTCCACTCGGTGAAGATTTCAGCAATCTCAGCTGGGCTGTATGCTCCGGCCTGGCGAAGAATGTCATAGGCTTCGGCGATTAGCTGCATGTCGGCATACTCAATACCATTGTGAATCATCTTCACGAAGTGGCCAGCGCCGTCGGTTCCAACGTGGGTAACACACGGCTCACCCTCGGCAACAGCTGCAATCGAAGCAAGAATCGGGCCAAGAGTCTTATAAGCCTCAGCTGAACCACCAGGCATGATTGAAGGGCCCTTCAATGCACCCTCCTCACCGCCTGAGATGCCGGCGCCAACAAAGTTGATTCCCTTTGCAGAGACATCTTTTTCACGACGAAGAGTGTCGGTGAACAAGGCGTTACCGCCGTCAACGATGATGTCACCTGGCTCGAAGCGCTCAACTAACTGTGAAATAACAGCGTCGGTTCCCTTACCTGCCTGAACCATGATGATTGCAGTGCGTGGCTTGGCTAGCGAAGCCACAAAGTCATCGATGGTCTCAGAAGCGATGAAGCCGGCTTCTGGGTGCTCGTTGATTAGAAGTTCAGTGCGCTCGAATGAGCGGTTGTAGACGGCAACGGTGTTGCCCTCACGGCTGGCAAGGTTGCGAGCCAAGTTTGAACCCATAACTGCGAGTCCAACGACTCCGATGTTTGCCTTTGCGGTCATAATTCTGTTCCTAATGGTTGATTTTGCGCGCTCAATGGCACGCCGAAAAATAGTGCGAACCCAACTCAACAATATCAAACAATGCCGGCAGATTCTCGAGCCTTGTCGGCATATCTCTTCACGTGCCAAGAGTGGGTGATTACGTGTGCAACTGAAGCGGCTTGGCCACAGGTTCGAGCAGCAAATTTAGCCGACTCGGATGTTGTTTCACGAGCAGCTGCGTGGGCGGCAAAAGCGGCTTCTCGCACTTTTGAGACTTCAAGCTCACCGCGCATCCAGAGTTTGAGAGCATCCAGGGCTTTTCTCGGACGATCATCATCGGGCTCGGCTCGTTCAAATATCTTTAGAACCGATTGGGCTTCAAAAAGAGATTCCTCGGCGGCGAGCAGGTGTTCAGCATCCATGATTATTTTTGAGTCTTTCGGTGAACAATTTCGATCACGATTGTGGCTGCCAGGCCAACTGCGACGGTAGGTAAAACTTGATCGAGATTTAGCGTGACGAACCCAAAGAAATCCATGACGAATGGAATTGTGAATACCGCAACAAAAACCAAGAGTGCGCCGACAAAAATTAGCAGGCGCCAACCGCGCATGGGCCGAGCGAGTGCAGCTAGAACCGCTAGACCGGTTATCGACAAGAGCAGTGCGGTTGAAGTTTGCGACTGAGCTTGACTCCAGGCCGTCGCAGTGCGCGAGTAAACATCGAGGCCAATTACCGCTAGGGCAACGATGAACCCAGATGGAATGCAAAACCAGAGCGAGCGCTTTAAAAAGCCCGGCGTGTAACGCTGATTGGTGCTTAGCAATGCCAGCGCGAAAGATGGAAGGCCGATGGTGAAACCGTCAACAGCCGAGAGTTGTCGAGGTAGGAACGGAAAGGGGCTGAGCATGATTCCAACTGCAATTGCTAGGGCCATGGCCCAAACCGTTTTGGTTAGGAACAGCCGCGAAACTCGCTCTACGTTCGCTATTACTTTGCGACCCTCAGATACCAAACCAGGAATTGATGCAAATTTACTGTCTAACAAAATCAGGTTTGACACAGCTTTGGTAGCGGCAGAGCCGGTTCCCATGGCGATGCCTAGATCAGCGTCTTTTAGAGCGAGCGCATCATTGACGCCATCACCCATCATGGCAACCGAGTGGCCGGCGCTCTGGAGGGCGTGAACCATCTCGCGTTTTTGATCGGGTGTAACTCTGCCGAAAACCAGATTTGAATCAAGAACTGCCGCTAGCTCGGTTTGGTCGGTTGGCAACTCTCGGGCGTCAAAACCATCACCTTCAAAAACCAAACCCGCTTCTCTTGCCACTGCGGCCACAGTTTTAGGGTTGTCACCAGAAATAACGCGAACCCCAACTTGTTGGGCGGCAAAGAATGCCAAGGTCTCGTGGGCGTCACTACGAATTTTTTCTTTGAAAGTGATGATTGCCACCGGAGTGCGGTGCGCCGGAAGCCCCTCTTCAGTTGGAGGCTCATCACTAGAAATGAGCAGCAGTGTTCGCTTGCCAGTTTCAGCCTCGGTTGCCGACAACTTCAAAGCAGCAAGGTGGTCTGGGTTGTTGGCAGCTAGAACAAATTCTGGCGCACCTAAGATCCAAGACTGGCCGTCTGTAAATGTGAATGAGCTCCACTTGCGTTCTGAAGAAAATGGCACCGAGGCAACGGCTCTCACTTCTTGATCTGCTGCAAAGTGTTCAGCCAGGGCTCGCGAAGTAGAGTTCGCATCAGGGTGAGAACCGAAGAAACCGAGTGCACTTTGCCAAAGTTCTGAGTTTGATGGGGTTAGCGGTTTAGCTTCGTCGAAGGCGATTTCGCCCTCGGTTAGGGTTCCAGTTTTGTCAAAGCACACCACATCAACCCGGGCTAAACCCTCAACTGCCGGTAGCTCTTGAAGCAACACGTTTTGCTTGCTCAGCCTCAATGCTGAAACCATAAAACTGATGCTGGTGATCAACACCAAGCCCTGGGGAATCATGCTGATGATGCTAGCTGTGGCACGAACAGCAGCTTCGAGCCATTGGCCGCTCGCGACGGCTGCATCCCAGCCGCCAACAGACTGAAGTTGACCGTTCAGCGTGATTGCCATTATTGGTATTAGGACCCAGCTGATCCACTTGATGACCTTGTTTAGCACGTTTCTGAGTTCAGATTTGACCAGTGAGAATCGCCGTGCCTCAAGAGTCAGGCGACTGGAGTAGGTTTCGGCTCCAACTCTGGTCGCTACTGCAAGTGCACGGCCTGCTATTACAACCGAACCAGATAACAGCGAGTCGCCAACCGTTTTAGCGACCGGTTCAGCCTCGCCGGTCAGTAGTGATTCATCGATCTCAAGATTCTCTGCCTCAACGAGAGTGGCATCCGTGGCAATTTGGTCACCGGCTCTGAGTTCTAACAGGTCGTCTATAACCACTTCTTCAATGTGCAATTGAACAATTTCTCCATCACGGCGAACCCGGGCGAAAGGCTGGTTTAGTATCGCCAAACGGTCGAGGGTCTGCTTTGATTTAAATTCTTGAATTACCCCGATAAGCACATTTGATATCACGGCAAAACCGAAGAGCGCGTCCTTCCATTGGCCTAGGAGCAAAAGAACTAGAAATGCTCCGCCGACAATCGTGTTGAACAACGTGAGCACGTTGGCGCGCAAAATGCTTAGAACACTTCGGCTTGATTGATTTTGCTGGCGATTTGTTTGACCAGCACTAATGCGCGCTTGAACCTTAGCTTGGCTCAGGCCTTGAGGAATGCTCGACATGTAATAAGGCTAGTTGCTTGGGGTAAAAGAAAACTGGCCACCCAAAAAGGGTGGCCAGCTCTCAGACGACTACTTGGCGGCCGGGCCGTACTCGTTTTCGCCAGGCTGGCTGTTCTTGACGTACTGCACCAAAAGGATGATGCCGCCGATGAATGGAACCCATGCATATAACAAATAGGGGCCTGGCTTGCCCACATCGTGTAGCCGACGAACTGAAATTGCAATGCTTGGGATTAGCGTTGCAAGGCTAAAAATTCCTGTTAATTCACCACTATTTTCTAGCAGGTAGTCAATTACCAATAACGGTACAAATGCTAGCCATACGAAGAGACCTGCAAACCAGAACTCGCTGCGACGTGCGCGACCACTGAAGTTTGCGTAGTTCTTAAAGAAAGATTTGATTGCGTCTCCGAAAGACATTTCCCCCCCGTATTTGAGTTGTGGCCAATTTGGCCACTCTGAATCTAACAATTAGATGTGAACTTTTGGAGTTGATTAGCCTCCGGTGTATTCAAATTTTCGGGAATGCAAGACTTAGAAAGTTGTTGTACTTGGCATCCCCTCTCTTCTGAAAGTTCTTAATGTCTGAACTGCTCTACCGTCTTGGCCAATTCTCTGCTCGCCGCGCATGGGTGGTTATTGCATCCTGGTTCATCATCCTGGGTTTGAGCGTAGGCGCGGCTCTCTCCGCGGGCGGAACTTTTTCTTCTGCCATGACCATCGACGGCACTCCTGCGCAGCAGACAATCGACAAGCTTCAAAAATCGTTCCCTTCAGCTAGCCGCGGCATGGGACAGGTTATTTTTCACAAGACCGACGGAACCAAATTTTCGGCTGAAGAACTTTCGCTCATCGCTGATGCACTAATCGAGGCAAAGTCATTGCCTGGCGTGAGCGATGTTGTGAATCCTTTTACGACCCAAGAAATGCTGGATGACAAGCGAGAGCAGGCCGCCACAGCACCGGCTGAAATTCAAAAGGCGAGAGCAGATGTCGCCAAGGGTGAAGCCGACCTAATTGCAGGTCAGGAAAAACTCGATGACGGTGCAGAGCAAATTAGCAAGGGATGGGCAGAGCTCAACGATGCGAAAGCCCAGATCAAGTCTGCAAAGGCTGAGCTTGAAGATGGTCAAACAGCCTTGGATGAAGGCGCCGCTCAACTAGCCATAGCCGAAGAAAATGAACCACAGCTATTGGCTGCTAAGCCGCATGCCGAACAGGTTTTGGCCAGCGAAATCATTTTTGGCGATGAGACCGCAATCTCACAGGCGCAGTCGGCTCTCGACGAGATTAATGCCGGGCTTGCCTCCATTGCAGCAGCGCGCGCAGAACTTGCCGCTGGACAAGCTCGCTTGGACGCTGGTTGGGCAGAGGTTCGCGCTAGTGAAAGCAAGATTGAGTCTGGTCGACTGGCGCTCATCGCAGCCGAGGCAGATCTTGAGGCGGGTCAAGAGAAACTTGATGCTGGCGCAGTAGAGCTTGCCGATGGCAAAGAAAAGCTTGCCGCAGCTGAAAAATTGCTTGAGCCGGCAAATCAGCTGATTGCTGCCACCAGCGAGTTCAGAGTTGTTTCAGTAGATGGTCAAACTGCTATCGCAACCGTGCTTTTTGACAAGCCGATGTCTGAAGTCGACCCAGCCCAGCGAACTGCAGTTGTCAACGCCTTGCTCGCGGTTCAAACAGAAACTCTGGCAGCCGAGGTTTCTCAAGAGATGCTTCGCTCAATCGACGGCCTACTCGGCGTGGGTGAAGTGGTTGGTCTTGTAATCGCGGCTGTTGTCTTGTTTGTAATGTTGGGCACGCTCGTTGGTTCTGGCCTGCCAGTGCTATCAGCCCTAATGGGAGTAGGAATTTCAGCTACCATCACGCTAGCTCTTGCGGCAGTAGTTGAATTCACCTCAACCACTCCACTGCTAGGCGTGATGCTTGGTCTGGCAGTTGGCATCGACTATTCGCTATTCATATTGAACCGTCACCGCCGACAGTTGAAGCTTGGAATGAAACTGAGCGACTCAATTGCCCTGGCAAATGGAACATCGGGAAACTCGGTTACTTTCGCTGGCTTGACGGTGATCATTGCCCTAGCAGCTCTGAATCTAACTGGCATCGGATTCTTGGGTCTAATGGGAACCATGGGTGCCATGGCTATCGCAATCTCGGTATTTATGGCTGTCACTTTCACTCCTGCTCTCATGGCAAAACTTGGAATGCGTTTGCTCAACAAGCGTGAACGCAAGGCTCTTGCCTCCATGGATGACCACATCGAGCCCGAGCGAATCAGCACCAAGCCGGTTTTTGCAACTCGACACCCTTGGGTAACGGTATTGGCAACTATTGCACTTCTCGGAATCATTGCGATTCCAACCGCAAGCTTGCGACTGGGCCTTCCAGACGGTTCTTCAGAGCCATTAGATTCAGCTGGTTATAAGTCGTACATGTTGACCAAGAATGCTTTTGGTGAAGGTGTAAACGGCAGCCTAATTGTGGTGGTTCAGCGAGAAACCGCCATCGCTGAATCTGAAGAATTGAATTTTCAGGCAGCTGCAGCGACAGAAATTATGAAGGTCGAGAATGTCGTCGCGGCGGTTCCTTCAGGCTTCTCTGATGATCGAACTATGGCACTGTTCCAGGTGATTCCGGCTGAGGGGCCGAATGCGGTGTCGACACCTGAGGTTGTTTATGACGTTCGAGATTTGAACACAAAGTTTGAGTCTGAGTTGAACTCGACTATCGAAGTAACTGGCATTGCCGCGGTAAATATCGATGTGTCTCAGAAACTGGGCGAGGCATTGCCGCTTTATCTCGGCACAGTTCTTGGGCTCTCGTTGCTGTTGATGATTCTGGTGTTCAGGTCGATTGCTGTGCCTGTTATCGCGACTGTCGGATTCCTGCTTACCGTTTTTGCGACCCTCGGCGCGACAGTTGCGGTGTTCCAGTGGGGTTGGTTTTCAGCGCTCTTTGACATCCATGATCCAGCACCGATTTTGAGCTTCTTGCCGACAATCCTCATTGGCATTTTGTTTGGCTTGGCCATGGACTACCAGCTCTTCCTTGCCTCGGGCATGCGAGAAGCGTTCGTTCATGGCAAGTCGGCCAAGGATGCAATCAATCACGGCATTCACTTGAGTCGAGCCGTAGTTGTTGCTGCTGCAATCATCATGGTTGCGGTGTTCGGAGGCTTCATCTTTAGCCACACCACCATGATTCGTCCAATGGGCTTTGGTCTTGCAGCCGGTGTGCTCGTAGATGCATTCGTGGTTCGCCTCATGCTTGTGCCTGCGGTCTTGACTTTGCTCGGCGATAAGGCGTGGTGGCTGCCAAGGTGGCTTGACCGGTTGCTGCCCGATGTTGATGTTGAAGGCGCAAAGTTAGAGCGCTCGCACGGTGACTAAACTCTCATTCGAGGGGTTACTAAATGACTGTTAAGAATTCACGATTTCAACCGCGATCTATTTTTCTCGGATTCGCACTGAGTGAAGGTGTCACCTGGGCGCTTTTGATTTCAGGTTTGATCATCAAAGCAACTATCGGTTCGCCACAGCAACTTTTGACGGTTGTCGGCGGAATCCATGGAGTAGTCTTCCTTGGCTACGCGGTCACAGCATCGGTGGTTGGTGTGAATCAGCGCTGGGGCATTTTGCGCACTGTTGCTGCCGTGGCCTTGGCAATTGTTCCGTTTGCAACTGTGCCTTTCGAGCGCCATCTAGACCGCGATGGTTTCTTGGCGGGCCCATGGCGAACCGAGGCAACCGATGACCCACGCGATTCACACTGGTTTGACCGCTTGTTTCGCTGGTTTATAGCCCGCCCAACAATTTTGATTGGTTCGATGATTCTTGTAGTGATCGCTATTTTTGCTGCGCTGCTTTTGATCGGTCCGCCTGGCGGTTGGCCAAAAGCCGAATAAGCAAAAAGTGCCGAGCAAAATCGCTCGGCACTCCTATTTGCTTACAGAACTAGTTGGTACGACGTTTGCGGCCTAGCGCAATGAATCCACCTACAGCAACTAAGAAAGCGGCTGCGGCAAATGGTGCAAAGTCTCGCTCGGCTCCAGTGTCAGCTAGCTGATCTAGGTCTACGTGACCTTTCGCCAGACCACCTGTTGGACCCCACATTTCAAAAGTCATTGTTGCTGGGGTGCCCCAATCGGCTTGCCACTGCGCAGCACTCATTGACTCCCAAGTCAAAAGCACAAGGGTGTAGTGGCCAGCAGTCAGTTCAGTGCTGAAGTAAGGTTGGTGTCCCTCCATCCAAGCGCCGCCCGAAAGCTGTTCTACGAAGTCGTCGTTGTCGTAGCCAAGTTGGTCATTCAGGTCGTCATTACAACCGACTACTCCGGAATCTGGGTTGGCTGGGTCGAAGTTCGAATAAACGGCCAAGAAGCCGTCTTCAAGTGGGTGATAAGCGCTGAGGGGCATGTATCCGCCCTCTGGGTCAGCTGAAATGCCACGGAAAGTGTAGGTGCCATCGTCGAGAACTGTGATGTCCATGGTTGCATAGACGTGCTCTGTCGGGTCTGCCATCAGGCCACATTCTTCTTTTCCGCCAAGAAAGTGGTCGCCGTCCATGGTCTCTGCGCCAACCGAAAGTTCTAGCGGCTCGGCTGGAATCGTGATTCGGTCTTCAAGCAACAATTCACCAGCAGGAACCGACTCAGGCATGATCGGGAAAACCACGAACTCAAAGCCATTCACTCCCGTTGCTGACTTGAGGTTGTACCAGTCGCCAAGTTCGTAGGTCTCGGTTGCGCTTGTGGCACCAGTGCTCACTACTGACATATCAACAATTTCGCTATAGGTAGCGCAGTTGGTTAGGTTGAGGGTGAGGGTATCGCCTTCTGCGACATAAAAGTTCGAAGTTTGGTCTTCTAACTCATCGCAGTCAACGTTATAGGTAGTTGTAGCAGCGCTCGCTGCGAGTGGCGAAGCGATGATCGAGAAGGCAATCGCGGCCAATGCAGTTAGAGTGGCACGTTTTAGTTTGATGTTCAAGAGACCCCTGGTGTCTGTTTGATTTAGAACAAAAGTCTAGATTGAAAATGCCAAATGTTCGCATTCGCGAAATAAAATTCCCCCCACCCACCCATCAAATAGCATTGAAGCACCATGCAAACCCTGTCGATAAATTACCCCTCTGACCTGCCGGTCAGTGAGCGCAGGGATGAAATCATGGCGGCTATCCGTGATCACCAGGTTGTGATTATTGCTGGAGCAACTGGCTCAGGTAAAACCACGCAGATTCCTAAGATGTGCCTTGAGCTGGGCCGCGAGAGTATTGCCCACACTCAACCTCGTCGAATTGCTGCCAGAGCTGTAGCAGAGCGCATTGCCGAAGAGCTCAAAGTTGAACTGGGCGATTTGGTCGGCTACCAGGTTAGATTCACCGACAAAGTGAGCGCTGACACCAAGGTCAAGGTAATGACCGACGGCATTCTGCTCAACGCGATGCAACGTAATCGTCAGCTCAGCCAATACGACACGATCATCATCGATGAGGCTCACGAGCGAAGCCTAAATATCGACTTTTTACTGGGATATCTAAAGCAACTGTTGCCGAAGCGACCAGACCTCAAAGTGATTGTTACATCGGCGACTATCGACCCTGAGTCATTCAGCAAGCACTTCAACGGTGCACCAATTATTGAAGTCTCGGGCCGAACGTTCCCGATTGAAGTTCGCTACCTCGCGACCGATCGTGACTTGAACGATGATTCAGACCCTGATGTTGAAACCACCGCGTCTGACTATATCGATGGGCTTATCCGTGCTCTAAAAGAATTGCAGAGCGAGCCCGAGGGTGACACTCTCGTCTTTCTCTCTGGCGAGTCTGAAATCAAAGATGCCCAGGAGGCCATCGAAGGCCGAATCACAGCGGGAACGTTTGCCAAGGGCATGGAGGTTCTGCCGCTTTATGGTCGACTTAGCGCAGCTGACCAACATCGCGTTTTTGAGAAGAGCAAGATGGTGGGGTTACGGCGCCGAGTAATTCTGGCGACCAACGTTGCTGAGACCAGCCTTACGATTCCCAACATCAAATACGTTATTGACGCTGGAACGGCACGCATCTCTCGCTACAGTCCAAAAGCTAAAGTGCAGAGACTTCCAATTGAGGCCATTTCTAAGGCAAGCGCCAATCAGCGGGCTGGTCGAGCTGGGCGAACTAGTGCGGGTGTAGTAATTCGTCTCTACTCCGAAGAAGATTATGAAAGTCGACCAGAGTTCACTGATCCAGAAATATTGCGTACCAACTTGGCCTCGGTGATCTTGCAGGCGGCAAGCCTGGGGCTAGGCGAAATCAGTGAGTTTCCGTTTCTTCAAGCCCCAGATGCTCGTGGTGTAAAAGACGGGCTGGGGCTTTTGGCCGAGCTAGGTGCAATTAACAGCGCCAAAGATAAATCAGTTCGGCTAACGGCAATCGGAAAAAACCTAGCCCGACTTCCGATGGAACCTAGATTTGCTCGAATGTTGATTGAGTCTAAAAACCACGGCCTGGTTCGCGAAGTGATGGTGATTGTCGCTGGGCTAACCATTCAAGACCCACGCGAACGGCCACTAGAAAAACGAGTTCAGGCCGATGCTGCGCATGCAAGATTTGTTGATCCCACCAGCGACTTTTTGAGCTTGTTGAATCTTTGGAACTACCTCGAGCAGCAGCAAGCGAAGCTTTCATCCTCGGCATTTAGAAGGCTTTGCAAGGGCGAGTATCTCAACTATTTGCGCATTCGAGAGTGGCAAGACTTAGTTCGCCAGCTCAAATCGATTGCCAAACCACTAGACCTTCAAGTGGGGGCAGCCAAAATCGACCCTGACGGCATTCACAAGAGTCTGCTCTCGGGCCTGCTAAGTCAGATAGGCCTGCGCCAACTGAGCGAGAAAAAGGGCGCCGACTTGATCAAGGGAGGTGGGGTAAACAAGGCAGCCAAAACTTCGAATGAATATCTCGGTTCAAACGGCAAAAAGTTTGTGATTTTTCCGGGTTCGAGCTTGGCTAAAAAACCACCGGCAGCAATAATGAGCGCCGAGTTGGTTGAAACCAGTCGACTTTTCGCAAGGATGAATGCGACCATTGATCCGGCCTGGGCCGAGCCGCTCGCCGGAGATTTGTGTAAGCGCAGTTTTAGTGAACCCCACTGGGAAAAATCGCAGGGGTCAGTGGTTGCTTACGAGCGGGTAATGCTTTTTGGAGTACCGATTGTGGTTTCGCGCCGTATGCAGTACTCACGCATTGACCCTGAGCTCTGCCGCGAGCTTTTTATTCGGCATGCTTTGGTGCAGGGGGAGTGGGATTCAAAACAGGCCTTCGACCGCGATAATCGCGCCCTGATGAAACAGCTAGAAGCCGAGGCTGACCGTGCCCGAAAGCCTCAGCATTCACCGGATGAAGACGATGCCTTCAGGTTCTATAACTCACGCGTGCCTGCAGAGATTTATTCAACCCGCAATTTTGAAGGCTGGTGGCGCAAAGCCAAGCACGAAACACCTCAGCTTTTGACCATGACTCGAGAAGATCTGCTTGGCGAGCAGGTGCTGATCGAAAATGAGCACGATCACCCAGCTGATTGGCGGCACAACGGTCAACAATTCAACCTGCAATATCGGTTTGATCCTGGAGCCTTGGATGACGGTGCCACAGTTGACGTGCCGTTGCCGCTTCTTGCTGCCCTTAATGCCGAACCATTTGAGTGGCTGGTGCCCGGAATGCGACTGGAGCTTGTCACTGAGCTGATTAGAAGCCTTCCGAAGGTGATTAGAAAGCATGTGGTGCCTGCAGCTGACTGGGCACAAAAGGCATTGAATGTGCTGCCGACAGAGCCAAACGGCAATATCTTGACTGCGTTAGCTAAGGTGCTTCAGCAGTTGAGCGGAACAAAGATCAGCGCCGAAGATTTCGATTTTTCCAAATTGCCCAATTCGCTTCGCATGACCTACCGGGTGCTCGACGCCTCGGGTAAAACTCTTGGCCTCGGTTTAGATCTAGTCGAATTGCAAAAGAAATTCCGTGACAGCAATCGCGGTGCCGTTGCAAAAGTTGCACAGCACGAACGCTCATCAATTGAGCGTGATGGTCTCACATCCTGGGATTTTGATTCGCTCGAACCAGTTGTCGAAACCGAACACTCCGGAAACAAGGTGCGTGCTTTTGCGGCTCTAGTGCCGTCCTATAAAAAGAGCGCTGACACTGAAGTTGCTCAGATTCAATTGTTTTCTACCGAGACCGAACAGCGAAGGTACCACCGCTACGGAGTGATTGCTTTGGTCAAAGCGGCCGTGCCTAGCCCAGCAAAATACATCGAATCTCACCTGGCTCAAAATGAAAAATTGGCAATTGCTGCCTTGCCGTATGCGAACTTCACGGCTTTCGTTGACGACGTTATGACTGCAGTGGCAGCACAGCAATTAGAGCGCAGAGAACCTGCAGGCATGATTTTCAAACGCAGTGAGTTCGAGGTGGTGCGTGACGCGGTTTCGGCAGTCGTAGTTGAGAAGTGTTTCGAAGTTTCAGCCCTGGTTGCTAAGGTAGCTGCTGCAGCTCGCGACGCTAATAAAGCCATTGGTGAGATTAAATCTTTTGATTTTCTTTCGGTGCTGTCTGCTGAGAAGGCGCACATTGCTGAGTTGATCACTCCAAATTTTGTGAGTCAGATGGGGCTCGAGAGGTTGCCAAGACTCGAGGTCTACCTGCGGGCAATCAAGCAAAGGCTCGAAAAGTTGCCTGAGAACTCAGTTCGAGATCGTCTGTCGGTCGCTGAATATGACCAGGCGTTTGGTTTATTTGCATTTGCTGGCGGGCAATTGCCTCTGCCCGTTGGTGCTGATGCAAAGTTGGTTGCGGCAAGATGGCTGCTAGAAGAACTTAGGGTTAGCCTGTTCGCTCAATCTCTTGGCGCTGCCGAGGCTGTTTCGGTGCAACGCATTAAAAAAGCCTTAGGCTAGCGGAATAAAGCAATCGAATGAATGGTTTTCAAATCCTATGACCAAGCTGAAAAAGCGCCAATCCGCTACCCTTGCCCTGCTCTCTGCGCTTGGCCCATTTCAGTTTGATACCTACCTTCCGGCCCTGCCAGCACTCATGATCTTCATGGCTACAAACGATGTGATGGTTCAACTCACAATTACCGCAAGTCTCCTGGGCATGGCCGCGGGTCAACTTTTTGTCGGTCCGATTACCGATGCAATGGGTCGTCGCAAACCTTTGCTGGTAGCTCTATCGGTGTTCATCCTCTCGGCATTTTCATGCCTCATGTCAACTGATATTTCTTGGATGATTGGATCTAGATTTATCCTCGGATTCTCAGCTGCTGCTGGTTTCGTAATCGTGAACGCCTACATCCGTGACGTGGCAATTGGTGACGGAGCAGCAAAACTCTATTCAACCCAGGCGGCCATCGCCAGTCTTGCACCGGTCGTTGCTCCCCTTGTGGGTGGGCAGTTATTGCTCATTGGTGACTGGCACATTGTCTTCTTGTTCCTTGTGTTCATGGGTGCATTCGTAATGGCCTTTGTTCTGCTGTTTTTGCCAGAGACCCTGCCGTTAGAAAACCGCAGTCAACTCAGTTTCAAATCAACCTTTGGTTCTTGGAAGTTCATTCTTCGAGATGCACGGTTCGTGTTTTTTGCATTGGTTGCTGGGTTGCTATTTGGTGCAATCGCAGTATTTATTTCGGGTGCTCCGTTTGCGCTTGAAGGCGAGCCGTTCCACTTGACCCCAACGCAGTACACATTTGCGTTTGCTTCGACCACGATCGTCATGTTTGCCGCGAACTCGATCAACCGAGCATTGCTGCACAAGTTTGCCGCAATCACACTTCTTCGGTATGGCTTATTGCAGGCATCTTTCACCGCATTGCTAATGATTGGTGCGATTGTCTTTAACTATCACTCGCTGGTCTTGACCCTAATAGCGTTCGCATTATCGGTGTCTGTAATGGGCTTCACTCAGGCAAACATCATGGGGCTTGCAATGCAAAAGCACGGTGAGCGTGCTGGTGTTGCAGCTGGAATTATCGGTTTTACAACCTCACTCTTCGGTGCGCTGGCTGCACCGCTGACCAGCATGATTTTTGGCTTGGATGTCGTTGGCGTCACCCTATTTATGGCAATTCTCTTCATCGTTGCCGCATTGCTCGGATTCGTTGGCCTTCGAAAAGAAAAAGCCCCCAAGCGCTAGTCCGAAACGAGGAGTACACTCTCAAGTACTCTCGATAGGGGCAGGCTATGTCAAAAAAAATTCGTTCAGAAGCTGAGCAAATCAGTCGCATTCGTGTTTATAACCTGGTTGCCGGTCTGGCTCATCTTGGCCAGGCGATTGCCATGCTTGTCATCATCGCGGCACTAAATGCTCAAGCAGAGTTTCCGGTAACCGCCGACTACATGGCTGGCCCTCCTGGGTCGCCGATTCCACCCGAGCGGGTTGAGCTCTTCACTGTGAACATGGGCTATGGCCTGGTCGGCTTTTTGGCGCTGAGTGCAATATTTCACTTTGCAGTCTTGACGCCTTATTTTGGTCGCCGTTATGCGAACGGTTTGAGTCAGAATCACAACTACTTCAGATGGACTGAATACTCACTGAGCGCGTCGATCATGATTTTCTTGATTGCTCAGCTAACCGGCATCACAGATGTAAATGCGCTGTTCGCGATCTTCGCCCTAAACGCTGCAATGATTCTTTTCGGTGCACTTCAAGAGAAATATGAGTCGCCTGGAACCAAACGACTTCTGCCATTCATCTTTGGCTCAATGGTCGGAATCGTTCCATGGATCAGTGTTTTCTTGATGGTGCTTCAACCTAAATCTGAAAATGACCAACAGGTGCCTGGCTTTGTGGTCGGCATCATGGTTTCGATTTTTGTTGCATTCAACACTTTTGCCGTCAACCAGTGGTTGCAGTACCGCAAAGTTGGAAAGTGGGCGAGCTACCTTCAGGGCGAGCGTTCATACATCACCCTGAGTTTGGTAGCGAAAACCGGTTTGGTTTGGCAGGTTTTCTCAGGAGTGCTTGCGCCGCTTCTAACTAGCTAATTGCAAGCTTAATTCGCTCTGTAATTAGCTTTTCAACTGCCGGAGTCATCTTTATGACCGCATAAGAGGTTGGCCAGAAGTCCCCGTCATCCAAGTTGGCTGCATCTTGAAAGCCCAAGGTGCAGTAGCGGGTCTTGAACTTGCCGGCATCTTGAAAGAAAACGACAGTCTTGCCTTCAGCGTTGCAATAGGCCTGCATGCCATACCAAGTCTTTGGCTGAAGGTTTGGTGCATGGGTTCGCACAATCTCATGAACCTTGGCGGCAATGCTCTGATCAGCGGGTGCCATAAGACCGATCTTCTCGAGCACCTCGCCCTCGAGTTGCTCTGGAGTCATCTTCTTGCGGGCTTTTGCACGTTCGGCCATGGTGTCTTTCATGGCCTGTTTTTCTTCGGCGGTCATTGCCATTTTGCGCACCCTCTCAAAGCCAAGTTGGCTATTTGTTCCCTCTAGTTGTTGCGGTCTAGCATAATTTGATTCCATGAGCGATTTGAATGAAGTTGGGCAGAATGACCGCTGGCGTTGCTGGTTGTGTGATGGCGCTGTAGACCCAGATGCATCGACCAATTCAGATCTTGGTCCGAGCGTAGACAGCTATGCAGCAGCCAAAGCCAAAAAAGGCGCGGCTGTAATTGAGCGATTGGCTCACCGCGCATGCAACACCATGAAGGGCAAGATTGCCCCCGTGGTGCCATGGTCAACCGAACTCTTTGTAGTTGACCCTGCGCCCATTTTTGAAACCGTCGAGCGTCTTTCTCGCAAAGGTGGCCGCGAGGTTGTGGCCCGTTGCCCAGGGGCTGAAGATGCCGAGGCTGCATCTGTGTGGTTGCTTGATCGACTCACTCGATTCGCCCCGGATGTTCGCTTCAGTACTCAAATTAATCCTGGTGGCGGCCAATACATGTTGGTCTTGAAAGCCGACTGACACAAAACTTTCTCGCCTGGGAATAACCCCAAAAGCCGTCTAGTTTGGCTTATAAACCGATCAATTTAGGATTCGAATGTCAGAACCAGCAAAGTGCCCTTTTCCAGGAGTTTCAGCAAACCAGGCGTCAGGAACCAGCGCTAATAACTGGTGGCCGAATCAACTAACCTTCGATCCGTTGCTAACCCATTCGGAGAAGAGCGACCCAATGGGTGCCGAGTTCGACTATGCAACCGAGTTTGAATCAATTGACCTTGCTGCATTGAAGGCTGACATCGTTGCTTTGATGAAAGAATCCAAGGATTGGTGGCCGGCTGACTATGGTCACTATGGCCCATTCTTCATTCGCATGGCCTGGCACAGTGCCGGCACCTACCGCGTATCTGATGGTCGAGGTGGAGCAGGTCAGGGCCTACAGCGTTTTGCTCCATTGAACAGCTGGCCTGACAATGTGAACCTCGACAAGGCTCGTCGTTTGCTTTGGCCACTAAAGAAAAAGTACGGCAAGAAGATTTCATGGGCCGACCTAATGATTTTGGCCGGAAATGTCGCTTTAGAAGACATGGGCCTAAAGACCTTTGGATTTGCTGGCGGACGAGCAGATGTTTGGGAGCCAGACAACACTTACTGGGGAAGTGAAACCGAATGGCTGGCAAATCAGCGTTATTCGGGCGAGCGCGACCTAGAGAACCCATTGGCCGCAGTTCAGATGGGTTTGATCTATGTAAACCCAGAGGGTCCAGACGGTAATCCAGACATCCTTGCTTCTGCAAAAGACATTCGAGAAACCTTTAAGCGCATGGCTATGAATGACGAAGAAACCGTTGCACTGATTGCCGGTGGTCACACCTTCGGAAAGGCTCATGGTGCCGCTAACCCTGACGAGCACGTTGGTGCTGAGCCTGAGGGTGCTGCGCTTGAGCAAATGGGTCTCGGATGGTCTAACTCATTCGGCTCGGGTAATGGCGCGAGCACAATATCTAGCGGTTTAGAAGGTGCTTGGACACCAACTCCAATCAACTGGGATAACTCATATTTCGAAACGCTATTCGGCTACGACTGGGTGCAGAGCAAGAGCCCTGCCGGCGCTATTCAATGGGTTCCGGCTGATGGTCAGGCAAGCGATGCTGTTCCAGACGCACACGACGCAACCAAGAAACATGCGCCGATTATGTTCACCTCTGACTTGGCATTGCGTTTTGACCCAGCTTATGAAGTCATTTCGCGCAAGTTCGCTCAAGACCAGGCCGCCTTCGCAGATGCATTCGCTCGGGCTTGGTTCAAGCTCACCCACCGCGACATGGGTCCTAAAGCTCGTTACCGAGGTTCTGAGGTTCCGGCTGAAGATTTGGTTTGGCAAGATCCAGTGCCAGCAGCAACCTTGCCTGCGCTTAACTCGGCCGATGCTGCCAAGTTGAAGTCTGCGATTCTTGAATCAGGTTTGACCGTTTCGCAGCTAGTTTCGACCGCTTGGGCATCGGCATCAAGCTACAGAAACACTGACAAGCGCGGTGGAGCCAATGGTGCCCGCATTCGCCTAGAGCCACAGCGAAGCTGGTTGGTAAATAGCCCTGACCAACTAGAAGTTGTTCTCAACAAGCTTGATGAAATCAAAGCCTCTGCCGATGTAGCTATTTCAACTGCCGACCTAATTGTGTTTGCAGGTTCGGTTGCAGTTGAAAAGGCTGCGGCAAACGCCGGTGTCAACACTTCGGTGCCATTTGTGGGCGGCAGAACAGATGCAACCCAAGAGCAGACAGACGTTGAGTCTTTCAACTATCTCAAGCCTCTGGTTGATGTCTTCAGAAACTATGCAAGCAAGGGTCACGGGTCAATCGCCGACCGCTTCGTAGTTGAACGCGCAGCGCTATTGGGGCTTACCCCGGTTGAATTGACCGTCTTGGTTGGCGGGTTGCGCGTTCTGGGAGCAAACACCAATGGTTCGAAGGTTGGCGTTTTCACCGACAAAGTTGAGACTCTCTCAAACGACTTCTTTGTAAACATCTTGGATGAAGACCACACCTGGCACGCTCAATCTGAGGCAAACGAATTGTTTGACGCTCGCGATCGTGCCACCGGCGCGGTTAAATTCACCGGTTCTCGCGCCGACCTAGTGTTTGGGTCAAACTCAGTTCTGCGCGCGTTGGCTGAGGTTTATGCCACCGATGATGCCGGCGAGAAGTTTGTTGCAGACTTCATCGCAGCTTGGGTGAAGGTAATGAACGCAGACCGTTTCGATTTGAACTAGGTCAAACTTCAAAAAAATGGAGGTCGCTTCGGCGGCCTCCATTTTTTGTTGAAGTGACTATTTGCTGATGCGCCCAATACCCAGTGCATATAAAAGCGGCAGCACCGAGCCTCCGATTAGCCAGTAACTAAGGGTTTGATCCTGCAGGTTGACGACCAAGCCACTGCCTAGGAGTGACGCAAAAATCAACCCTGCGGTAAGTCTGCGAACACTAGAGTCGAGCACGCGCATCCGTGTTTCAAGTTCTGGGTTTCGAACCACAAGTTCGCCGCGATTGGCTCTGGTTGCTAGGTTGTCGAGAGTCTGCGGAAGCCTCGAGATTGTGGTCGCAAATTTTAGGAGGTCGGCGCCTAAACGCCTAAGGGTGCTTGCGCCTGCACCATTGAGCAAACTGCGGGCAAACGGATCCAGAGCATCCCACATGTTGAAGTTTCGATTGAGTGCGCTTGTGACGCCTGAAATCAGCGAAAGAGCCCGAATTAGGAACAGAAAATCGTTCGGCAGTTGGAACGGCAGAGTGCGAATAAGTTCGCTAAATCTGAGTGCAAACTCTTTAAGTTCACGAGGATCGGTCTGAATGAGTTCGCCGACAGCAACGCCACCAAACCGTTCGAAAAGTTCAGACACCGCCCGTTCGAGAATTACGCGGTCGGCCGAAGGCAGCAGCACTCCTAGTTTTTCGCAGGCGTCTACCCAAGCCCGGGCATCCCGCGAAGCTACGGCAAAAAGAAAGCTTTGCAGGTCTGAGCGTAGCTTTTCGCTGACCTGCCCCATCATTCCGAAGTCGATAAATGTGAGCGCAAAATCGACCTGGGAATCTGCTGGCTTTGGTGTGACAAAAATATTGCCCGGATGTGGGTCTGCGTGAAAAAATCCCGTTACAAAGAACTGCTCGAACGTCACTCTTGCTAACTCTGCTGCTACGGCATTGGGATCGATTCCCGCCTCGATGAGAGCATCGATTTCTGAGATCTTGATTGAACTGACATCCGTCAGCGTTAGAACTCTCCTGGCACTGCGTTCCCAAATGATTTCTGGAGTAGAAACTCGGGCATCGCCAGCGAAATCTGACGCGAATCGCTCGAGGTTGGCGGCTTCATGCAGGTAATCAATTTCTTCTAGTGTGGTTGTTGCGAATTCTTCGACCAAAGCAGGTGCGTCTGTTCGTTTTGAAACCAGTTTCACTTTTGAAAGCCAAACTCCGATTTTTCGGAGTGCTCTGAGGTCTACTTCTACAATCGCTTCTATTCCTGGTCGCAAAACTTTGATGATTACAGAACTGTGGCCAAGGTCTGCTGCTAACCCGGATGAAAGTGTTGCTCGGTAAGCCTGACCGAGCGAGGCGGCTGCAATTGGGTTTTGGTCGATGGCTTCAAAGGCCGTGCCTACCGTCATTCCAAGTTCGCGTTCAATTTGATAAACGATCTTCTCAAACGGTTCTGGTTCGACTTCGTCTTGCAAACCGACCAGTTCGTCGGTTACCTCAGCGGGTAATACATCGAGTCGAGCTGATAAAAATTGCCCGACCTTGACCATTAGGCCGCCAAGATCTGCAGCAAGTGAGTGAAATTTTCTTGCAAGTTTTTTTAGTCTTCGAACCCTCCCCCGTGCACCAAGTTTGCCGAGGCCGATTTGAGGCAAGAAAAGCTCAAACCACCAGGTTTGAGCGAGAGCTAGTGACGCAAATCGAAGAATTCTGCGATAGCGCGCCTTTAGCTGCTTAGTGCCTTTGGTGGCTTGGTTTTTAGCAGAGCTCAACGGTTTACTTTTCGGCAAGAATCACGTGCAAGCGGTGACGGACCTCTTCAAGAACCTCGGCAGCCTTTTTCTTCTGTTCTGAGGTCGCGGTTTGGGCGATGTCGATTAGAACTGGGCCCAATTTTGATGCAGAAGAGATAAAGCTTGCATTGCAGTTTGAGTCTGACTTTGAGTTAGGTGCATCAGCTTCGCTCACCGGCTCTTCAAGTGCAGTTGCTAATGCCTTTTTTCCTGCTTTGGTTATCGCGTAGGTTTTTCGGTCACCATCGACCTGCGCTGTGGCCAGCTTTGATGCAATAAGTTCATTCAGCGTGGAGTGAATTACGCCTGAGCTCGGCACCCACAAGCTAGCATTTGCCAGACGGATTGCCGCGCTGATTTGCATTGCGTTCAAAGCTTCATGCTCAATTACAGAAAGCACTGCAACTTTGATGGCATCCGAGTCGGGCTCGCGATTTGTGCTTGGGTTTCGCAAGTCACTGAAGCCGCTGCGAACTGCAGCAACCACATCGCTCGCAATCGCGTTTA
>CAZIFS010000012.1:0-25303 GCA_964539165.1 uncultured Rhodoluna sp. | reverse complement strand
GGTACTGCAAGGGTGACCTTGTGGGAGAGTAGGACACCGCCGGACTTAATTTATGGCAATGGCCACCTTTCGAGGTGGCCATTGTCGTTTAACATGCAACTCTCGTTCGTAACGAGATCAAAGCCCACCTGTCGGTGGGTTTTTTGCTTTAAATGAACACTTGATAACAATTTAGTAGGTTAACCTACTAAAAACCTTCGTTATTCTCTATGCTAGAAGCCTGCCAACTATTTGGGAGCGAACCGGGGGTCTAGGAAACTAGGAGGCGAGCTCCGCTACAAAATGGGGATTTGGCAGAAGAATAGCCCCGGACTCTGTGTCCGGGGCTATTCTTCTTAAACATTCCGAAGGCTAAGCCGTTTAGGGTTTTCCTCTAAGAATTGCTTGCTTCACCTCGGCGATAGCCTTGGTGACTTCAATGCCACGTGGGCATGCTTCGGTGCAGTTGAATGTTGTTCGACAGCGCCAAACGCCCTCTTTATCGTTGAGGATGTCAATTCGCACATCGGCAGCCTCATCGCGCGAATCGAAAATGAAACGGTGAGCGTTTACAATTGCCGCCGGGCCGAAGTATTGGCCATCAGTCCAGAACACTGGGCAAGAAGTAGTGCAAGCTGCACACAGGATGCACTTTGTGGTGTCTTCAAACTTTGAGTGTTGGGCAGCGCTCTGAAGGCGCTCTTTCTCAGGGTTGTCGCTCGCGATCAAGAACGGCTTAATGTCACGGTAGGCCTGGTAGAACGGGTTCATGTCTACCACTAGGTCTTTTTCAACTTCAAGACCCTTGATTGGCTCGACATAAATTGGCTGAGTGATGTCTAAGTCTTTGATCAAGGTTTTGCAAGCCAGGCGGTTGCGACCGTTGATTCGCATCGCATCTGAGCCACAAACACCGTGTGCGCATGAACGACGGAAGGTAAGTGAACCATCCATCTCCCACTTGATCTTGTGTAGCGCGTCGAGCACACGGTCGGTGCCGTGGACCTGAACATCAAAGTCTTGCCAACGCGCTTCTTGGCCATCTTCTGGGTTGTAGCGGCGTACAAACAGAGTTACTTGGAACGATGGAACCGCACCCATAGCTTCAAAGGCGGTTGGAGTTGAGGTTGCAACAGTCATTAGTACTTACGCTCCATTGGCTGGTAGTTAGTGACAGTAACTGGTTTCCAGTCGATCTTGATGTTGTCGCCTGGTTTGGTGACTTTCTTGTTGGTCAAGTAAGCCATCGAGTGCAACATGAACTTCTTGTCGTCACGAGTGGCGAAGTCTTCACGGAAGTGCCCGCCACGGCTTTCACGACGCTCGCGTGATGTAAATGCAAGTACCTCTGCTAGATCTAGCAAGAATCCGAGTTCGATAGCTTCTAGCAAATCGGTGTTGAATCGCTGGCCCTTGTCTTGAACTGAGATGTTCTCGTAGCGAACTCGCAGTTCGGCAATTTTCTCTAGGGCTTCGTTGAGAGAATCTTCAGTGCGGTAGACCTGGGCATTTTTATCCATGGTCTCTTGCAATTCTTTGCGAAGCACAGCCACCTTCTCGGTGCCTTTTGAGTTTCTAACCTTCTCGATCATCGCGATGACTTCGTCGGCAGAATCAGCAGGAACCGGAACGTGTTTTGCTTTCTTTGCGTATTCAACGGCAGCGATACCGGCGCGCTTGCCAAACACGTTGATGTCTAGCAACGAGTTTGTGCCCAGGCGGTTGGCACCATGAACTGAAACACAGGCACATTCGCCGGCGGCATAAAGGCCCGGGACAACCTTCTTGTTGTCGCGCAATACTTCGGCCTGAACGTTGGTTGGAATTCCACCCATCGCGTAGTGTGCGGTTGGGAAAACCGGAACAGGTTCGGTGTAAGGCTCAACGCCGAGATACGTGCGAGCAAACTCTGTGATGTCAGGAAGCTTCTCGTCAATTACCTCTGGCGGAAGGTGGGTCAAGTCTAGAAGGACGTAATCCTTGTTTGGTCCGGCGCCGCGACCTTCACGAACCTCGTTAGCCATTGCACGGGCAACCATGTCGCGCGGAGCAAGGTCTTTGATAGTTGGCGCATAGCGTTCCATGAATCGCTCACCTGAGGCGTTGCGAAGGATTCCGCCCTCGCCGCGAGCGGCTTCTGAAAGCAAAATACCAAGACCTGCTAGGCCGGTTGGGTGGAACTGGTAGAACTCCATGTCTTCTAGCGGAAGACCCTTGCGGTAGATGATTCCAACGCCGTCACCGGTAAGGGTGTGTGCGTTTGAAGTGGTCTTGAAGATCTTGCCGAAACCGCCGGTAGCAAAGATGATGCTCTTGCCCTGGAAAACGTGTAGTTCGCCGGTAGCAAGTTCGTAGGCAACGACGGCGGACGGACGCTCCTCGCCATCAACCTTTGTCATCACTAGGTCTAGAACATAGAACTCGTTGTAGAACTCGATTCCAAGCTTCACACAGTTCTGGTAAAGAGTTTGAAGAATCATGTGACCGGTACGGTCAGCTGCGTAGCAAGAACGACGAACCGGAGCCTTTCCGTGGTCACGAGTGTGTCCACCGAATCGGCGCTGGTCAATTTTGCCATCTGGGGTGCGGTTGAAAGGTAACCCCATGTTTTCGAGATCGATTACAGCCTGGACCGATTCCTTAGCGAGAATCTCGGCGGCATCCTGGTCAACTAGGTAGTCTCCGCCCTTGACCGTGTCGAAGGTGTGCCATTCCCAGCTGTCTTCTTCAACGTTTGCAAGAGCTGCCGCCATACCGCCCTGAGCCGCACCGGTGTGTGAGCGAGTCGGGAACAGCTTTGAAATAACCGCAGTCTTAGCGTGTGGACCTGCTTCGATCGCTGCACGCATGCCGGCGCCTCCGGCACCAACAATTACAACGTCGTACTGGTAGTGATGAACCTTTGGAGTTGCGTTGGTCAATTTATGAATTCCTTACAAGCTACTTAGCCGAACAGAACGATGGAAGAAGCTCGGCAGCTGCGCCTGCAGGGCAAGGATCGAAGGTGAAAATTACCAAGGTTCCTAGGGTGACCAACACCGCGCAGATTGCCCAAAGTGAGACGTTCAGGGTCTTAGCGATTTTTGGCTTGCTGGTGTAGTCGTTAACCAGCGTGCGCATGCCGTTGGTTCCGTGGATGAGAGCCAACCAAAGCATTAGTAGGTCCCAAACTTTCCAGAAAGGGTCAGACCACTTGCCGCCAACAAAGGCAAAGTCGATGGCCTTGATGCCTTCACCGAGGAATAGGTTTACGAATAGGTGACCGAAGATTAGGACTACAAGCACAACTCCTGATGCACGCATGTACATCCAGCCATACTTTTCAAGATTTGCGCGCTTGCGGCTTCGAGGGCTGCGAGGTTGTTCAATAACTACAGACATTCGATACCCCTTAGAACAGACCTAGGTTGAAGACATGATCAAGGTGACGCGGAGCGAAACCCAGGAATAGGGCTGCGGCGATGCCAATTTCGATCCAGAACATTACGTTCTGGTACTTGACGCCCTTTCGCCAGAAATCAATCAAAATCACGCGAAGGCCGTTGAGTGCGTGGAACAGAATAGCTGCCACTAGGCCAAGCTCTGCAAGACCAATTAGGGGAGTCTTATAGGTGCCGATCACAGCGTTGTAAGCTTCTGGGCTCAATCGCACCAAAGCAGTGTCAAGCACATGGACAAGTAAGAAGAAGAAAATTGCGACTCCGGTGATGCGATGCAACACCCAAGACCACATTCCAACTTTTCCGCGGTACAAAGTACCTGCTGGCATTGATGGCACGAGAATCCTCCGATTAGGCAATATTTTCGACGGCGAAAAACGTTTTAAGTCTACGCCTAATGGTTGGCCGCCCTAACCGATTTTGCCCTTATTTGGACTAGGGTTTTGATTGTTATGGTCAATCAGCGAAACCCCCAAGATCGATTCTTCAGCATCATTCCAGCCGGAGGCATCGGCAGTCGACTATGGCCGCTTTCGCGCGCCTCGGCTCCGAAGTTTTTGCATGACCTCACCGGTTCGGGTCAGACCCTTTTGCAGGACACCTGGGATCGCCTTACGCCGCTTGCCGGCAAAGACCGCATTCTTGTTGTCACAGGAAAAGTTCACAAGTCTGCTGTTTTGGAGCAAATTGAAGACTTGTCGACCGACAACCTAGTTTTGGAACTTTCACCGAAAGATTCGACTGCGGCCATTGCGCTCGCAGCAGCCATTTTGATGAAGCGCGAACCCGATGTAATCATCGGATCATTCGCAGCAGACCACGTGATCAACGAGGATGAGAAGTTTCGCGAAACTGTTCGTGAGGCTGTTGAAGCTGCTGCAACCGGCAAAATTGTGACCATTGGTATTGAGCCGACTGAGCCATCCGTGGGCTTTGGCTACATCAAAACTGGCGAATTGTTAGGTTTGTCGGCGGCGCCGAATTCAAGGCATGTAGTCAAATTTGTCGAAAAGCCAAACATCGCCAAGGCTCGAAAGTACGTTGAATCAGGCGAGTATCTTTGGAACGCAGGTATGTTCATTGCGCCGGCAGCTCTGCTCTTGGAGCAATTAGAAAAGTCTGAGCCTCAGCTTCACGCCTCAATCATGGAACTGGCAAATGCTTGGGACACCGAAGATCGTAAAAAAACTTTGGAACAGATTTGGCCAAAACTCAAGAAAGTGGCGATTGATTACTCGGTTGCAGAGCCTGCTGCCGCTGCCGGATTGGTCGCTGTTGTTCCAGCGAACTTCACCTGGCACGACGTTGGTGACTTTGCCGCCATCGCTGAACTTCAATCACAGGGACGCCGCGGAAATCTAGCCGTACTCGGAAACGCCAAAGTTTTGGCGGATTCATCAAGCGGAATTCTGGTTAGCGACACGGATCGACTCATTGCTCTCATCGGTGTCGAAGACATCATTGTGGTGGATACCCCGGATGCGCTTTTAGTTACCACCAAGGAACACGCGCAGCGTGTGAAAAGCTTGGTTGACGCACTGAAAGCAACCGGACACTCGGACGTTCTGTAAATGCTGCTCAAGCAACTTGCCCCAATCGCACTGGTTTTAGCCCTTACCGGCTGCGCCGTGAGTGAGCCCGAGCCGTCGGTTGTCGCGGTTGATTTCGAAGCTTGTTTCTTGACCGGAGTTGCAACCTTCGAGGAATCGACGCTGAACCAAGCTCTGGATATTTCGATGCACCAAACCCAGGTCGAGTTTGGCATCAAGATTCAAGTGGCTGAGTTGGTATCGGGTGCCAAATCATCCGTGATTAGCCGCCAAGCTCGTAAGTTCGTGACTTCTGGCTGCAATCTTGTTGTCAGTTCGGGTGTTGGTTCACAGGCTGCTTTCGAATCAGTTGCGAAGGCTAACCCTGAAGTTGACTTCTTGTTGTTGGATGCAGCGGTCACAAAAGAACAGGTCGACGCTGGTGAAAGCGGATTGGCGAACCTAGAACTCTGGGATTTCGATGAGTGGTCCGCGGCGTTCGAGGCTGGTTATCTCGCGGCTATGAAGGCAAGTTCAACCGTCGGGGTTTGGCACCAGAATCAAACTGGAGAATCGGCCGCTATTCTCGATGGATTTAGGGCAGGTATCGATTTATTCAACGGTGACAATGCGGCAGCAGTTGAGGTTTTGGTCTCAAAGGACCTCGACGCGCTTGAAACCGCCGACGTTGTTTTAGCCACCCGTGAGTTGTCGGCTGCTGAACCGAAAGACGCTGTTTGGCTTTACCTAAAAAAGCAACCAGAACAATTACTCATTGACGGAGTAAAAACTTCACTCACCGGAGAGTTTGCCGGCACGGCCGCTAAAGTCGGCAAGGCTGGCGGATATTTTGCCTTCAGTACTAAAGCGTTGCCAAGCGGGGCTGCTGGCCAGATTTCAAGACTTGAAAAGTTATTCGCTGACGGCACTATCGTCGGCCCTTAGTAAGCGCCAAGAAAGAGAACAAAATGGCAAAGTTTGATATTCGCGAATTACCGAAGATCTCGCTGCACGACCACCTAGATGGGGGATTGCGCCCGGAAACAATTCTTGAACTAGCTGCAGAGATTGGCCTTGAACTTGCGGCTACGGATGCCGCGGGGCTCAAGAAATGGTTTGTCGAGACAGCCAACAGTGGATCTTTGCCAAAGTACTTGGAAACCTTTGATGTCACGACCGCAGTCATGCAGACCCGTGAAAATTTGGTTCGCATTGCGCGCGAATACGTAATTGACCTTGCCAATGACGGTGTTATTTATGGTGAAGTTCGCTGGGCCCCAGAACAACACCTAAGAAGCGGCTTGACCTTGGATGAGGCTGTTGAAGCTGTGCAAGATGGCCTAGAAGAGGGCGCGGCGCTGATTGAAAACCAGGGTGGCTACATTCGAACCGGTCAGGTCATAACAGCAATGCGTCATGCTGATCGCGCTCTAGAAATCGCTGAGCTTGCCGTTCGTCAGCGCGATGGTGGAGTGGTTGGTTTTGACATCGCTGGCGCTGAGGCTGGGTTCATGCCCTCCAAACACAAGTTGGCTTTTGATTACCTTGCTTCCGAATTGATGCCAGTCACTGTTCACGCAGGTGAGGCTGACGGTGTCGAGAGCATTCGTGATGCAATCGTCAGCGGTCGCGCACTTCGCCTTGGCCACGGCGTTCGCTTGATCGAAGACATCATGTTCAGTCGCACCGAGGAAGACACCGACATGGTGGTTTTGGGCCAGGTGGCTGAGTGGGTTCACGACCGAGGAATTCCACTAGAACTTTGCCCATCATCAAACCTTCAAACCGGCGCAATTTCGATGCTCGGCGACACCATGCGAGAGCACCCTTTTGATGTTTTCTATGACCTTGGATTCGCTGTCACTGTAAACACTGATAACAGGCTGATGAGTGGCACTACGCTGACTCGCGAATTGGAGTTATTGGTGGATGCCTTTGGCTATGGTGTCGAGGATCTTGAAGTCTTCATGACTAATGCTGCTGAGCACTCTTTTCAACCAATCAATGATCGCGAAGAGCTAATTGAAGTGATTCAAGAGGCCTATGCTGAGGCAGCCAGGCGATAAATTGCGCTTCGCAAATTTGGCTGCTGCCTTCGGAGAGAACTCCATCCAAGTTGGAGCCTTGGCTCTTGACCGGAGTCATGCCGTGCAGCTCGCTGGCGATTTATTAGTTGCGAGTGGTCGGGTTCACCCTGACTACACGCAAGAAATGATTGATGTACTGGAATCGCATGGCCCCTACATCGTCATTGCTCCGGGTATTGCCTTGGCACATTCCAAGCCATCAGATTTGGTGCTTGAGACTGGCATGAGTTTGGTGGTTTTAGCTGAGCCAATTGAATTCGGAAACAAGGCCAATGATCCAGTGAAGCTGGTATTTGGATTCTGTGCTGTCGATCATGATTCCCATCTCGGCCTGCTGCAAGACCTGGCAATTGCGCTGTCAGAAGAATCTTTTGTGAATTCCCTGTTAAATGCGCAAGATTCCGAACATCTCCGCAGCCTGCTCTGAATCAATCAGGCAGAATGGAATTATGAAAATTATTGCTGTGTGTGGAATGGGCATCGGGACTTCAGTTCTGCTGAAGATGAATGCCGAGAAAGTTCTGCGACAGATGGGAATCGACGCCACGGTAGAAGCTACCGACATGAAAACCGCCCGTGAATCTCGTGACGCGCAAGTAATTTTGACCACACCTGATTTGGCTGGTTTGCTGACTGGCCTGCCTTCAGAAATTATCACCATTGAGCACTTTTTTGACCTCGAAGAGATAACCAACAAGCTTTCTAAAAGCCTGCTCTAAGCCAAAATAGCCTTCATTGCTGCGGTGATTTTTTCTAGTTTTTCTTGAGCCAGCATTTGCTTGCTTGCAACGGTCTGTAAGTAACACTTGAGTTTTGGCTCGGTTCCCGACGGACGAATAATCACTCGACTACGGTCATCAAATTCAAACTTGAGAGCATCCGTGGCAGGCAGGTTTTCGGCGCCATCTCTCAAATCGATGAGTTTTACTGACTGACCCGCAATTTCTAGGGGAGCTTCTTTTCGCAGTTTCTGCATGATGGTTTCAATTTGAGTCACTTTGTTAAATCGCATTGAAATTTGCCCGGTCAAGAAATAGCCATAATCTGCTCTTAGCTCTTGGAGATGTTGAGCCAGGTTCTTGCCCTCAGCCAGCAAATCTGCGTGAATCTTGGCCACAAGTAATGCAGAAGAGATGCCATCCTTGTCGGGGGTGCTGCCAAGGTCAATGCAGTATCCCAGGGCCTCTTCATAACCAAAAATTAAGTCAGGTACTTTAGCAATCCACTTGAAACCGGTGAGTGTTTGTTGGAACCCTAGACCGAACTTTTTAGCAACCTCGGCAAGCGCATCAGATGAGACTATCGAGCTGGCCAGATTACCTTTTCTCCCACGAGCAAACGCCTCTTTGGCAAGGTGATGACCGAGGATAAGCCCAATCTCATCGCCGGTAAGTCGGCGCCAGCCTGCCTCAGAATTTGAGTCGGGAATTCCGATGGCGAGCCGATCGGCGTCGGGGTCGTTAGCTATGGCTAGGTTTGCATTTGACTCGCGGGCAATTGCGAAAACTTCATCCATTGCCCCTGGTTCTTCGGGGTTCGGAAAAGCCAAAGTCGGAAATCTGCCGTCGGGGATGGCTTGTGATTCGACGACGATCAACTCAGGAAAACCCGCCGCGTGAAAGAGGTTCTTGATAGTTACAAGGCCAACGCCATGCATTGGGGTGTAGGCAATTTTTGTTTGGCGGGTATTTTTAGCAGGCCCGCCCGCGGCCTCAAGTGCTGCGATTACATATGACTTGAAGAGCTCTTCATCCAAGATTTTGAAATCATCTGACTTCGAAATTTCTTGAAAAGTTCTGCTCTCGGAAACCTGGGCTATTTCGGCTGAAATCAGTGAGTCTGTTGGAGAGGTTATCTGGGAGCCACCGTTTGATCCGCCCAGGTATACCTTGTAACCGTTATCTTGTGGTGGATTGTGCGACGCCGTAACCATGATGCCGGCGCTTGCTTCGAGGTGTTTGGTTGCAAAAGCCAGCACTGGGGTGGGCGTGTAGTCGGCGAAAAGAAAGGCTTCGATGCCGGCTGCTGCCATGATCTGTGCCGAATCTATAGCAAAGACTTTGCTGTTGATTCGACCATCGAAACCAATAACCACGGATGGTGTTTCGCCGGCTGCCTTGTGCTTGTTCAAGTAGGCAGCGAGCCCGGCTGCTGCCTGGGCGACCGAAACACGGTTCATTCGGTTCGATCCGGCTCCGAGTTGACCCCTCAAACCCGCGGTTCCAAATTTTAGAGGCCTCGACATTCGAGAATCTAATTCCGGAAAGTCTCGGTTGTCTATTAGCTTCTGAAGCTCGGATTTCGTGCTCGGGTCAGGGTCTTGGTCAGCCCACCTTTGGGCTGCGCTAAGCAGTGCATCCTGGTTCATTTTTAAATCCTGTTGACTATCTTGCTTAGTAACTCGCTGATTCGGCTTTCGGCGTCACGCCCGGCTTGAAGTACTTCATCGTGGCTGAGTGGGGAGGTGGATATGCCGGCTGCCAAATTCGTGATAAGTGAAAGTCCGAGAATTTCAAGGCCAACTGACCTTGCTGCGATTGCTTCGAGAGCGGTTGACATTCCGACTATGTCGCCACCAATAGCCTTAGCCATCTGCACCTCTGCCGGTGTTTCATACTGTGGGCCGCGAAATTGACAGTAAATTCCCTCGTCTAGGTTTGAGTCGATTTCGCGCGCAAGTTCACGCAACCGCTTTGAATAAACCTCGCTCATGTCTACAAAATGAGCACCTTCGAGGGGCGTTTGACCAGTCAGATTGATGTGATCAGAAATTAGCACCGGTGTACCTGGTTTCCAGGCGGAGTTAATTCCTCCCGCTCCGTTTGTCAGAACCAGTGTTTTGGCTCCTGCAGCTGCGGCCGTGCGAACGCCGTGCACTACTACTGCAACACCGCGGCCCTCGTATAAGTGAGTGCGGGCGCCCAATGCGAGCGCATACTTGCCGCTCTCTAACTTGATTGAACGAATAGTTGGCACATGCCCTGGCACCTCAGGCGCATGGAATCCCGGTAGGTCAGCGGCCGAAATTGTTGCAACGGTCTCGCCGACTAAATCAGCAGCTTTTGCCCACCCCGAACCCAGAACCAGAGCTATTTCGTGCTGCTCGACACCCGATTCTTCACGGATAATTTCGGCTGCCGCTGTGGCAAGATCAACTGCGCTGTTCATGCCTAGAGTTTAGCTATTGCGCCCATTGTTCTGGGTAGTGCTGGCAGAATGGTCAGGTGAGTAATGCAGAGAAAAAGAAACACCACATCGTAATTATTGGCGGAGGCCCCGGCGGCTATGAAGCAGCCCTAGCGGGAGTTCAGCTCGGCGCCCAAGTGACCCTGATTGAACGCAACGGTGTGGGTGGAGCTGCGGTACTAACCGATGTTGTGCCTTCAAAGACTCTCATCGCTACCGCTGAAGCCGCTCAACGTGTTAGCCACGCAACCACTCTGGGTGTGAAGTTCTCGTTCGCCGGCCAGATCATCAAGCCAAAGGTCGAAATCGATCTCGGTGTTGTGAACCAAAGACTTCTAGATCTTGCAGCGAGCCAGTCCTCAGACATGCTCGAGACTTTGATGGCAGCTGGCGTTCGTGTTATCAACGGCACTGCCCGCTTGGATGGAAACCACCACGTTGTTGTCGATGCCATTGAGGATGGTCGCTCGGAACGCATGGAGGCTAAAACCATCATCGTTGCAGTTGGAGCGCATCCGCGTCGATTGCCTGATGCAATGCCAGACGGTGACCGAATCTTCACTTGGACTCAGCTTTACAACCTGACCGAATTGCCAGAGCACATGATTGTTGTTGGTTCTGGTGTAACCGGCGCAGAGTTCGCTTCGGCTTACAACGCCCTCGGTAGCGAAGTCACTTTGATCTCAAGCCGCGACAAGGTTTTGCCAGGTAACGATGACGATGCTGCCGATTTGATTGAGCACGTGTTCCGTCGCAATGGCATCAACATCTATAACAACAACCGCGCCGACAAAGTTGTAAACACCGGCAAAGGAGTTGAAGTCACACTCGCCGACGGCAAAGTCATCAAGGGCAGCCACGCACTCATTGCAGTTGGCTCGATTCCAAACACAGAGGGCTTGGGTCTTGAAGAGGCCGGCGTATCGCTGACCGAATCAGGCCACGTTGAAGTAAACAAGGTGGCCAGAACCTCGCGCGCGAATGTTTACGCAGTCGGTGACTGCACCACTTTCTTGCCGCTAGCTTCGGTAAGCGCCATGCAGGGCCGCACGGCGGTTTTTCACACCATGGGTGACGTGTCTGCACCAACCGAGTTGCGCAATGTTGCCTCAAACGTTTTTACGGCTCCAGAAATCGCTTCAGTTGGTTGGAGCGAGAAGGAACTAAACGAGGGCAAGGTTTCAGGCTTTGTTGAGAAAATTCAGCTGAACACGAACCCTAGAGCCAAGATGCAAGGCATCGAGGATGGTTTCATCAAATTGGTTTGCTCAACCGGTGGCACAGTTATCGGCGGCGTAGTGGTTGCACCTCGCGCATCAGACCTGATCTATTCAATCGCAGTGGCAATTGAAAATCGCTTGACCGTTGATGAGCTTGCTAAGACCTTTACGGTGTATCCGTCGCTGTCTGGAACCATCAGCGATGCAGCGCGCGCGTTGCACCGACCAAATATCTAGCCGAAAACTTAGTCTTCGAACTCTAGAAGCACAGTTCCAGCTGGGATGGTCTCGCCGACCACAGCTGAGATTGACTTGATGATGCCAGTCTTGTGAGCATTCATTGGCTGCTCCATCTTCATGGCTTCAAGCACAACTACTAGGTCGCCCTCTTGAACCGCGTCGCCAACCGATACGGCAATCTTGACAACTGTTGACTGCATAGGTGCCTTCAACGCGTTGCCAGAAGCGCCACTGTTAGAAGAAGCTGAACCGTGAGACTTGCGCTTTGGGGCATGGCCAGCAACTGCAGGGCCGGCAACAGAGGCGCCAGCGGCTAGCAAGCGCTTAGGAAGCGAAACTTCAATTCGCTTGCCGTCAACCTCGACTACAACATTGTTTCTTTCAGCCACTTCGGCTGCAGGCTCGGCAACACCTGACCATGCAGGAATGTCGTTGACCCATTCGGTTTCAATCCAGCGGGTGTAAATGCCGAAAGAATTTGTATTGTGATCGCCGATAAAGGCTGGGTCATTCACGATTTTGCGGTGGAACGGAAGCACGGTTGGTAGGCCGGCGACTTCCATCTCAGCAAGTGCACGACGGGAACGCGCAAGAGCCTCTGAACGTGTAGCTCCGGTAACAATTAGCTTGGCAATCATCGAGTCAAATGACCCCGAAATCTCGTCGCCTGCACCAACACCGGTGTCAACTCGAACGCCTGGGCCAGATGGTGCCTTGAAAACGTGCACTGGTCCGGGTGCTGGCATAAAGTTGCGGCCAGCGTCTTCGCCGTTGATGCGGAATTCAAAAGAGTGGCCCTTAACAACTGGGTCTGGATAATCCAAGATGCCACCCTCGGCGAGGCGGAACTGCTCGCGAACCAAGTCAAGACCAGTGACCTCTTCAGAAACTGGGTGCTCAACTTGCAAGCGAGTGTTGACCTCTAGGAACGAGATGGTGCCATCTTGGGCAACCAAGAATTCACAGGTGCCGGCACCCTGGTAGCCAACCTCTTTAAGAATGGCCTTGGATGATTCGTAAAGGCGGCGGTTCTGCTCTTCGGTAAGAAACGATGCCGGAGCCTCTTCAACAAGTTTTTGGTGACGACGCTGAAGTGAGCAGTCGCGGGTTGAAACCACAACAACGTTGCCGTAGGCATCGGCAAGGCATTGGGTTTCTACGTGGCGAGGCTTTTCTAAATATTTTTCAACGAAGCATTCACCCCGACCGAACGCTGCAATTGCTTCACGGGTAGCTGACTCGAAAAGCTCGGCAACCTCTTCAGTTTTGTAGGCCACCTTGATTCCGCGGCCACCGCCACCGAACGCTGCCTTGATAGCAACTGGTAGCCCATGCTGTGCAACGAACTCGAGAACTTCTTCAGCACCAGAAACTGGGTCAAGGGTGCCGGGGGCCAGCGGTGCGCCTGCTTTTTCTGCAACGTGACGAGCAGAAACCTTGTCGCCAAGTTGATCAATTGCCTTTGGTGACGGGCCGATCCAAATCATGCCTGCATCAATAACAGCCTGGGCAAATGTAGCGTTTTCCGCCAGAAAACCGTATCCGGGGTGAACCGCGTCAGCACCTGACTTTTTGGCTACGCCCAAAATTTTGTCAATAACCAGGTAGGTTTCTGGACCAGTCGTGCCGTGGAGGGCATAAGCCTCGTCGGCAAGCTTTACGTGCATGGCATCGCGGTCTTGGTCGGCGTAAACGGCAACAGAAAGAATGCCGGCATCCTTGGCGGCTCGAGCAATTCGAACTGCAATCTCACCGCGGTTAGCGATTAGAACTTTTGTGATTTTCTTCTGCGTAGATGAAGTCATAATCCCCAAGCCTATTGGCTAAAAACTGGTTTTTATTGGCCATCAATCACAAAAAAATTACAAATCTACTGTGAAAGTTGCCATAGTCGACTAGCAAAGGTCGGGCCATGTCGGCTCTGGCTGTTATCGATTGATGTTCCAAAGTGATGTGTATTCAACGCCAAGGCTCAAAACTAACTCGCGGAGCGTCGGTAGCGATAAGCCAATAACCGTGTGTGCGTCACCTTCAATAGCCTTCAAGAAGGCACCGCCAAGCCCATCGATGGTGAATGCTCCGGCAACTTTAAGCGGTTCTCCGGTTTGCACGTAGGCGTCTATCTCGCGCTCACTGAGATTTGCAAAATGCACAATTGCAGCTGAAACGGAGCCGACAGCAACCTGAGTTTGCGGCGATCGAGGTGATCTGTTGTCAATCACCCAGTGTCCTGAATAAAGCGCTCCCGACTTGCCTCGCATGGCTAACCAGCGTTGTCTGGCGATTTCTGCCTCGTGTGGCTTGCCGAGTGCCTCACCGTTAAATTCCAAGGATGAATCGCAGCCGATAATGAGCGCGTTTTGGGCATCCGGGTGGTGAATCACCGCCTCAGCTTTGGCTCGGGCCAACAACTGAACCATGTCTGAAGTATTTTGGATTCGACCATCAGCTTGAGCCTCAGCAGTAAGGGAATGCTCATCAACTCCCGGAGAGATTGTTATTGGTTCGATTCCGCCGGCCCTCAGCAGGGCAAGGCGAGCGGGAGAAGTGGATGCAAGAACTAAACGAGTCACACCGATACTCTGGCACACTTGTCTGGTGAGTAAAACTACAAACTGGGTCGGCCAGAATCTTGAACTAACCATTGAAAAGGTTGCCCACGGCGGAATCTTTGTTGCACGTCACGACGGGCGAGTGATTTTTGTGTCACACGTTTTGCCGGGCGAAAAGGTCAAAGCCTTGGTTTACGAGGACCGTGGCGGTTCATTCTGCCGCGCTGAGCCAACCGAAATTCTTGTGGCTTCGCCAGACCGAGTCACTCATTTTTGGAAGCAGGCTGGCCCAGGCGGAGCAGGTGGAGCTGAGTTTGGCCACATCAAGTTAGCTCGCCAGCGCTCTCTCAAAGAAGATGTCATCGAAGAGGCGCTTGACCGCATGGCGGGAATCATGCTTCGCCCGACTGTTGAAGCAGCCCCTGGTGATGACGAAGCCAATGGCTTGCACTATCGAACCCGAGTTCAACTACACGTTGATGAAGCGGGAACTGTTGGTCCATATCGTGAGCGAAGCCACGAGGTTATCAAGGTGCGAGACCTGCCTCTTGCGGTAGACGAGATTCGTGAACTCGAAATGCAGAACAAAAACTTTCAAGATGTTCGCAAAATTGAAGTTTCTGCATCGAGCACCGGCCAGGTTCAGTGGCGCATTGACAACAAGGTAAAGGGCGATGAGCGTCTCGTTGAGCGCGCAGCTGGTCGAACCTTCAGAATCAGCGGTAGCGGTTTTTGGCAGGTTCACAAAAAAGCCGCTGATGTACTCGCAGCATGCGTAATCGATATGGTCGCTGCTGTCGGAATCGACAAAGAAGCTGACAACCTTGACCTTTATGGTGGTGTCGGCCTGTTTACTAGCGCGCTCGCTGGAAAGTTTGGCAAAGACCTGAGAATGACATCGGTCGAGTCGTTCCGGCAGGCAACCGACGATGCAACGTTAAACCTTTCAGATCTTTCAAAGGTGAAAGCTGTTTGTGCACCTGTTGAAAGATTCTTGAACGAGAAAGTCGGAAATCGGGACAAGGGCGGAAAGCTTGCCAGCCCGAGTGCCGCGACTGTTGTGCTTGACCCTCCTCGCGCAGGTGCCGGTGCAAAAGTGGTTGACCAACTGCTTGCAGTGGGCCCAAACCACATCATTTATGTGGCTTGTGACCCAGTTGCTTTGGCGCGCGACTTGAAGCAGTTCATTACGGGTGGCTATGAGCTAAAGCAATTGCGAGCCTTCGATTTGTTCCCTCACACTCACCACGTAGAAGCAGTGGCAAGTTTGGTGCGAAAGAAGTAATTTGATGTCTTCGTCAGCGCGAGAAATTTGCGTGGCTATCGTTGATGACCACGATGCCATTCGGTTTGCTTTCAAAGGAGCTTGCGAAGAGTATGGCCTCAAATTTTTTGGTTCTGCGGCCACCGTTAGCGATTTGATTGACAAACGCGAAGTGCTTGATTGCGACGTCGTGGTGCTAGATCTATCGTTGGCCGATGGTTCGATAATCACCGATAACGTGAAAGCCCTGTTGGCTGCACAAACGCAGGTTTTGGTATTCAGCATTGCCGATAAAAGACACCAGGTAGCCGCAGCGCTGAAGGCTGGCGCGGCTGCGCTGGTCAGAAAATCACAAAGCATGGATGAGCTGGTCTCGGCAATTAAACAAGTTGCGGCTGGGCAAGTGGTAAATAACACCGAGACTTCAGCAGTAATTGATGCGGATGTCTCGTTCAAAGAAGAGGCGAATCTGTCGCCCCGCGAACGTGAAGTGCTTTCGCTTTATGCCTCAGGATTTGCACTGAAGCAGGTAGCCCATGAATTGAAAATTTCTGACAGCACCGCCAAGGAATATATCGATCGAGTTCGAATCAAGTATTCGAGCGTCGGCAGGCCCACCTCGTCAAAAACTGACTTGCTTCTTCGCGCAATTGAAGACGGAATCATCGATGAGGGTCAGCAATGAGAGTGAAGCTGTTTCGCGCCCGTAAAAACAAAAGTTTTGCGGTAACTCGAATCACTAAATTGACTTCGAGAGTTCTTTCGATCGGATTGCTGATTTCAAGCGTCGAAATCTACATGAATGCTTTTTCTCAGTTGCCGGTGTTGGGAACCATCTGGGCTCTGGTTGCTATTTCTCTGCATGGCATAGCTCTGGTGGCTGTTGTCTACAGCGCATGGTTTACCGAAAACCCAAGAACCGGGCAATTGACCTATGCCATAGTCTCGGCCGTAATTCTGATCTTCTGGCAACTGCAGGTTGCCGACGCTGGCGCGCTGCCACCGGGGTTCCATCCATGGGTTTGGTGGGTAATTGGTTCGGCTGCAATTACAGCTGCGCTTGCGCTACCGATTGCATTTGGCAGCCTATACCTTCTGGGTGTTCCCGTGATCTGGTACTTCATCTACCAAACTGCTGAAGGTGGCTCGGCAACGTCATTTTCGGCTGCCAAGGACTCGACATACACCCTGCTCTTCAGCAGTTGTTTTTCGCTGCTGCTGCTTTTGCTTCGTTTTGAAGCTGAAAAAGTTGACTTAGCCAACCAAGAGGCCTCACGCGCAGAGGTTGAGAGGGCGGCAATCGATGCTGTCGAGCAAGAGCGAGCACGTGTCGATTCACTGGTTCATGACAAGGTTCTGACCACACTTTTGGTGGGTGCAAATGCGCAAACCGATGACGAGATTGGTGAGGCGCGTACGCTCGCTAAAACTGCGATACGGGCCCTTGAAAGCGACATGTCGTCCTCTGACCAAAATGCTGATGCCATCACCGTATGGAGTTTCTTCGGTGCAATCATGGATTCGGTTAGGTCTGAGTTTGCGGGAATTTTGGTTAAAGAATCGGGAGCGAGCGACCTAGCTGTTCCAAGTGATGTTGCCGAGGCTTTGACAGAGGCAACTTTTCAGGCTGTCACCAATGCAATTCAACATGCGGGGCCAGGTGCTGAAACCGTTGTGCGTCTCAAAGGATCACCTCACGGTGTCAAAATCGTGATCAAAGATGATGGTCGCGGATTCAGAGTTGCAAGGGTGCCGAAAACACGACTTGGCCTGCGACTTTCAATCATCAACCGAGTGGAGTCTGTCGGCGGCAAAGTTCGAATCGACTCTGGCCCCGGCCGCGGCACCGCAATCATTTTGGATTGGATTGCCAAATGATCAGAATTTCTCGTCGCATGGTGGTCTTGGCGGCCGCAGCTTTCGGTTTGTATCCGGTATTTCTAGCTTTGGTTGGTCTCGAGGATTACAGCTCGACTTTAGAAATTATTCTCGCCGTGGCGATTTATGTGGTGTGCATCGTTGCATCAGTAGTGCTCTACGACAGTGTTGAATTGCCAGTTTGGCAGGCCCGAGCCAATGTTTTTGCTTCAGTTGCCATACCGGCACTAGTGCTAGCCGGATTAGAGGCTTCACACGTTGGCACCTATGCCACTTGGTTTGTGGGTGCAATTGCCAGTCTCGGCGCTGCCACAGCGTTTAGGGGTCGCACACATCATGCGGTCTTGATGGTTATTTCAGTGACGCTGCAGGTGGTTATTTGGGGTGGGCCCAGCGCCATCAACACCACTGGTATTTTTGGGGCGATTGTTTTTGTAGTAGTGGGATCATTGATGTCGCGCGGTGTTTTGGGCGCTATGAAGGCTACCGAAGAGGCCCAAGCCAAAACATTGGCTACCGTCACAAAAACTGCTTTTGTTACTGCGGCCCGCGAAGAACACAAGAAACGTATTGCTGCAGCGCTCGCCACCGCCTTGCCAGCGCTTGGGCATCTGGCGAAACTTGAAAAGCCATTGGATTCTTCTGATCAAAAAAAGATGTTTTTGCTTGAATCGACGCTGCGCGACGAGATCCGCGGACGTGGCCTGATGAATGATCGAATTCGTGAAGCTGTGGCCTCTGCGCGAAAACGTGGCATTGAAGTCATGGTGCTTGATGAAGGGGGTCTTGATTCAACAAGTGCCGATGAACGCACTGAGCTACTTGAGCAGGTAGCAACAGCCATGGATGGCGTAGCCGATGGTCGAATAACTTTGAGGGCTCCGGCGGGGGAATCTTGGCGAATCACTTTGGTTGCCAGCCGACCTGGCATTGCGACTCCCGATTTGTGGCTCAAGCTTTGATAACCGGCCCGTCGCTTAAATAAGAAAAGACGAATCTTTCGATTCGTCTTTTCTTTCCCCAATCAGGTTTATCGCCTGACCCCAAGGTCTTTGGTCATTCCCCTGAATTCGACCGAAACCTTATGTTTCAAGTATGGATTGTCTGATGGGGGACCGCGACTGATTTACTGTCCCCTCTTATGGGGACAAACGATAACGGTTTAGTTAAGACCCGAAAAGCGCGACAGCGCTTTGAGCCTGTGCGCAGTGCTTGAGGGTTAGTTGAGACCCGAAAAGCGCGACAGCGCTTTGAGCCTGTGCGAATTGCTTGAGGGTTAGTTGAGACCCGAACGGTAAACGCCGCGCCATTGACCCGGTCCGGGTGTGATGGGATGGCGAAGTTGAGCAACGTTGCGAGACCAAGATGACTTGAGCGGTCGTTCATAGCCGGTTGCTGTTGCAGCTTCTTCGGCGTGAACGGCCTCGAGCACTGCAATCACTGTGGCTAGCTCTTCAGCGGTCGGGGCGCCAGAAACTACCTGCAAGGCATCTTGCAGTTCGTGAGGCCCGCCCTCGGCGCTGTGTTTGCCGCTCATTACAGTGGAATGTTTCCGTGCTTCTTAGGCGGCAGGTTCGAGCGCTTGGTGCGAAGCGCTCGCAGCGCTTTGATTACCTGGATGCGAGTCGCCGATGGCTCGATGATCCCGTCGAGCTCGCCGCGCTCTGCTGCAAGGAATGGAGAGGCAACGTTGTAGGTGTACTCAGCCGCCAGCTTGGCGCGCACGGCGGCAACATCCATGCCTGATTCTTCAGCCTTTTTAATTTGGTCGCGGAACAGAATGTTGACTGCGCCCTGACCACCCATAACGGCGATTTCTGCTGTTGGCCACGCAAGGTTGATGTCAGCACCAAGCTGCTTCGAGCCCATAACGATGTATGCGCCTCCGTAGGCCTTGCGGGTGATCACGGTTACCAGAGGAACAGTTGCTTCGGCGTAGGCATAGAGCAACTTGGCTCCGCGACGAATAACGCCGGCCCATTCTTGGTCGGTGCCCGGTAGGTAGCCAGGAACGTCGACCAGGGTAAGAATTGGAATCGAGAAGGCGTCGCAGAATCGAACGAAACGAGCAGCCTTTTCGCCGGCCTCAATGTTTAGGGTTCCGGCCATGGCCTGAGGCTGGTTAGCCACAATGCCAACACTTCGACCATCAACACGAGCGAAGCCGATCAGAATGTTTGGAGCAAATAGCGGCTGAACCTCTAGAAACTCGCCACCGTCGACAATGCCCTCGATGACAGTGTGCATGTCATAAGGCTGGTTTGGTGAGTCAGGGATGATGGTGTCAAGCGCGCGGTCTGCATCGGTGACTTCAAGTTCGCCTTCAGGTGCGTAGACCACGGTTTCAGACAAGTTGTTCTCGGGGAGGTAGCTGAGCAATGCGCGGGCGTAATCAATCGCGTCAGATTCGTCTTCGGCTAGATAGTGAGCAACGCCTGAACGCTCGTTGTGGGTGCGTGCGCCACCGAGCTCCTCCATTCCAACGTCTTCGCCAGTAACTGTCTTGATTACATCAGGGCCGGTCACGAACATGTTTGAGGTCTTGTCGACCATGATTACAAAGTCAGTCAGGGCAGGTGAGTAAACCGCGCCGCCAGCAGCAGGCCCCATGATGATTGAGATCTGAGGGATCACACCAGAAGCCATAGTGTTGCGCTTGAAAATTTCACCGTACTTGCCAAGAGCGATTACACCCTCTTGGATTCGGGCGCCTCCAGAGTCAAGGATTCCGATCATTGGCACACCGGTTGCAATAGCAAGGTCCATGATCTTGATGATCTTGTTACCGGCAGCCTCACCGAGTGAGCCACCAAAAATTGTGAAGTCTTGTGAGAAGAGTGCAACCTGGCGCCCATTGATGGTGCCAACGCCGGTAACAACTGCGTCACCGTATGGACGGTTTTTATCCATGCCGAAAGCGGTTGAGCGGTGGCGAACATACTCGTCAAGCTCAACGAACGAGCCCGGGTCAAGCAACATCTCAATTCTCTCGCGAGCGGTGTTCTTGCCCTTAGCGTGCTGCTTGGCGATCGCGTTCTCGCCCGCGGCAGTAACTGCCTCGTGATAGCGGTTGCGAAGGTCTTCTAGTTTGCCCTTGGTGGTAGCAATGTCTGGGTTGAGACGAATTGCACTCGTGAAGGTGTTCTCAAAACTCATAAAACACACTCTAGTTTGAAGTTGCCTTGAATCCTTTGAAGGTTTGCTACTGCGAATTGCAGAAATGGCTGTGCAAAATCTACAGAGACTAACCTAGAAGACATGGATTTTGCTCGCAGTCGCCAAGAATCGGCCCATTTTGAATATGTTGCCGAGACGGGATCAACCAATACTGATTTGATTGCTTCAGCTGTGAGTCTTCCTGATTTTTCAGTTCGCGTGGCTGGCTACCAAAATGCTGGTCGTGGTCGTTCAGGTCGGCAGTGGTTGGCTCCTGAGGGAAGTTCGCTCTTCGTTTCAATATTGCTCAAGCCAACTGGAATGCCGCCGACAAAGTTTTCTTGGCTGCCTCTAATTGCCGGACTCGCCATGACTGAGGCGGTCTCTGATCTGATATCTCCTACAAAACCGACTCTCAAATGGCCCAACGATGTCTTAGTTAACGAACGCAAAATTTCTGGGATTCTCAGCGAATTAGTGCCAGATCTAAGCGGGGTAGTGGTCGGTGCTGGACTCAATGTTTTGCAGAATCAGGGTGAACTTCCGATCGAGAATGCGACATCCTTGGCCATTGAAAATGCCCACAGCCTCAACTTGGATGAAGTGCTGGCTCGTTATTTGGGCAGTTTCAAGAAGCATTATTCGCGATTTGTTGGGGCCTCTGGTGACCCGGTCAAGAGCGGTATTCGCTTTAGTGTGATGGAGACCTGCGGAACCCTGAACCGCAAGGTTAGGGCCATATTGCCGGGCGATTCAGAGGTGATTGGCGAGGCAGTGGGTATCGATGACAGTGGGCGATTGATTTTGTTGCCCGACGGAGCCAACCAGGTAATGCCAGTGGCTGCCGGCGATATCGTTCACTTGCGACACAATTAGACCAATGACTTTTTTAGCAGAACGACGAATAGCAAAATTGCGCCCACGGGGTGGCAAGTTGTTCGCGCCCACGGCCATTTTGGGGCTCGATGCCGCGGTTTTCGCATTCTTGGCTGATAGATTCACCGAGCAGTGGCAGCTGATCACCGAATTCGCAATTTTGGGTGCGGTCGCATTCCTGTTTTGGCTAATTCCCGTTCTTCGCTATCTGAGCACTTATCTCGAGGTCACCACCTCAAGAGTGATCTACCGCTCGGGTCTGATGGGGCAAAAACGATTCGAGGTCAGCCTCGGCCAGATTGCCCAGGTTGAGTTAGCCAAGGGGCGGGCCTTCACAATCTTCACCAAGGATGGCCGCACAGAAACCGTGGTTGATATGCCGAAAACCAAGATGATTGCTGTAGAAATTGACCGCTTAGCTGCGTCAATATAGAACCAAAGGGATTGGAATCGGAATGACTGAACTGCGCCTAGGCGTTATTGGTGGCGGCCAGCTTGCCCGAATGATGACGCCGCCGGCTATCAACCTTGGAATCAACATCAAAGTGCTGGCTGAAGCCGAGGGTTCTTCTGCAGCTCTCGCGACCACCCAGGTTGGCGACTACAACCAGCTTTCTGTGGTTCGTGAATTTGCCAAGACTGTTGATGTAATCACTTTTGATCACGAACACGTGCCGCTAGCTGTGCTTGAGGCACTCGAGGCAGAAGGCGTATCGGTGCAGCCGCCAAGCAAAGCACTTGCGTTTGCTCAGAATAAATTGAGCATGAGAAAGCGCCTCGGCGCATTGGGTATGCCAATGCCTGACTGGGCTGAAATTCAAGATGCCGCCACACTTAGTGCCTTTATTGAGGCCCACGATGGCGTAGCAATTTTGAAGACTCCGATTGGCGGCTACGACGGCAAGGGTGTTCGAGTTGTTCGTTCGGCCGATGATGCTAGTGACTGGCTAGCTAACCTAGCTAACTTTGGTGGCAGTTTGCTGGCTGAAGAAAAAGTCGACTTTGTTCGTGAGCTAGCGCAGCTGAGTGCGCGAAGGCCATCAGGAGAATTTCTCGCTTGGCCGCTGGTGGAGACTCAGCAAGAAAATGGTGTCTGCTCGGTGGTCTTGGCCCCTGCACCCGATGTTTCAAAGGCAACACTCGATACAACTGCTGAGATTGCCAAGGCAGTGGCAGAAGGCCTCGAGGTCACAGGAGTGCTTTCAGTTGAAATGTTTGAAGCACGCGATGGCAGAATTCTGATAAACGAGTTGGCAATGCGCCCGCACAACTCAGGCCATTTCAGCATTGAAGGGTCTGTTACCAGTCAATTCGAACAGCACATCCGAGCGGTTCTAGATCTGCCGCTTGGTTCGACAAAGCCACTGGCAAAGCACGCCGTTATGGTGAACCTTCTGGGTGTGGACGACAAGAATGACTTCATTCAGGCCTACGGTTCTGCACTTGCGGCTCACCCAGAAGCCAAGGTGCACACCTACGGAAAGTCAGCTCGAGCCGGTCGCAAAATGGGCCACGTTACCGTGATTGGCGATTCAGCTGCGCACGCGCTCGCCGAAGCCAAAGGCGCTGCAGCCGTTTTGCTACGGGGATAAATCACCCCCATTCGGTAAAATTTAGGGGTTCGCCGAATTGCTAGGAGCCCCATGTCTGCATCATCTTCAGTACAGCCAATCGTTGGCGTTGTAATGGGTTCAGACTCAGACTGGTCTGTCATGTCTGACGCCGCTCAGATTCTTAAAGAGTTCGGCATCGCTTTTGAGGTTGAAGTGCTCTCGGCTCACCGCACTCCAGAAAAGATGATCGAGTGGGGTAAGGCAGCTGCCGGTCGGGGAATCAAAGTCATTATTGCCGGTGCGGGTGGCGCTGCTCACCTGCCTGGAATGTTGGCTTCGGTGACGACCCTCCCAGTCATTGGAGTGCCAGTTGCGTTGGCGAAGCTTGATGGCATGGATTCGCTGCTATCAATCGTTCAGATGCCTGCCGGTATTCCAGTAGCAACTGTTTCAATCGGCGGCGCCAAGAACGCCGGAATTTTGGCCGCACGAATTATCGGTGCGTTTGATGCAGAAATCTCAGATGCCATGGCCACCTTTAGCGAGGAACTAAAGCACCAGGTTGCTGAGAAGAATGCGAAGCTAAAATCTCAAATCTGAACCAAAGGCTGAGCCAGAGAAATGCGCAACCGCGTTCCAACAGCCCATTCAAGAACTTAGATCGAGCCACCCCCGAGCAGATGAATCGCCGGGCCTGGTGGCTAATTGTGCTTGCCCTCATTATTCCTGGATCAGCGCAACTGGTTGCCGGAAACCGAAAGCTCGCGCGCTTTGGATTGACCGCGACTCTAAGCCTCTGGGCCTTGGGGCTCTTGCTGCTGGTGCTTGGGTTAATCAATAAAACCTGGGTGCTTTGGCTGGCGACCGTGCCATTTGTTATGGGGCTACTCGCTGTAATTCTTTTTGCCTATGCTGGAATCTTTGCAGTTTTGACGCTGGATGCACTGCGCCTGCTCAAGTTGGGCCGCCTCTACAGCCGGGAGCGCTGGATAGCTTTGGCGGCAATCCTACTCACCGCATCACTTGGCACCTCAGGGCTTGCCTACGCGGGCAACCTCGCTGGCGTTCAATCAAATTTAATTGGCACAATATTTAACCAGGGCGGATTAACTACACCGGTCGATGGCCGCTACAACATCATGCTGCTCGGTGCCGATGCCGGAGCCGACCGATTCGGAATTCGTCCCGATAGCATCTCGGTGATCAGTATCGATGCCGAGACTGGTGACGCCATCAACGTTGGCATTCCGCGCAACATGCAGCATGTCAGTTTTTCTGCAGGTTCGCCAATGCTTGAGGTTTATCCGAACGGTTGGGACTGCGGCCTGGAATGTTTAATCAACGCCATTTACAAGGATGTTGAAGACAATCACGCTGACCTTTACCCGAATGCTGCAAAGCAGGGTTCAACGCCCGGCACAGAGGCCACCCGGGACGCAGTTGAATGGGTGACCGGTCTAGAGATTCAGTCTTATGTACTGGTCGATATGTCGGCATTCTCGACCTTGATTGATGCGCTCGGCGGCATTGACATCAACGTTAAGCAGCGTTTGCCCATTGGTGGTCAAGCAGACGATCTCTCGGATGTGAAGGGCTGGATCGAAGTAGGGCAACAGCATATGGATGGCTACCATGCCCTCTGGTATGCGCGTTCGCGTCACTCAACCAATGACTATGACCGCATGCGTCGACAGCATGAGGTAGAAGATGCCATGCTCGCACAGCTGGACCCAAAGACGATTCTGACTAGGTTTCAAGAGATTGCTTCAGCGGGTAAAAAATTGGTCCGCACTGATATTCCGAGCGGAATGTTGGCTAATTATCTTGACCTAGCAACAAAAGCTCGCGCCAAGGGCATTAAATCTGTGCCAATCGTGCCGCCTGACTTTGACATGATTCACCCCGATTTCACAGCAATTCGTGAAACGATTAATACGGCAATGATTGTGATTCCAGAAAAGGAGCAGTAATGAAAAAGGTTTTAACCGCCGCTACTGCACTAGGCCTAGTTACCCTTTTGTCGGGTTGCGCCCTGCTTTACCCAAATTGGGGAACCTCTGAGGGCCCGAGTGATTCGCAAAGCCCTTCGGCAAGTGCATCGGCAACGCCTACTGAAACCCCTAGCGAATCGGCGTCGCCAACGCCTTCGGTTGACTTAAAGCCTGCAACTGTTTCGTTCATCGACTATGGCACTGACGGAAGTTCGGTTTATGTGATCGCCGAAGTTACCAACGTTGCTGAAAACGGTGGACAGTGCACACTCAATTTTTCTAGTGGCAGCACAAATAAGACCATGACGGTCAAGGCTGAAGAGAATGCAAGTTCAACTCAGTGTTACCCGAT
>CAZIFS010000011.1:0-26005 GCA_964539165.1 uncultured Rhodoluna sp. | reverse complement strand
CACCAACCGCTCCACGCGTTATCGCTGTGAAGATTCCGGTTGACAAGATCGGTGAAGTCATTGGTCCAAAGGGTAAGATGATCAACCAGATCCAAGAAGACACTGGCGCAGACATCTCAATCGAAGATGACGGAACCGTTTACATTGGTGCAACCGATGGCCCTTCAGCAGAAGCTGCAAAGGCTGCGGTTAACGCAATTGCAAACCCTCACGTACCTGAGATTGGCGAGCGTTTCCTAGGAACTGTTGTGAAGCTAGCCACCTTCGGTGCCTTTGTTTCGCTGGTTCCTGGTAAAGATGGCCTTCTTCACATCTCAGAGCTAAAGAAGCTAGCTGGCAAGCGCGTTGAGAACGTTGAAGACGTTCTTGAGGTTGGCCAGAAGCTTCAGGTTGAAATCACCAAGATTGACGACCGTGGCAAGCTTTCACTTGCTCCAGTTGTTGAGGGTGAAGACGCCTCAGCAGACGAAGAGTAATAACCCCTAGCCCCACAACTACAGAAAGCTTCTGGTCACCCATGAGTGAAATCATTTTTCCACTAGACCAGAGCGATCTATCGTTCACCGCTTCGGGAGGTAGTTCGGTTCGCCGTTCTATCCTCCCAAGCGGTGTTCGCGTTTTAACGGAACATATTCCGGGTGCTCAAAGCGTTTCGATCTCGTTCTCAGTAGCTGTGGGCTCACGCGACGAGGCCAACGGCCATTTTGGCTCAACCCACTTTCTTGAGCACCTGCTGTTCAAAGGCACTAAAAAACGTACGGCACTAGATATCGCAGTTGCTTTCGATTCTGTAGGTGGTTCTTCGAACGCCTCCACCGGCAAAGAGCACACCAGTTACTATGCCCGTGTGCAAGATAAGGCGCTTCCGCTAGCCGTTGACGTTATCGCCGATATGCTGACTTCTAGCCTCATCGACCCAACCGAATTTGAGAACGAGCGCACCGTCATCCTTGAAGAATTGGCGATGAACGACGACGACCCTCAAGACGTTGCCCACGAAGTCTTCAGCGAGGCCGTATTAGGTTCGCACCCGCTCGGTCGACCAATTGGCGGAACTGAAGCAACCATCAACGCTGTGACCCGCGAGGCGGTCTGGCAGCACTACCAAGCCAACTACCGTCCGCAAGACCTAGTCATTGCTGCAGCAGGTGGCGTTGAACACAACCAGCTCATCGAACTTGTCGAAAAAGCTTTGGTCGAGGCGGGCTGGGATCTATCAGCCAAGGCTCACCCGGTTGAGCGCCGACTATTGAACCCGGCAGAAATCACCCGGGGATCGGCTCTGAAAGTAATCAATCGACCTATTCAACAGGCAAATGTTTTAGTTGGCATGCAGGGGCTAGTCGCAGATGATCCTCGCCGCTACGCGATGGGTATTTTGAATACTGTTTTGGGCGGTGGCATGAGCTCTCGCATGTTCCAAGAAATCCGTGAAAAACGCGGCTTGGCATACTCGGTTTACTCCTTTAACACCGGTTACTCAGACGCAGCATATTTCGGCCTCTACGCTGGATGTTCGCCAGCAAAGACCCAAGAGGTAACCCGACTCATGATCTCGGAGTTCGAGAAGATTGCCGCCGATGGTATTCGCGAGGACGAGTTAGAGCTCGCCAAGGGCAACATCTCTGGTGGGCTAGCGCTGAAGTATGAAAGCAGCGCCGCCCGAATGAATCGACTGATCAGCGCCGAGATTGTCAACGGTGAGTTCTTTGACCTTGATGATTCACTCAGCCACGTAAACGCGGTATCTGTCAAGGATGTTCAATCACTCGCAGCTGACCTTATCAAGCGAGAGCGTTCAATTGTTGCCGTTGGCGACGTTACCGATGCCACCTTCAACGAGTTTCTCTAGGATAAAACTGTGACTATCAAAGTAGCCGTTGTCGGCGCCACCGGAAGAATGGGCAAACTTGCCCTTGACCTAATCGATGCATCTCAGCACACCAGCTTGCACGCGGCACTCGATTCAAAGAGCGAATTGATAGAAATTCTTGGAGCAGACGTTGTTTTTGACGTTACCCGCCTCGAAGTTAGCGAGTCGGTGGTTGATTATGCAATCTCAAACGGCATGAAGGTCGTAGTTGGTACCAGCGGTTGGTCGGCTGCAAAATTGGCCCAGCTCGAGCCAAAGTTGAAAGCCAACCCAGGCTCAGCGGTTGTGGTCATTCCAAACTTTTCAATCGGTTCTATGTTGGCAAGTTCTTTCGCAGCTCAAGCCGCAAAATTCTTCGAATCGATTGAAATTGTCGAGGCTCACCATGCTGGCAAGGTCGATTCACCATCAGGCACAGCAGTGCGAACAGCTGAGATGATCTCTGAGGCACGAGAAGGGCTCACCCAGCCACTTATTCCAGGTGTTGGTCAAACCGCCAGAGGAGAAATCGTAGCCGGCGTGCCGATACACAGCCTTCGTTTGGCTGGAATTGCCGCCAAGCAAGACGTGCACTTCGGTGGTGTTTCAGAACTGCTAACCATCAGCCACGAAACCAGCTCGGTTCAGGCCTATTCACATGGCATCCTGCTAAGCATCCGTGTTGCTGCACAGGCCTCTGGCAGCCTGGTGGGTCTTCAGGCAGTCGTCGACGCATCTAGCAAACTCTAGGTTCGGTCGTCATGTCTAAGGCCAAAGTTGGCGCGGTTGTAATGTCTGCACTGCTGATGCTTTATGTGGCACTGCTCTCTCAAACAGCCATCTCACTTTTGCTGACCGACATTCTGGTCGCCAAAATAATGGGTGCTCTGATTGCCGTTTTTCCAATTCTTGGCGCGTGGGCTATTGTCCTAGAATTCAGATTCACCATCGCTCTAGAAAAGTTGCAGAACCGAATTAACCAAGAGGGCAGGTTTCCTAGTTTCGAACTTGAGGTGCGCCCGAGTGGCCGTGCGGTTCGAGCCTCGGCTGAAAAAATGTTTGCGCTTTATAAAACCGAAGCTGAGAACCGCCCGGATGATTTTCACGCGTGGTTCAACCTGGGCGTGGCGTATAACGCTGCCGGCGATCGCAGGCGTGCTCGAGGTGCAATGCAGAAAGCAATTGAACTTAGCAAAAACTAAAAAATCCCCCGCCATCAAGATGGCAGGGGATTTTTTTATTGAATCTTTAGGCTGAGCGAATCACGCCAACACGCTTTAGGCCGATGTAAATCTGGCAGCCGAGGCAAAACGCGAAAACCGCATTCAAGAAAGCAGCCACAAAAGCCGCAGCGGCCGCATAAACCAGGCCGCCTTCGACACCAACGGCATAAAGCACCAGGCCAACGCCAGCAACAAAGAAGCCAACGCCCTGGGCAAATTGTGGAGCACGTGGGTCTTCAAGTTCAGTTGGAGCCTTTAGTGCAGGGCGAACCAACTTCTTGAAGATAAAACCGTATGGGTGGTTAGCCGGGCCAAAAATCGCACCCCATAGGAACAGTGCGGTGATTGCGATCAACAAAACAAATGCCGCCGGAAGAGTAGCCGAGTCAAGCGCCAAAAAGACTGTCACCAAAAGCAGAACAGAGGTGATTGCCGCACCAAAGCGTGGGCCGCGTGGGTCGATTCCGGCAGGTGATTTCTTTGATTCGCTCATTAGATTTCGAAGCTCCCTAGTTCATTTTGGATTGTTTGTGCTTTCACAGCTCCACCAATTCTTGAGGTTACTCGCCCTTTAGCGTCGAGAACCAGGGTGGTAGGAGTCTGCAGAATTTTGAATTTTGACGCCAAATCTAGGCGGTTGGTAATGTCTACCTCGATGTGCAGGACATCAGAGTGAACCTGTTCAAGTTCATCGAACAGGCGAGCGGTTTGTCTACACTGGGTGCAAAATTCGCTCGAAAACTGCAAGAAGGTAACGCGCTTGCCAAACTTGGTAACCGGTTTACCGTCTTTGACAGCAGCAATTTCGGCCAAATCGATTACTTCGCCACTCGAAACTTGCTTCGAACGGCCAGTTTTGGTTTTCCAAAGCAAGCCGGCTGCAGTTGCAACGGCAAGCAATGCCAAAACAAGGATGATGCGAAGCTCGGGGGACATGCTTCAAGATTAACTTGCCTTTACATCCGTGCCGTTTTTATTGCGCATTATTTCAGCGGTAGGCTAAACGAGTGTCAGATATTATTTTTCGCAGTGACGTTACCGTCGAATTAGTTCGTGCCAACGCAGCCGATTCAGATGTGCTGTTTGCAGCTCGAGTTTCAACCCAGGGTGAACAAACCCTTGAAGCTGCAGCAGCCCAGACCGATGCAGCTGAGGATGAAAAGCGCTCAAAGGGCCTGATCAACTACCTAATGCGTGACCGTCACGGTTCACCATTCGAGCACAACTCAATGACTTTCTATGTGCAGGCGCCAATCTTCGTGTTCCGCGAATTTATGCGTCACCGCATCGCTAGCTACAACGAGGAATCTGGTCGTTACAAGGAGCTAAGCCCGGTCTTTTATGTTCCAGGCCCAGAGCGCAACTTGATTCAGGTTGGCAAGGCAGGAGCTTATGAATTCTTGCCTGGCACCGCAGAGCAGACGGCTTTGGTCGAGCAAGAGGCTCGCACCGCTTCAACCAGTGCCTATGAGTCTTACCAGCGCATGCTTGAGGCAGGCGTTGCTCGTGAGGTTGCTCGCATCGTGCTTCCACTAAACATTTACTCAAGCATGTACGTCACCATGAACGCTCGTGCCTTGATGAACTTCTTGAGCTTGCGCACCAAGCGTGAAGGCACTCACTTTCCATCATTCCCTCAGCGCGAGATTGAAATGTGTGCTGAAAAGATGGAAGACGAGTTCGCAAAATTGATGCCTTATACCTATGAAGCATTCAACGCTAACGGTCGCGTAGCGCCGTAATCACAAGCAGTTAAGAAGCCCTCGGTGTCAGTCACCGGGGGTTTCTTTTTGTTTACCGATAGGCTTAAGCCATGTCTAACAACCAGAAGAACCTATTTGGTCAGGTACTCGTTGCACTTGTCACCCCGATGAACGCCGAAGGCGAAGTCGACTGGGATGCAACCGAGAAGCACATCGACTATGTGATTTCAAACGGTGCCGACGGTGTTGTCGTCACTGGAACCACTGGTGAGACCAGCACCTTGACCGATGCTGAAAAGATCAAACTGGTTGAGGTAGGCAAGTCTGTTTCTGGCGGTCGTGCAAAAATCATCACCGGCGGTGGCTCAAACGAGACCGCACACGCAATGCAGCTTTATAAGGCCTCTGAAAAGGCCGGAGCCGACGGCGTAATGATCGTGACTCCCTACTACAACAAGCCAACTCAGGCTGGTGTGCTAACCCACTTCAGACTTATTGCAGATTCAACCGACCTGCCGGTAATTCTTTATGACATCCCTGGTCGTGCTGGAATTGCGATCGCGCATGACACATTCTTGCGGGCATCGAAGCACCCAAACATCCTTGCTGTAAAAGACGCAAAGGGTGACCTTGCTCAGGCTTCGAGAATCATGAACGAAACCGACCTGCTCTACTTCTCGGGTGACGACTCAAACGTGCTTCCACACCTTTCAATCGGTGCAACCGGCTTGATTGGTGTTACCGCCAACGTGGCACCCGCTGCCTACCGCGCCATGGTTGATGCCACCAACGCCAACGACTTTCACAAGGCTCTAGAGGTTCACAACAGCCTTGAGGCGCTTCAGCGTGCACTCATGACCCACGTGCCTGGAACAGTTGCATCGAAGTACGTTCTTCACGCTCTCGGACTGATCAACAGCCCACGCGTTCGCCTACCTTTGGTGGGCCCAGAAGATGCCGAGGCAGCTCGCATCGAAGAGGCAATCGACAAAGTTGGCAAGGTTGTTGGCCTTAGCTTTGAAAACTTCCGACCAGACCGCAATGCAGCAGCCGGTGGTGCTCTGCCAAAGGTGGCTGGCACCACGCGCTAAAGCGCCTTTAGAAAAGAGAACCAATGGTTCAAACCCTTCCGGCCCCAGCCCCGCTAAAGCCGGGCGTTCTTCGCATCATTCCACTTGGTGGAATCGGAGAAATCGGCCGCAACATGACCGTATTCGAAATCGATGGCAAGATTCTGATCGTTGACTGCGGTGTTCTGTTCCCTGAAGAACACCAGCCGGGTGTCGATGTGATATTGCCTGATTTTGGCTACCTAAAAGACCGCATGGATGACGTGGTCGGAATCTTCTTGACCCACGGTCACGAAGACCACATCGGCGGAGTACCATACCTTTTGCGCATGAAGCAGGATGTTCCATTGTTGGGTTCGGCGCTCACTCTAGCTTTTGTTGAGGCGAAGCTAAAAGAGCACCGAATTTCACCATATTCGATGGTCGTTACCGAAGGTCAAAAAGAGACCTTGGCTGGCTTCAATCTTGAATTCATAGCGGTGAATCACTCCATCCCAGATGCAATGGCGGTTGTCATTCGCTCAAAGGGCGGAACCGTGCTTCACACTGGCGACTTCAAGATGGACCAGTTGCCTCTCGACGGCCGCCTCACCGACCTACGAGCCTTTGCCCGTGTTGGCGAAGAGGGTCTCGACCTTTTCATGAGCGACTCAACCAACGCCGACGTGCCTGGTTTCACCCCTCTCGAAAAAGACATCGGTCCGGTTATCGAGAGCGTGATTGCTCGCTCTAAAAAACGTGTGATTGTTGCGTCGTTCTCCAGCCACGTTCACCGTGTGCAGCAGGTGGTTGATGCCGCCAAAGCCAATGATCGCAAGGTGGCATTGGTCGGCCGGTCAATGGTTCGCAACATGCAAATCGCAATTCAAATGGGCTACCTAACTGCAGAAACCGAAGACTTTGTAGACCTAAAACAGGCAGCAAATATGCCAGGAGACAAAGTGGTTTACATGTCTACCGGTTCACAGGGTGAACCGATGGCCGTGCTGGCTCGAATGGCAAATCTTGAGCACGACATTGAGATCGGGGAGGGCGACACAGTTATTTTGGCCAGCTCGCTTATCCCAGGCAATGAAAATGCCGTTTACCGCGTAATCGACGGATTGACCAAGCTTGGTGCAAATGTTGTTCACAAGGGCAATGCCAAGGTTCACGTTTCAGGTCATGCTGCAGCTGGTGAGTTGCTCTACTGCTACAACATTCTCAAGCCAAAGAACGTCATGCCGGTGCACGGTGAGTATCGCCACTTGATTGCTAATGGCAAACTCGCCGAGCAAACCGGTGTTCCTCACGAACGAGTGCTTATCACCGAGGATGGCTGGGTAATTGACCTAGCTGATGGCATTGCCGAGGTTGTTGGCGCTGTTGAGTGCGGACTTCTATTCGTAGATGGCAAAACCGTTGGAAAGATTACCGAAGAAGACCTTAAAGACCGCCGAGTCTTGGCTGAAGAGGGTTTCATCTCGATTTTCTGCGTTATCGATGCTGAGACCGGAAGAGTCAAGGTCGGGCCAGAAATTCGGGCCCGAGCCTTTGCCGAAGATGATCATGTATTTGATGATGTGAAACCTCAAATCGAGCGCGCATTGGCCGAAGCTGCCGGTCAGGGCGTCAAAGACACCTATGCGCTTCAGCAGGTGATTCGAAGAACTATTGGCACTTGGGTAAACAAGGCTCATCGACGTCGCCCAATGATCATTCCGGTAGTAATCGCTGACTGAGACAAACCTGCCACGCCTACAGGGTTATAAGCCCGCTGGCTGTTAGTTTTGACGCATGGCTACACGCAAACCAACCACTCCCAGAAAACCTGCGCCACGGGCGGCAAAACCTCGTGCCAAGCAGGCTTCTAGCCGTTCTGCCAACGGTTCTGGTTTTTGGTCGGCACTAGCTGCGATTTACATGGCACTTGCCCATGCAGTTGGCGCTGGAGCGCGTGCACTCAGCCCAGACAAAATCGAAAAAGACGAACGTCGCGACGGCTTGCCATTTTTCATGTTTTTGCTCGGAATCGCTGGCGCGTTTTTCGGCTGGGTATTAGTGAAGCAAGATTGGGCCATCGGTCTGCATGTCTGGACTTTCGGTGCGCTGTTTGGCCGCGTAGCCTTCGCACTGCCGGTGATACTGGTTATTTTTGCGCTCTACTTGATGCGCTACCCGGCCACCATCAAAGACAATGGCCGCATCGGAATCGGACTGTTTCTCTTCATCGTTTCGATTTCGGGATTCTTCCACGTTTTTGGTGCCCAACCAGAACCTTCAGACGACATCTGGAAAATCGCCTACTCGGGTGGAATCTTCGGCTGGCTCATATCTGTACCATTTCTCAGCACCATCACAATTTGGGGTGCAGTTCCAGTTTTGACTGCCTTTGCATTTGGTTCTCTGCTGATTATGACCAAAACTGCGCCGAACCGAATCGGCGCAAGACTCCGAGAACTACAGGTTTATCTCTTTGGTGAATCAGCTCAAAAAGTTGAGCCTGAACCAGACACCGATGACCTGCTCGACGCTTTCGACGGAACCAAGGTTCCTTGGTGGAGAAAACCAAAAACCGATGTTGAGCCAGCCTTTGACACCGCACTGGTTGTCGATGACTCATTGGTCGAATCCGACGACAACTTTGACATTTTGTTTGGCGACCCGGTGCAAACTAATGTTCCATCGGTAGATTCAGCAAACATTTCTGACCTTACCGAGCCAATCGATATTCCAGCGGCAACTTTTGTTGAACCTGCTGCTGCACCGGTTTCTGCAGCGGCATTGGGCGAAGCCAGTGTCTCGGCACCAACTCGCAATCTGCGACCATACGTTATGCCGCCGCTTAGTTTCTTGGCTCCCGGGTCACCGCCAAAGGCCAAGTCAGCTGCCAACGAATTGCTAGTGCAGTCGATTACTAGCGTTTTCAAGGAGTTCAATGTTGAGGCTGCAGTCGTTGGTTTTCAACGTGGACCAACCGTTACTCGTTACGAGGTTGAGCTTGCCCCCGGTGTAAAGGTTGAGGCCGTTACTCGTCTGGCAAGTAACATTTCATACGCTGTAGCAAGCAATGAAGTGCGTATTCTGGCGCCTATCCCAGGTAAATCTCTGATTGGTATTGAGATTCCAAACACCGATCGAGAAACGGTCTCGCTCGGTGATGTTTTGCGATCTGATGTTGCTACCAAGAGCTTGCACCCACTTACCATCGGCATCGGAAAAGACGTTGAGGGCGGCTTTGTGATCGCCAACCTTGCAAAGATGCCTCACCTACTCGTTGCTGGTGCTACCGGAGCTGGTAAGTCAAGTTTCGTCAACTCGATGATCACCTCAATATTGATGAGAGCCAAACCAGCCGAGGTTCGAATGGTTCTGATCGACCCAAAGCGAGTTGAGTTGACTGCTTATCAAGGTGTTCCTCACTTAATTACGCCAATCATCACCAATGCTAAAAAAGCGGCTGAGGCGCTGCAGTGGGTCGTTAAAGAAATGGACATGCGCTACGACGACCTAGCCAGCTTTGGTTTCAAGCACATTGATGACTTCAACCGTGCTGTTGTCGCCGGTGAAGTCAAGGTTCCTGAAAACAGCAAACGCGTGCTTCAGCCATACCCATATCTGCTCGTGGTTGTTGATGAGCTCGCCGACTTGATGATCGTCGCTCCGCGAGACGTTGAAGACTCAATTGTTCGAATTACTCAGCTGGCTCGCGCCTCGGGAATCCACCTGGTCTTGGCCACTCAGCGCCCATCGGTCGACGTAGTTACTGGTCTGATTAAGGCCAACGTCCCAAGCCGCCTGGCATTCTCTGTGACATCGCTTACTGACTCCCGCGTGATTCTTGACCAGCCTGGCGCTGAGAAGCTCATCGGTCAGGGTGACGCGCTCTTCTCTCCGATGGGTACCAATAAGCCAATTCGTGTTCAGGGGGCCTGGCTGGCAGAAAGCGAGCTCGACAAAATTGTTGAGCACGTCAAAGCCCAGATGCAACCTGAATACCGCACGGATGTTGAAGAAGTTGCCGTAACAAAGATTGTCGATGCAGACATTGGTGACGACCTTGAGGTCTTGTTGCAGGCGGCCGAACTCATCATCAATTCGCAATTTGGTTCGACCTCAATGCTGCAACGTAAACTTCGCGTTGGCTTTGCCAAGGCTGGCCGTTTGATGGATCTGCTCGAATCCCGTCAAATTGTTGGACCGAGCGAGGGTTCAAAGGCCCGCGATGTATTGGTGAAGCCAGAAGACCTACCAAGTGTCTTGGCTCAGCTTCGCGGTGAGCCTGGTGCAAGCGCAACTCCAGCGGTGGCACACGCGGCCGCTGTGATTGATTTACCGGCAGAACCCGCCAGCGCCTTAGCAGCCGGAAACTTCGACGATTTTATCCCTCGCGCCAACATTGACCGCTCAATCATTACTGGTGATGAAGACGACGGCGATGAAGATGCTTGGCAACTGACAGGGCGCAACTAATGATTGAAAAAACCGCTAAAAGCATTTTTAACCTGCCCAACGTAATCACGATGGCCCGCATCCTTGCCGTGCCGTTTTTGCTCTGGTCACTATTTGCCATTGGCGATAAGTCATCAGGTTGGCGTTGGCTTTCGGTAATCATTTTTATTGTGATCATGGCCAGCGACGGCATTGATGGGGCGATTGCTCGCAAACGTGGCTTGGTTACCAACCTTGGCAAACTCCTTGATCCAATCGCCGATAAAGCCTTGCTTGGTGGAGCGCTAGTCGCTCTTTCGATTCTCGGTGAGGTTCAGTGGACCTTCACCGTTCTTGTTTTGATCCGCGAGCTTGGAATCACTGCCTATCGAATGGTGGTTATCAAAAAGCGCGTGGTTGCTGCTTCGGCCGGCGGAAAATGGAAGACCACCTTTCAGGGTGTCATGGTCGGAATGGTTATTTCGCCACTTACCGAGTGGTTGGGGCCATGGTTTGGAATCCTTGAAAGCTTGATTATTTTCACGGCCCTGTACTTGACCATTCACACCGGCATTCAGTACCTTGTAGCCGCTGCCAAAGCTCGCGACTAATGTCTGCTTCAAACCTTGTTGATGCGCTTCGCAATCGCGGCTTGTATTTGGCCTTGGGGGAGTCACTAACCGGTGGAGCGCTTTCGGCAAAGATAGTTGACGTTCCGGGTGCATCATCGGTTTTGCTGGGCTCAGCGGTTGCCTACGCTTCTGAAGTCAAATCTGCCTGGCTGGGTGTTTCACCTGCAACGCTTGAGGTTGAGGGAGCCGTAAGTGAGCTGGTGGCACTTGAGATGGCTCGCGGAGCTCAATCTAATTTGGCTAAGGCCTGCGGGCTTGAAATTTCGAAAGTAATTGCATGTTCCACCACGGGTGTTGCTGGACCCGACCTTCAAGATGGCAAGGCCGTTGGAACTGTTTTCATCGGATTGGCGGGGCCCGGCGAACTAGAGACTGTGTTTGCGCACTTTTTCATCGGCACCAGGAATGAGATACGGGCGCTTACCGTTGATACAGCAATACAGCATTTGAATGATTTGGTTTCTAAGCTTTAGGAACAAAATTGCGCCGCTCTGTGTTTAGTCTGAGGAAACCAACCGAAACAAAGCGACTCTCAGGCAAATCTCAGCAGTTCTGTTTAGGATTTGTCTTAGGTAGCGGGTAGGTTATTTCTACTGCAGAAAAGGAGGCCAAACATGGTTCTAGTTCGTCAAGAAATTGGTGACGTCCTTCGTGACTTCCGTCAAAAAAAGGGCCGCACACTCCGTCAGATTGCCAGCCGTGCTTCAGTAGCTCTTGGTTACCTAAGCGAAGTTGAACGCGGTCAAAAAGAGGCTTCTTCAGAAATCCTCGCTTCAGTAGCAGATGCACTTGAAGTTCCAATCTCGGTGATTATGCGCGAAGTCAGCGATCGCCTTGCGCTTCTTGAAGGTGTGGTTATTCCTGACACCGTGCCAGCTGAATTGGTGGCTAACTTCGATGCAGACCTGGTCGGTACTCGATAAATAGATTTTTCAAGAAAACCCCGAGCGAGTGTTCGGGGTTTTCTTTTTACCTAGATAGGGTCTTAGTGTGCGACTGAGTGAATTTAAAGGGCTTATGGCTGATGAGTTTGGCGAAGCCTACGCAGCGGTTTTACTTGAAGACTTGGTGCTCAGTGAACTTGCCGACCAAACCGCCAACCTGGCAATCAGGCAGGGCACAGACCCCAAGGATGTTTGGCTCGCGCTATGCAAGTCTTTGGGAGTGCCAAAGAGCCGTTGGCACGGTGTGCATAAGGATAAGAAAAAGCCTTTTGAACAAATCAACGAAAAAAAGACACGCCGTGACAATTAACTATCGAAATCTTGTTCGAATAATGGTAAGTTATAAACAACAGGTTTTTGAAGAAGTTTTCAACAAAAATGTTGAAACTAAATCAATGTCAGTACCAATGCATAAAGTCAGTTTCAAGAAGAAATTCTGAAATAGTCAGCTAGGGCGGTTATCGCCAGAAGCAAGAGGATCGAAATGGCATCACCAGCAGAACGCGAGAAGGCTCTAGACACAGCTTTGGCGCAGATTGACCGACAGTTCGGCAAGGGCTCGGTCATGCGCCTTGGTTCAGACGAGCGTGCCCCGGTTGAAGTAATCCCAACCGGTTCAATTGCTCTAGACGTTGCGTTAGGCACTGGAGGCCTACCTAAGGGTCGAATCGTAGAGATCTATGGCCCAGAGTCTTCAGGTAAAACCACTGTTGCTCTACACGCAATTGCTAATGCACAGCGCAACGGCGGCATCGCAGCTTTCATCGATGCTGAGCACGCACTTGACCCAGAATATGCCAAGGCACTTGGTGTAGACACTGACGCGCTGCTAGTTAGCCAACCAGATACCGGTGAGCAGGCTCTAGAAATCGCCGACATGCTAATTCGCTCAGGATCAATCGACATCATCGTGATTGACTCAGTTGCCGCATTGGTACCTCGGGCAGAAATCGAAGGCGAGATGGGCGATTCACACGTCGGTCTACAAGCTCGACTAATGTCGCAGGCTCTTCGCAAACTCACCGGTGCACTAAACACCACCGGAACCACCATGATTTTCATCAACCAGCTTCGCGAGAAGATTGGTGTCTTCTTCGGAAGCCCAGAGACCACCGCTGGTGGTAAGGCACTGAAGTTCTACGCTTCTGTTCGTCTAGACATTCGCAGAATCGAAACCCTAAAAGATGGAACCGACGCAGTGGGTAACCGCACCCGCGTGAAGGTCGTCAAGAACAAAATGGCCGCACCGTTCAAGCAAGCTGAATTTGACATTATTTATGGCGTAGGTATTTCGCGAGAGGGTAGCTTGATTGACTTCGGTGTCGAGAAAGAGATCGTCAAGAAGTCAGGTGCTTGGTACACCTACGAAGGTGAACAGCTTGGCCAGGGTAAAGAAAATGCTCGCAAGTTCCTGATCGAAAACCCGAAGACTGCCGATGAGATCGAAAAGAAAATCAAGACCAAGCTGGGCATCGGTGTGCCGCGCGTGGTAGCCGATCTTCCTGCAGATGAGAAGGCAGCGGTGGCTGATTCAAAGTTGGCAGCAGAACCAAAGGCTGCTAACGCGGGCTAATAATGGCATTTGCAAAAGGCCGACCACGTCGTAAACCCTACGACGAATCTGACTCAGATTTTGAGTCAGATGGTCGGTCTTTTTCACGTTCGAAAGAACCTGCCGAGAAACGTGTTTTGAGCCCTGAACGTCAAGAGCAGCGTGCAAGAAATGTCTTGCTGTATCAACTTAGTCGAAGCGCTAAAAGCACTCATCAACTGCGATTGATACTCGAAAAGCGTGAAATCGATTCTGAAATAGCCGAGCGCGTGTTGGAGCGCTTCACTGAAGTCGGGCTGATTGACGACCAACAATTTGCCGAGACCATCGTTTCTAGTCGGCGAAATTTCAAGGGTTTGGCTAAGACTGCAATCAAGCGCGAATTAGCCGAAAAAGGTATTCCGCAACCACTAATCGAGTCGGCAACCGAAGGTATTAACGCTAAAGATGATTTGGAATCTGCAAAGCTGTTGGCCGTTCGTAGGTTTGGACAGATGGCCAACCTAGAGAGGGTTGTCCGCGAGCGCAGACTTGCAGGATATCTTCAACGAAAGGGTTATTCATCGGCTGTGACCTTTGCGGCAATCAGGTTCGCTGACGAGCAAACGCTAAAATAGTCATCTAATGACAAACACCATCGCCCGCAGCTACGAGGTTCGCACCTACGGTTGCCAAATGAACGTTCACGACTCTGAACGTCTTACCGGCCTTCTTGAAGACGCAGGTTATGTGCAGGGCGTGCCGGGCGAAAGCGACGTTGTAGTTTTCAACACCTGTGCAGTGCGTGAAAACGCAGACAACAAGCTTTATGGCAACCTGGGAATGCTTGGCGAGAAAAAGCGTGAGACTCCGGGCATGCAGATCGCGGTGGGCGGTTGCCTCGCACAAAAAGATCGCGACATCATCATCAAAAAAGCTCCATGGGTTGATGTGGTTTTTGGAACTCACAACATCGGTTCGCTACCTGCTCTGCTTGAACGAGCCCGCCATAACCAAGAGGCTCAGGTTGAAATTCTTGAGAGCCTCGAGACTTTTCCCAGTGATTTGCCGACTAAGCGTGACTCTACCTATGCAGGTTGGGTTTCGATTTCAGTTGGTTGTAACAACACCTGCACTTTTTGTATCGTGCCAAGCCTGAGGGGTAAAGAAAAAGATCGCCGTCCCGGTGAAATCTTGGCTGAGATCAAGGCATTGGTTGCTGATGGTGTAATCGAAGTCACCTTGCTTGGGCAGAACGTCAACACCTACGGTGTCGAATTTGGCGACAAGGGAGCATTCGCCAAGCTTTTGAGGGCCTGCGGTGAAATCGAGGGGCTTGAACGTGTTCGCTTCACGAGCCCCCACCCAGCCGCTTTTACCGATGACGTGATTGAGGCCATGGCTGAAACACACAACGTAGTGCCACAACTTCACATGCCGCTGCAATCTGGCAGTGACAAAGTTCTCAAAGACATGCGTCGTAGTTACCGCAGTGAAAAGTTCCTTGGAATCATAGACCGAGTTCGTAAGGCCATGCCAGATGCGGCGATTAGCACTGACATCATTGTTGGTTTTCCGGGTGAGACTGAAGAAGACTTCCTTGAGACCATGCGTGTTGTTGAAGAAGCGCGTTTTGCAGTTGCTTTCACCTTCCAATACTCAAAACGTCCAGGTACTCCAGCTGCAGATCTTCCTAACCAATTGCCAAAAGAGGTAGTTCAAGAGCGCTATGAGCGCTTGATGGCATTGGTCAACGATGTCGCTTGGAAAGAAAACCAGGCAGTAATCGGCTCGGTTGTTAGCGTTCTGGTGGCTAACAACGAGGGCCGCAAAGACGATGCAACCAACCGCATGTCTGGCCGTGCTGAAGACAACCGCCTAATTCACTTTGAAGTGCCAGTTGGGGCCGAGCGTCCACGCCCCGGCGACATTGTTACCGCGAGAGTCACCGAGGCTGCGCCTTATCACCTGCTGGCTGATGACCTAAGCGTTTATTCAGTTCGACGTACGATTGCCGGTGATGCCTGGGACCGCGCCGAGGCGGCCAGTTGCGGTATTCCACAAGAGCCAAGCACCGCTGGCAGATCATCCGTGTCTCTTGGTCTGCCAACCATTCGCAAGAACTAATGGCAAATCGACTTATCGCAGTCGTTGGGCCCACCGGTTCGGGCAAGTCTGATTTAGCAATCAGCATCGCCGAGCACATAATCGCGGGTGGCGATAAAGCCGAAATCATAAACTGCGATTCGATGCAGTTTTATAAGGGCATGGATATTGGCACCGCCAAACTAAGTCTTGACGAGCGCCGAGGAATCAAGCACCACCTTTTAGATTGGCTTGAAATAACCGATGAATCTACAGCGGCCGAGTTTCAAGATGTCGCTCGCCCGCTAATCGAAGGCATTCAAGCGCGGGGAGTGGTGCCGATTCTGGTGGGCGGCTCAATGCTTTATGTTGCCGCTGTGCTCAATCGATTTGAATTTCCGGCAAGAGATGCCGAGCTGCGTGCCAAGCTCGAAAATGATCTCGCTGAACTTGGTCCGCATGAGATGCATCGCCGACTGCAGGCGCTTGATCCGATTGCTGCAAGCAGAATTATTCCCGAGAATGGTCGCCGAACCGTTCGTGCCATCGAAATCATCAGTCTTACGGGTGAGCCGTTCGCTGCAGCCTTGCCAGATGTTCCCGAAGATTGGCAGCCGGTGCTCGAGATTGGCATAAATGGCGAGCGCGAAGACTTGCGCGAACGCTTGCGACTTCGTGTCATAAACATGTGGCAGTCTGGGTTGCTACAAGAAGTGCGGGGTCTTGAACCATCGGGCATCAGAGTAGGTAAAACCTCGTCTCGAGCGATTGGCTATGCCCAAGCACTCTCTCAGCTCGACGGCTTAATTACCGAGCGTGAGGCCATCGACGACACAGTCAGGCTTACCCAAAAATATGCCAGGCGACAAATGTCGTGGTTCCGCAGAGATAAACGCATTCACTGGCTGGATTACCAAGATGCCAACTATAAGAGCGAAGCTTTTGATCTCGTCGACCAATGGCTAGCTACCGATTCGCCTTCGAAAACTAGCCTTTAGGCTTATTGCATGGCAAACTTCATTTCTTTCACCAAAGGTCACGGAACCGGCAATGATTTCGTGTTGGTTCTCGATGCCGACGGAGAACTGGAATTTACCGCTAGTCAGATTTCTAAAATCTGCGATCGCCATTTTGGTGTTGGAGCGGATGGCTTCATCCGTGTAATTAAATCTGCAAACTTGCCCGAGGGTGCGGCTTCGCTTCTCGAAGAGCCTCAAGCCACCTGGTTCATGGACTATTACAACAGCGATGGCAGCACAGCAGAGATGTGCGGAAACGGCACTCGAGTTTTTGCTCGATACCTCACCGAAAAGGGTTTAGTTGAGTTGGGCGATGGTGAAACACTGTCAATCGGAACTCGAGCCGGGGTCAAAGACTTGCAGAGAAATCTAGCTGGTTTCGCGGTGGACATGGGGCGTTGGAAACTCGAAGACGAGGCACTCGTAAAAGCCTCAAATCTTGATGTTGCGAGACCGGGACAATGCATCAATTTGGGTAATCCTCACACAGTTGTTGCTCTGGCATCACTCGAAGAATTAACTGAACTTGACCTGACCAAAATGCCGGTGGTTGAACCAAGGCCCGAAAATGGCACCAACATTGAATTCGTCGTTCCTGCTGACCCGATGATCAAAGACGGTGTAGGAACAATCTCGATGCGCGTGTTCGAACGTGGAGTTGGAGAGACGCTTTCTTGCGGCACCGGCATTGTGGCCGCTGCTCTTGCCACGAGAAATTGGGCGGGCGCTGGTGCTCCTAATCAGTGGGCTGTGAAGGTTCCTGGAGGCACTCTCGGAGTGCGAATGTTTGCAACCGAGAATGGCGAGCACGTTGGTCTGAGTGGTGCTGCCGATTTGGTATTCGACGGTCGGATTGATCTCGACCAGCTCTAACTAACCGCGGTTCTTAACGCGCAGAATTCTGAAAGATTTTGCCGTTTCAACTCGGATGGTCGAGAAGTCCTTCGGCAGAGAATCTTCTAACCATCGGTGCAAAGAGTCTGCGCCCAAATTCTTTTGCACAACCAAATAGCCCTCAGCCCCATCGGCAAGTCTTGGTAGCCACTTCAACAAGATTTCGTGCAAAACCTCTTTGCCAACTCTGATTGGCGGATTCGACCAAATGCCCGAAAAAACCAGGTCGTCGGGTACATCCTCGGGCTTGCAGGTTTTGATGTTGGTCAGTCCCAATTTCGCAGCATTTGCCGCTGTAAGTTCCAGTGACCGTTCATTAACATCAATAGCCCAAATGGTGGCCTTGGGTGAGTGTGAAGCAAGGGCGAGGGCAATGGGACCCCAACCGCAACCAATATCAATAATGTTTCCGCTCGGCGGAGCTTCATCCAAGTGATTGAGCAAAATGCCGGTGCCCTGATCAATGTGGTCTGGGCTGAAGATGCCTCCGGAGGTAGTTACGCTAACTAGGCTTCCGTTGATTTCAACTTGGATGTTCTTTGGTTTGAAGGTGCTGCCTGGGGTCTCAGAAAAATAGTGTTCTGACGACATAGTCGAAACACTAATACAGATAGGCAAACTAGTGTTAGTTGCATGGATGAAGAGCTAAACGAGGCTGAGGAGCAACCAACCTTTACTCATGGCACTTCACGTGGCGATGAGGTTGTGAGTCGCATTCTTCGGCGTGATGCCCGTGCTGAGGCGTTGGGTGCTGATTCTTATGGTTACAACGCTTTTGACGGAGATCAGTTGGATCGCGAAGACCGATCTTCGCTTCGCCGAGTGGCTGGGCTTTCAACCGAGTTAGAAGACATCACCGATGTTGAATATCGTCAACTTCGCCTTGAGAAAGTCATTCTCATTGGGCTGTGGGGTGAGAACACTCTTCAGGAGGCAGAAAACTCACTTCGTGAACTCGCTGCGTTGGCAGAAACGGCAGGCGCAACAGTGCTTGACGGACTCCTGCAACGTCGCGCTCACCCTGACCCTGCTACCTATCTCGGTAAGGGTAAAGCTCAAGAACTAAAGGCACTCGTAGCTGCGGCCGGCGCCGATACTGTTATTGCCGATACCGAGCTTGCTCCTAGCCAGCGTCGCGCGCTCGAAGATGTAGTTAACGCCAAAGTTATTGACCGAACTGCGGTCATCCTAGATATTTTCGCCCAGCATGCAAAAAGTCGCGAGGGTAAGGCCCAGGTTGAGTTAGCGCAGTTGGAATACCTATTGCCACGCCTTCGAGGCTGGGGCGAATCGATGTCTCGTCAGGCTGGTGGTCAGGCTGCTGGTGGTGTCGGTATGGGTTCACGAGGCCCTGGTGAAACCAAGATCGAACTCGACCGTCGTCGCATTAATACCCGCATGGCTAAGCTTCGCAAACAAATTATCGCTATGAAGCCGGCCCGTGAAACCAAGCGTGCAAATCGTCTAAAGAATGAAGTACCTGCGGTTGCAATTGCTGGCTACACCAACGCGGGTAAGTCTTCATTGCTAAACCGCATGACACAGGCTGGGGTTTTGGTGCAAAACGCACTATTTGCAACCCTCGACCCTACTGTGCGAAAGGCCAAAACCCCGGATGGTCGTGACTATACGCTCGCTGACACCGTTGGGTTTGTTCGTGCTCTGCCTCACCAGCTAGTTGAGGCGTTTAGATCGACTCTTGAAGAAATTGCCGACAGCGATCTCATCGTCCATATTGTCGACGCATCGCACCCCGACCCAGCCGGTCAAATCTCGACGGTGCGAAATGTAATCGGCGAAGTTGGAGCGCGCGCTATTCCTGAGCTAATCGTGTTCAACAAGATTGACCTGGTTGATGAAACCACCAGGATGGCGCTGCGCAGTATGGAACCAATCTCAGTATCAGTCTCGGCTCGCACTGGCGAAGGAATCGACAACCTGATGCAGATCATTGCTGATTTGATTCCTGAACCTGATATCGAAGTGGCAGTGCTAATTCCTTATGACCGTGGCGATCTGGTATCTAAACTGCACTTGAATAGCCGAATTTTGGTTCTTGATTATCGCGAGACCGGAACTTTTGTTCGGGCGATGGTTAAACCAGAAACGGCAGCCGAGCTTGCCGAATACCGTTTGGTTATTTAGAAGGTCTTAGACCGAGCGCATAACTGCAACTACCTTGCCCATAATTACCGCGTGGTCACCTGGGATCGGCGCGAAAGATGAGTTTCTCGGCAACAACCAAGTGTGGCCATCTTGCTGCTTGAAGGTTTTTACAGTGGCTTCATCTTCTAGCAGTGCTGCCACGATGTCACCGTTTTCAGCGGTTTGTTGTTGACGCACAACTACCCAGTCGCCATCGCAAATGGCTGCATCAATCATTGATTCGCCCTTAACCTTTAGCAGGAACAGGTCACCTTTACCAACAAGTTGACGGGGGATAGGAAAGAACTCCTCGATGTTTTGTTCAGCTGTGATTGCAGTACCCGCTGCAATTTGCCCGACTAGAGGAATCATGACCGCGTCTCCGATCGGAGTGGCGTTCTCGGCAACTTCGCCATCCTGCGACTCCCAGCCCGGAAGCTCAATGAGCACGTCGATGGTGCGCGGGCGTTTAGGGTCTCTGCTGATGTAGCCTGCGAGTTCGAGCTGGGTTAGCTGGTGGCTGACACTCGCAGGTGATGAAAGACCAACCTCTTCGCCAATTTCGCGCATGCTCGGAACATAGCCGCGATCGGCCTTCGAGCGTTGAATCGCCTGCAAGATTTTCTCTTGCATTGGGCTGAGGCTTGATGCTCGACGCGTCTGACGCTTTTCTTCCATCGCCGGCTCTCCTTTAATGTCGGTGGCCCAAGTTTAAATTGGGTAACTATCGAAACTGTATTCGCTTTTCGAGGGTAAATCAAACACATTTTCGAATAATCGAGAAAATATCTTGACAAAATGTCGGCCTGTGGTCGTATTCTTATTAAATAACGAACAACTGTTCGAAACAAAGATTCGCATAGTTTCAAAATCAATTTGTCGAATGGCAAGTTGAACCCAGTCATGAAAGGTGTCTCAGATGTCTACCTACACACCAACCACCCGCTTCACCCGACCAACCACTCGCGTGCAGAATGTCCCAGCTGTTTCGGCTCAGGGGCGCCGGTTTTTGCGCACCGTTCTTGTCTTGGCGGTTGCCACCGCTGCTGGCCTGTCTGCAGTTACTGGGCTTGGCGCTGGCAGTGCTACCGCTACCGGTTCGACCAGCAGCGTTGAGTTCAATTACGTCACCGTTTCAGCAGGGCAAACTCTGTGGAGCCTCGCGGCACTAAACGCACCGGAACAAGACCCACGCGACTGGATCGCCGAAGTAATCGACCTAAATGGCCTAACCACAGCTGAATTGGCCCCAGGCCAGCGCATCGCCCTACCTGCCAACTAGCAGCAAACGGGTAATCTAGAGGGGTGGCCAGACTTGAAGACCTACCCCTACGCTCAGACCTTAGAGGTCGCACACCCTATGGTGCGCCCCAACTACATGTACCAGTTGCTCTGAACGTAAATGAAAACACGCACCGCATTCCAGAAGAGGTTGCGGTAGAAATTATTGAGCGCCTCGCAGGTGCGGTTTTAGACATCAACCGCTACCCCGACCGCGAATTCATGGATCTTCGACAGGCCCTCGCTAGTTACCTTGGTTTTGGGTTGACACCTGAGCAGATTTGGGCCGCTAACGGCTCCAACGAAGTCCTCCAGCATATTTTTCAAGCCTTTGGTGGGCCGGGCCGGCGCTCGCTGGGTTTCGGTCCTACCTATTCGATGTATGCGCTAATTGCGCAGGGCACCGGAACCGAATACACCGATTTCCCACGTGAAGCACGTTACGAACTGACTCCCGAATATGTGCGTTCGGCAATTCTCGAGAACAAGCCCAACATTGTGATGCTCTGCTCACCGAATAATCCAACGGGCACCCCGCTTGATCTGGCCTGTATTGAGGCTGCATACGATGCCGTAACTGAGGCAACCGGCGGAATAGTTGTGGTTGATGAGGCTTACGCCGAATTCGGTGGCAGCACTGCGATTAGTGCAATCTCAATCCTTGAAGGTCGCGAACGCCTATTGATTAGTCGAACGATGTCAAAGGCTTTTGCTTTTGCTGGTGCTCGAGTTGGTTACCTTGCGGCAGATTCTGCCGTAGTCGACGCACTGAGACTTGTTCGTCTCCCTTATCACTTGAGCGCTTTCACGCAGGTAGCTGCCGAAGCTGCTCTCGCGCACTCAGCGACTATGTTGGCAACCGTTGGTGACATTTGCTACCAGCGCGATCGCATAGTGGTCGAACTAAAAGAACTTGGCCTAGACCCATTTAGATCTGACGCCAACTTTGTGCTGTTCGGCGGCGTTTCTGACTCTCAATCGATCTTCGAAAAATTGCTCGAACGCGGCGTGCTCATTCGCAATGTCGGTATACCCGGCACTCTTCGAGTAAGTGCCGGAACAGAAGCCGAGACCACAGCCTTTTTGTCAGCGCTCAGAGAAGTGCTTGCAAACTAGCCTTCGCTAGACTTATCCCTAGAGAATTTCTACACCGAAAGGTACCCAATGAGCCGTTCTGCAAGCTTGCAGCGTCGCACCTCAGAGTCTTCGATTGACCTGAGCATCAATTTAGATGGAACTGGTCGCGCCGATGTTTCAACATCCGTGCCATTTTTTGACCACTTGTTGAACGCCTTTGCCAAGCACTCGCTCGTTGACCTAGTAGTCAAAGCTTCAGGTGACACTCACATCGATGTACACCACACCGTCGAAGACACCGCAATTGTTTTGGGTCAGGCTATTCGTCAGGCTCTTGGCGACAAATCAAAAATCGGTCGTTATGGCGATGCGACGGTTCCACTTGATGATGCACTTGCTCGTGCTGTTGTCGATGTTTCTGGCCGCCCATACCTGGTGCACACTGGCGAGCCTGCTGGGTTCGAATTTCACTTGATTGGTGGGCACTTCACCGGTTCGATGATTCGTCACGTATTTGAAGCTATTTCATTGAACGCTGGTATTACTGTTCACGTCACCGTCTTGGATGGCCGTGACCCGCACCACATCGCCGAGGCTGAGTTCAAGGCATTTGCTCGCGCGTTCCGCAAAGCTGTTGAATTTGATGCACGCGTGGAGGGCATTCCTTCTACCAAGGGTGCTTTGTGAGTTCACCACGCGTAGTCGTTCTTGACTATGGCAGCGGAAATGTTCACTCGGTTGCACAGGCTCTTGAAGTAGCCGGGGCACGCGTTGAGCTCACCCGCGACCGCGATTCAGTTTTGGCTGCCGATGGTCTTGTCGTGCCCGGAGTCGGGGCGTTCACCGCGGTCATGGAGCAGCTAAACGCTGTCAAGGGTTCTGAGCTGATCGATCGTCGTTTGGTTGCTGGCAAGCCAGTACTCGGCATTTGCGTTGGTTTGCAAGTCATGTTTGAGCATGGTGTCGAGCACGGCATTGACACTGAGGGTTTGGGACAGTGGCCAGGCGCTGTTGAGAAACTTCAAGCGCCCGTTCTGCCACACATGGGCTGGAACACCGTGCAGCCGCCAGCTGCCACCAAGCTTTTTCAGGGAATTCAGGATGAGCGTTTCTATTTCGTTCACTCTTATGGCGTGCTCGACTGGAAAATGGACGAACAGGGCCCGCTTACCCACCCTCAGGTAACTTGGGCTGAATACACCAGCCGTTTTGTCGCTGCAGTCGAAAACGGACCACTGTCGGCAACACAATTTCACCCAGAAAAATCTGGTCAGGCCGGAATCAAGCTGCTCAGCAACTGGCTAGGCACTTTTTAAACATCCGCGGTATTCGCAAAGAAAAGAGAATCACATGTCTAACTACCTAGAACTTTTGCCAGCAGTTGACGTTGCCGACGGAAAAGCCGTGCGTCTAACCCAGGGTGAAGCTGGTTCTGAGACTGACTACGGCAGCCCACTTGAAGCTGCTCAAACTTGGATCAACGCTGGTGCCGAGTGGATTCACCTGGTTGACCTAGACGCAGCGTTTGGACGTGGCGACAACCGCGCAATCATCCGTGAGGTGGTTGACTCAGCAACTTCAGTGAAGATTGAGTTGTCTGGCGGTATTCGTGACGATGCTTCACTTGAGGCAGCGCTCGAAGCTGGAGCAACCCGAGTAAACCTCGGTACCGCAGCGCTTGAAAACCCTGAGTGGACCGAAAAGGTAATCGCAAAATTCGGTGATGCCATTGCCGTTGGCCTAGATGTGCGTGGCACGACTCTTGCTGCCCGTGGCTGGACTCGCGAGGGTGGTGACCTTTGGGAGGTTCTTGCGCGTCTAGAGGGTGCGGGCTGTGCTCGATACGTAGTCACCGATGTGACCAAGGATGGAACCCTGCGCGGCCCTAACATCGAACTCCTTCGTGAAGTTATGAAGCGCACCAGCAAGCCAGTGGTAGCTTCGGGCGGCATCAGCTCGCTTCAAGACATCACCGATCTTCGCGCACTTGTTAGCGAGGGCCTTGAAGGCGCAATTTTGGGCAAGTCTCTTTACGCGAACAAGTTCACTCTTGAAGAAGCCCTAGCGATCGCTAACGCCTAAATGCACAGTCACGACCACGAACACATCAACAAGGATCGCTTTGCCGATTCTGCTGGCGTGCCGTGGGAGGGTAGGGCCTTCGAGAGCAATCCATTTGCCAGTGACGATGGCAGTGCCAGGCCCCAACTAATCGAGGCAATCGCCGATTTTCAAATGTCAGGCGATGCGAGCAAGGTATTTGCCGAACTTTCAAAATCCCGGCTATTGATTCCGCTCCTTGCCAATCTGGGGGAGTCGGGCGAGGGAGCCCACGGCCAAACCGTTGACAAAAGCGCCGATCTTTCGATCGTGACAGTAAAAACCCCGGATGGTGAAACTGGCCTGCCCGTATTCTCATCGGTACAAGCCATGTCGCTTTGGAATTCCACTGCACGACCGGTTCCGACCGACGCAGTTAGGGCTGCGCTCGCCGCAGCAAGCGAAGACACCAAGCGCATTGTTCTTGACCCGGGTAGCCCAACTGAGTTCGTGCTCCGTCGCCCAGCAATTGAAGCTATGGCAAAACAGCTCGGATGGACACCACCTCACCTGAACCGTGATCTCTTCAAGGCTCTAACGACAAGCCTCCATGGCAACCCAAACATCAAGGGTCTCAGTCTGAGGTCAGGAGACTTACTCTCTCGACTAAAAGGCCCAGAGTTGATTATTGACCTTGAGATGAAACCGGGATTAGCCAAGTCAGAGCTGGGGGAATCAGTCAATCGTCTGCTATCTGATTGGGCCAAAATTCCTATGTTGGCTAGTTTGGTTGATTCTATGAAAGTTGAAATTCAAGCCGCTCGATAATTCGCAACGCAAAAAGTGCCCTCAGATAACTCTGAGGGCACTTTTTCATCGTCGAAAATTAGTTCACCGGGCCGGTGTATTTCTCGCCAGGGCCAGCTCCGGGTGCATCTTTGATGGCTGAAGCTTCGCGGAAGGCCAACTGCAGTGAACGCAAGCCGTCACGCAATGGTCGAGCATGGTGATCGCCGATTTCTGCTGCTGATGCGGTGACTAAACCAGCAAGGGCATTGATTAGCTTTCTGGCTTCGTCTAGGTCACCCTTGGCGCCGTCTTCGCTTAGTCCGCACTGAACAGCAGCCGCACTCATCAAGTGAATAGCCGTGGTGGTGATTACTTCAACCGCTGGAACTTCAGCAATATCGCGTACCTGATCGGCCACGTCTTTAAATTCCGCCACGGCACTTCTCCTTTTGTGTTCTTTCTGCTAGGCTAACCCATGGCTCCGAGGTTTATCCTCGGTCAGAAGTGGATTCATTTCCCACCCGCGTCTACCGACTCTTATAGGTTGCCGGGTAAAGCTTATGAAACTTTCGTTTCTGTACGCTCATCGGCATTTGCCGCAAGCGTGGCCATTCATGTCACGTTTAGAGGAGCAACTTATCAGCGATCCCCGTATCAACGAGCGCATCCGCGTGCCAGAGGTTCGCCTCGTCGGCGCCGCAGGTGAGCAGATTGGCGTTGTCCGAATTGAAGATGCCTTGCGCATGGCGCAGGAGCAGGACCTTGACCTAGTCGAGGTTGCCCCAACTTCTAAGCCACCAGTTGCAAAACTGATGGACTTCGGCAAGTTCAAATACGAAGCTGCACAGAAGGTTCGCGAGGCACGTAAAAACCAGGTCAACACCATTCTCAAGACCGTTCGTTTCGGTCTAAAGATTGATGCTCACGACTATGGCACAAAGCGTGGCCAGATCGAGCGCTTCCTCAAGGCCGGTGACAAGGTCAAGGTGATCGTGGTTTTCCGCGGTCGCGAACAGTCTCGCCCAGAAATGGGTATCAAGTTGCTTCAGAAGCTTGCCGAAGAAGTAGCCGAGTTGGGTGCAGTCGAATCGAATCCTTCGATCGACGGACGAAACATGGTTATGGTCATCGGTCCGCTAAAGAACAAGGCAGATGCCAAAGCAGAAGCCAAAAAAGCGGCAGACAAGTTGTCTAAGGCAGCAGCCAAAGACCAGGAAAGCCCAGAACAGCCAAAGGAATCGGCAGCAGAAGCTGCCGAGTAGAAACAGGAGATAGCAATGCCAAAGCAGAAGACCCACTCGGGCGCCAAG
>CAZIFS010000010.1:0-27893 GCA_964539165.1 uncultured Rhodoluna sp. | reverse complement strand
CCAAGGTTGCCATTGCTCAGGCAATCGACAAGCACGACACCATTGGCCAAGACCTAGTTGGCATGGTTGTTGACGACATCGTCGTGGTTGGTGCAAAGAGCCTATTCATGACTGACTACATCGCTTGTGGCAAGGTCGTTCCAGAGCGCATTGCCGACATTGTTCGCGGCATCGCCGAAGCTTGTGCATCGGTTGGCGTTGCCCTGGTCGGCGGCGAAACTGCAGAGCATCCTGGGCTGCTTGGTGTTGATGACTATGACGTCGCCGGCGCTGCCGTTGGCGTGGTTGACGCTGCTAAATTGCTGGGCCCACAAAACGTTCGCGTTGGCGATGTGGTTTTGGGTATGTCATCTTCTGGTCTGCACTCAAACGGCTATTCTCTGGTTCGCAAAATTGTTCGTGACAAAGGTTTTGACTACAACGACCAGGTTGCCGAGTTCTCTGGCGTCTCACTTGGCGAGAAGTTGCTTGAGCCAACCGCGCTATACACCGGTGTTCTAAACAGCTTGCTTGAGAGCGAGCTTGGTTCAGCGGTTCACGCAATGAGTCACATCACCGGCGGTGGCATCGCAGCTAACATTGCCCGCGTTCTTCCGCAGGGTGTTGCCTTGGATGTTCACCGTTCATCATGGAGCCCGCAAGAGGTATTCCAAGTTCTCGCTGGCTGGGGCGGCTTCTCGCTCGAATCTGTTGAGGGCACCTGGAACCTTGGCTTGGGTCAAGCAGTTGTGGTTGAGGCAGATAAGGCTGAAGAAGTGGCCGCGACTCTAACCCAGTTGGGAGTTCACACCTGGAACCTCGGTGAGATTGAAGCGGCCCCGACTGATCTTTCAACCTATGTTCAGGGTGCCAAGGGTGTCGACGGTGGCGCAGTTCGCCTCGTTGGAGAATACAAGTAATTTCACAGTTTTATAACGTCACAATAAAACCATTCACATAAAAGGTTTTCGGTATACACTTTTTCTGTTTTCGCGTTTCAACGAAGAAAGAGTGCCCCAGATGACAAACCTTGTTTCACGCATCGACGAACTAACCGCAAAGCTGAGCCTTGAAGAAAAGGTTTCACTTCTCACCGGTCGTGACTTTTGGAACACCGTTCCGCTTGAATCAATTGGTTTGCGCAACATGCTGCTCTCTGATGGCCCAGCGGGTGTGCGTGGCGAATTCTGGGATGAACGCGACAACTCACTAAACCTTCCATCAGGCACCGCACTGGGTTCTTCTTGGAGCCCGGCGCTTGCCGCCGAGTATGGCCGCACTTTGGGTAGCGAGGCTCACCGCAAGGGTGTTGATGTTGTGCTTGGCCCAACCATCAACTTGCACCGATCACCACTTGGTGGCCGACACTTTGAGTGCCTGAGCGAAGACGCAATGCTCACCGGTGCACTAGCAACCTCATTCACACAGGGCATTCAGTCAACCGGCATCGGCGCGTGCCCAAAGCACTATGTGGCCAACGACTTTGAAACCGAACGTTTCACCGCAAACGTCACTGTTGACGAGCGCACCCTTCGCGAGCTTTACCTTCGTCCATTTGAAGACGCCGTTGTCGACGGCCAAGCGTGGACCATCATGAGTGCCTACAACTCGGTGAACGGCAAGACCATGACCGAGAACGACCTGCTTCAAACTCCACTCAGAAGCGAATGGGGATTCGACGGCGTTGTCATCAGCGACTGGACAGCAGTTCGCACCCTAGATTCTGCCAACTATGAGCAAGACCTAGAGATGCCTGGCCCAACCGAATTTTGGTCACAGAACCTAATCAACGCTGTTCGAAATGGCGAAATCGCTGAAGAAACCATTGACCGCAAGGTTAAGCGAATGATTCTCTTGGCAATTCGAGTTGGCGCTATTGGTGCCGATGGCTCGACCCCTGCGCCAAAGCCGCGTCACAATAACATTTCTGACCAAGATGTAGCTTTCGCACGCAAGGCCGCAGTTCAGACCTCGGTCTTGCTTAGAAACGAAGAGCAGAGTTTGCCGATTGACTTCACCAAGTTTGGCAAGGTTGCCCTGATTGGCAACAACGCTTCGGTTGCCCGAACCCAGGGTGGCGGTTCAGCAACCGTTATGCCAAAGACCGTGGTTACACCACTACAGGCCCTAAAGAAACTGCTAGGCGACAAGCTCAGTTATTCAATTGGCGCAGTGGTTCAGCACGGTTTGGCAGAGTTGCCTAAAGACGAACTTAGAAACCCAATCACCGGCGAAGCTGGTGCACACCTTGAACTATTGGGTGAAGACGGGCAGCCGATTTTCACCGAAACTCGAGGTGGCAGCAACCTGATGTGGTTGGGCTCAGGCTCACCAATTGCAGCTGCGCACGGGCTTCGCTTCACCACCGATTTCACTCCAACTGAAACCCGAACAGAACTCATGGGTGTAGCTAACACTCGCTATAACAAGGTGACAGTTGACGGCGCGGTGCTAATTGACCAGTTGATTCCTCGAACCAGTGAAGACCCATTCTCTGACCTGATGGACCCACCTTTCGTGACCAAGCCGGTTGAACTGGTGGCTGGCAAAACCGTTCGAATTGTTGCCGAAATTGACCTTGCTGGACGCACCGGAATTGAAACCGCGGCCTTCGCGTTCATCCTTGGATTCGAACCAAACAAGGCACTCGGTGACGCCATGATTGCCGAGGCAGTCGAGAATGCCAAGAACGCCGAGTTGGCGATCGTTGTGGTTGGCACAAACTCGGCGGTTGAATCTGAAGGCATCGACCGCAAGTCGCTAGGGTTGCCAGGTCGTCAAGACGAACTCGTTGAGGCAGTTCTTGCAGTGAACCCGAACGTTGTTGTGATTGTGAACTCGGGCTCACCGGTGATTTTGCCTTGGCGAGACCGCGTGAAGGCAATTTTGCTCACCTACTTTGCTGGCCAAGAAATGGGCAACGCGCTGGTCGAGATGCTGACCGGTGCCGAAGAGCCTGGCGGCCGACTCCCGACCACCTGGGCAATTGCTGAATCAGACCTTCCGGTTTCAAACTGCACCCCAGTTGATGGCCAGGTTGTTTACGAAGAGGGCATCCACATCGGTTATCGAGCATGGATGAAAGCCAATGTCACCCCGGCATACAACTTTGGTTTCGGACTTGGCTACACCAGCTGGACCTTCGGCGACGTGAATTCACCAAAGGCTATTGGCATCGGTTCAGACCTCAAGCTTTCTGTTCCAGTAACCAACACCGGCGCTCGCAAGGGCAAGCAGGTTGTTCAGGTTTATGCATCACGCAATAACAGCTCGGTTGATCGACCGGTTCGCTGGTTGGTTGGCTTTGCCGAAGTGAATGCTGAAGCTGGTGAAACCGTTCTTGCCGAAGTAAAGATTCGCGGTCGCGAGTTTGCTCACTGGTCAAACGGTTGGCAGTATGAGGCCGGCAAGTTTGAACTTAACGTTGGCACCTCTGTTGTCGACATCTTTTCAAGCATCGAAGTAAACGTCGGCTAAATTTTCAGCAGCTTTGACAAAGGAGTCTTCGTGAACGCACTGCCATTTCAAGACCCGAGGCTAACAGTTGCCGAGCGCGTTGCAGACCTGCTGCCGAGGCTTTCGCTTGAAGATAAAGCCGGCCTCATGTTTCACGAGATTGCACCGATGCTGCCTGGCGGCGAGATGTTGCCTGCCGGCACTCCTTGGGGTGCTGCCACCGAAGAGTTGATTCGTGAAAAACGCATCACTCACTTCAACGTTCACGGTGTTCCAAAGCGGGGCAGCGAAATGGCTCTCTGGCACAACAAATTGCAGACCATTGCGGCAGAGGTTGGCCTTGGTCTTCCGGTGACAATATCAACCGACCCTCGCCATGCCTTTGCAGAGAACCAGGGCGCACTTTTTAACGCGGGAGCATTCTCGCAGTGGCCTGAATCTTTGGCATTCAGCGCTATCGGCGATCTTGAAGTGGTCGAACAGTTTGGTGACATTGCACGTCAGGAATATCGCGCGGTCGGAATTCACGCATCGCTTCACCCACAGATTGACCTCGCAACCGAACCGCGTTGGGCTCGATCTGGAATGACCTTTGGCGAAGACGCCAAACAGTCAGGGGCAGTGGGTGCGGCCTACATCCGCGGTTTTCAGGGCAAGGTTTTTGGCAAGACTTCGGTATCGACCATGACCAAGCACTTTCCGGGCGGTGGCCCGCAACTTGATGGCGAAGACCCGCACTTTGAATATGGCAAAGAGCAGGTCTACCCGGGCAACAACTTTGACTACCACGTTGAGCCATTCAAAGACGCAATCGCCGCCGGAACCCGCGCGATGATGCCTTATTACGGTCAGCCAATCGGAACCAAATATGAAGAGGTTGGCTTTGGTTTCAACAAGGGTGTGCTGACCGATTTGCTCAAGGGCGAACTTGGCTTTGAAGGAATCATTTGCACCGACTGGGGTTTGATCAGCGACGCCAATATTCTTGGCCAAGATATGCCAGCTCGCGCTTGGGGAGTTGAACACCTTTCGCGTAGCGAACGAGTTGAAAAAGCGATCAATGCCGGCGCAGACCAGTTCGGTGGCGAATCTTGCCCAGAACTGATTGTTGAATTGGTTCGCGAGGGACGAATCTCAGAAGAGCGGATTGACTATTCAGCAGCTAAGTTGTTGGCCGAAAAATTCATCCTGGGTCTATTCGACGAACAGCGATTTGTTGATGAAGCCGCTGCCGATGCAATTGTCGGAAAGCCTGAGTTTATGGCTGCGGGTGAGGCTGCCCAGCGTGCTGGTTATGTTTTGCTGAAGCTGGCCACCGAGGGTGCCGCTCAATTGCCACTTGCCGCCGGATTCAAAATATATGTCGAGGGTCTCGATGCCGAGAAGGCGTCTGCAATTGGTCAAATCGTGGCCAGCCCAGAAGAGGCCGACCTCGCCATCATTCGAAAGAACGCACACTTTGACCCGCGCCCTGGTGGTTTTGAAGCTATTTTTCATGCGGGCTCGCTTGCTTACCCAGCAGAAGAAGTTGCACGAATTGTCGAGATTTGCCAAACGGTTCCGACCATTTTTGACATTTATCTTGATCGCGCTGCGGTGTTCCCAGAGATTGCTGAGGCTGCGGCAGCGGTTACGGCAAACTTTGGTTCAAACCCAAATGCCTTCATGGATGTTCTGAAGAATCCAAAGCTAGCCAAGGGCCGCCTGCCGATTGAATTGCCATCTTCACTCGAGGCGATTTTGGCTAGCAAGTCTGATGTGCCTTATGACACCGAGGCTCCGACTTTTGCTTATGGAGCAGGCCTGAGCGCCTAGGCGCGGCAAGAGGTTTTGCAACCAGCTGCACAGCCAGCAAATGGCTCGCCGCGCAAACCGGTTAGGCAGCCGGTGGTGTTTCCACCCAGACCAGCTTTGAAACGATCGACAATAATATCGACCAACTCTTGCGGCGAGGTTTGACCTTCAACAAGCAAGGGCTCGGCAACCAGGTGGGCCCCAAACTTTTTGGTCAGACCGGCAAAGTAACCATCGGCCAAAAGGTAAGTTGCCACAACAACCCGTTTGTTTGGGTTTTGAAATTTCAGCTTAGGAATCAAGTCTTTGAGTTTTGGTTCAGCTGCCGATAAAAAGGCCAATTCAACTTTTTGCCCCAGAGCCTCTTCAAACATCAGTTGCACGAGCGCGCTCTCTGCTTGCGCTCGTTGATCACTTGAACCCGCAACCGCCAAAACAACTAGGTCTGTCTGCTGATAGCCAGCCTCACTGAGACGTCGAACCAAAACCTTGACCAGGCGTTCGTCTGGCCCGAGTGCTGGAGTAATCGAAACATGCTCGCCGGCTTCGAATGCTGCATCGGCGATGTCTTGGCGCACGTGGTAACCGGTAGCAAGCAGCAGCGGCACAATAATGGTCGGCTCAGTTTTGCCTGCCTCGGCCAAAACTGCAGAAACATCAGGTTGTTGCACATCGACAAAAGCTTCGAAAACTCGGTGCCCCTCGAGGGCGACATCTAAGGTGTTTTGCACTGATTTAACCAGGGCAGAAATTGCCGCAGCACCTGATGAATTATCAGTGCCGTGCGAAGCCGCAATCAGGGTTGCCATGGGTTCCTCAATAACTAAAAGGTGTTCCGCCAAGTCTACCGATTTGGTAGGAAACCTAAGTCGTGAAATGAGGCTACTTCGGCTCTGTGGCGCGGAACTTGTTATTACAGAATGTTTCATTTGTGACAAAAGCGCAACCTAGAGTTGTATGTGACGCGGGGGATTTTCTGCCCTCGCAATCGCATTTCTAAAGGACACTTCGATGACTGCAAACACACCTGCCGGTGGCACTCACGCTGCTGCTCGCCCGCCACGTGAAGGGCGAGCTAATGGTCAGTGGAAGGTAGACGGCAAAGAGCCGTTGAACGACAACGAAAAGTGGAAGGCAGCCGACGGCGGTCTTTCGGTTCGTGAGCGCATTGAGACCATCTATTCAAAAGAGGGTTTTGACTCAATCGAAGACACCGACCTTCACGGTCGCTTTCGCTGGTGGGGTCTTTACACCCAGCGCAAGCCAGGCATTGATGGCGGAAAGACCGCAACTCTTGAACCGCACGAGCTTGAAGACAAGTACTTCATGCTTCGCGTGCGCATTGACTCGGGCCAGCTAACTACCGAGCAGCTTCGCGTAATCGCAGGAATCAGCAAAGAGTTTGGTCGCGACACCGCAGATGTAACCGACCGCCAGAACTTTCAGTTGCACTGGATTCAGGTGGAAGATGTTCCAGAGATCTGGAGGCGACTTGAGGCTGTAGGTCTTGAGACCACCGAGGCCTGTGGCGATGTGCCACGCATCATCCTTGGTTCACCGGTCGCTGGTATCTCTGCAGATGAGCTAATCGACCCAACCCCAATCATCCGTGACATCGTCAAAAAGTACATTGGCGACCCAGAGTTGGCTAATCTGCCTCGCAAGTTCAAGTCAGCAATCACCGGTCACCCAAGCCAAGATGTTGTTCACGAAATTAACGACCTAGCTTTTGTTGCCGTTGAGCACCCTGAATTCGGTGTTGGTTTTGACCTTTGGGTTGGTGGCGGCTTGTCAACCGCGCCTCGCTTGGCCGAGCGTCTTGGTGCCTGGGTTCCGGCAGATCGAGTTGCAGATGTTTGGTACGGAGTTTGTGCTCTGTTCCGCGACTACGGTTTCAGACGCCTGCGTAATAAGGCACGTCTAAAGTTCTTGCTGGCTGACTGGGGCCCTGAAAAGTTCCGCCAGATTCTAGAGACCGAATACCTCGATGCTCCGCTTCTAGACGGTCCGTCGATTCCGACTCCGAAGATTGTTGGTGACCACATTGGTGTTCACAAGCAGAAAGACGGCAAGTTCTACATCGGTGTTGCACCGGTGGTTGGTCGTGTTTCTGGAACTATCCTCGGCCAGTTGGCTGACCTACTTGAGAAGTATGGCTCAACTCGTTTGCGCACTACCGCTCACCAAAAGTTGGTCTTGCTTGACATCGAAGAAAAAGACGTAGAGCCGATCATTGCCGAACTAAACGAGCTGGGTCTTCAGGCCCGCCCGAGCGAGTTCCGTCGCGCAACCATCGCCTGCACCGGCATTGAATATTGCAAGTTGGCAATTGTTGACACCAAGAACACCGCTGCAAAGGCCGTTAACACTCTTGAGAAAAAGCTGGTCGACCTTGAGCTGAAGCGCCCAATCAGCCTTCACATCAATGGTTGCCCTAACTCATGTGCACGAATTCAGGTAGCCGACATTGGCCTTAAGGGTCAGTTGCTTCCTGACGGCAACGGCGGAATGGAACCAGGTTTTCAGGTTCACCTCGGTGGCGGTTTGGCATGGGCAGATCGCGAAGAGGCTGGCCTTGGCCGAACTGTTCGTGGCCTAAAGGTCACCGCCGCAAACTTGGATGAATACGTTGAGCGCGTTGTTCGTCGCTATGACGAAGACTCTTTCGACAACGAGACTTTTGCTGAATGGGCACACCGAGCAGAAGAAGAGGCATTGCAATGAGTTTGACCGTTGAAAAAATTCGTAGCGCCGAAGAGCTTCAGGCTTTGGTTGCCGAAGGCAATGCCGAGTTCGAGGCCATCGCGGCTTCTGGCAAAGAGGCAACCGCCGAGCAGGTAATCGCTTGGGTAGCCAAGAACTTCTCGGCTGACGCAATTGCAGTTGCCTGTTCAATGGCCGATGCAGTTTTGCCTCACATTGTTTCAACGCAAATCGAGAACGTTGACGTGCTCTTTCTTGAGACCGGCTACCACTTTGCCGAAACTCACGCCACCCGCAATGAGGTAGCCCGCGCGCTTCCTATCCGTGTGGTTGATGTTTTGCCGAAGCAGACCGTTGCCGAGCAAGATGCGCAATACGGCGAAAAGCTTTGGTCGCGCGACCCAAACCTGTGCTGCGCGCTTCGCAAGGTCAACCCGCTGCACGACAGCTTGAAAAACTACGAGCTGTGGTTCACCGGCGTTCGTCGCGAAGAGGCTCCAACTCGAGCAAACACCCCGCTTCTAACCTGGGATGAAAAGAACGGCCTAATCAAGGTCAACCCGGTTGCTGCCTGGACCTTCGACGAGCTAATCGACTATGCCACCGAGCACAAGGTTCCGGTAAACCTATTGCTTTCAAACGGATATCCATCAATCGGCTGCGAGCCTTGCACCAAGCCAGTTGCCGAGGGTGAAGACCCTCGCTCTGGTCGCTGGGCCGGCGCCAACAAGACTGAATGCGGGCTGCACATATGAGCCAAAAATTATCTGAAAATCGCCTAGACCTTCTAGACACCCTAGAGAGCGAGTCGATTCACATCATCCGAGAGGTTGTTGCTGAATTTGAGCGCCCGGTGCTGTTGTTCTCTGGAGGTAAAGACTCGGTTGTCGTGCTGCACTTGGCAACCAAGGCCTTCTGGCCAGGCAAGGTCCCGTTCCCGGTTCTGCACGTTGACACCGGCCACAACTTTCCTGAGGTAATCGAGTTTCGCGACCGCACTGTAGAGAAGCTTGGTCTTCGTCTTGAAGTTGCTAGCGTGCAAGATTACATCGATCGCGGTGTACTTCAAGAGCGCCCGGATGGAACCCGAAACCCGCTGCAGACCCTGCCGCTTCTTGACGCAATTACCGCCGGAAAGCACGACGCTGTTTTTGGTGGAGCACGCCGTGACGAAGACAAGGCTCGCGCTAAAGAGCGAATCATTAGCCTTCGCGATGAGTTTGGCCAGTGGGATCCACGCAATCAGCGCCCTGAACTTTGGAACCTCTACAACGGCCGCCACCTACCTGGTCAGCACGTTCGCGCCTTTCCGATTTCAAACTGGACCGAGCTAGACATCTGGCGCTACATTGAGCGCGAGGGCATCGAGTTGCCACCGCTGTATTACGCCCACGAGCGTGAGGTTTATCAGCGTGATGGCATGTGGCGCGCGGTTGGCCCGGTTTCAGAGCCAACCCCAGATGAGGTTGTTGAGACCCGCTTGGTTCGCTACCGCACTGTTGGTGACATGAGCTGCACCGGTGCAGTTGAGTCTCCAGCTCGCACAATCTCAGACGTTGTAATTGAGGTTGCTGCTTCAACTTTGACCGAGCGTGGTGCTACGCGCGCTGACGACCGAATCTCAGAGGCAGCCATGGAAGACCGTAAGAAAGAGGGCTACTTCTAATGCCAGAAATTACTCAGACTTTGGCACAGGCCAGAACTCTTCTTCGTTTTGCCACCGCTGGTTCGGTAGACGACGGCAAATCAACTTTGGTCGGCCGCCTGTTGCACGACAGCAAGGCAGTTCTTGTTGACCAGCTTGAGGCAGTTGCTAGAACCTCAGCTGAGCGTGGCTTCGGTGGCGAGGCCGGTGGCCTTGACCTGGCACTGCTAACCGACGGTCTTCGTGCCGAGCGCGAGCAGGGCATCACCATCGACGTTGCCTACCGCTATTTCTCGACCAGTGAGCGAAGCTTTATCCTTGCTGACTGCCCGGGTCACGTTCAATACACCCGCAACATGGTTACCGGTGCGGCCACTGCTGACGCAGTTGTGGTGCTAATCGACGCTCGCAAGGGCGTACTCGAGCAGACCCGCCGCCACCTATCTGTGGTTGCACTGCTTCGCGTGCCAAACGTGATTGTTGCCGTTAACAAGATCGACCTCGTTGACTTCAGCGAGCAGGTATATAACGACATAGTTGCCGACTTGGCCAAAATCACCAACGGTATGCGCATGGATGAAGTGCACGTTATTCCGGTTTCTGCTCTCGAGGGTGACAACGTTGTTGAGCGATCAACTAAGACTCCTTGGTATTCAGGCCCGACTCTGATTGAACTGCTTGAACAGTTGCCAGCTATTGATGAAATCGAAAACAACCACGAGGCGTTCCGATTCCCAGTGCAGTTGGTAATTCGCCCGCAGGGTGGCTTGGCACCGAGTGTTGATGCAGACGAGTTCCGTGACTACCGCGGTTATGCTGGTCAGATTTCTTCGGGTGAGATTCGCGTCGGCGACTCAGTTGAGATTGCCCCAGGAAACTTCAAAACCAAGGTTGTCGGAATCGACATCGCGGGCAAGAGCGTTGAACACGCATTTGCCCCACAGTCGGTCAATCTGCGTTTGGCCGAAGAGTTTGATGTTGCTCGCGGTGCCGTAATTGGAGCCACGAACACCCTGCCTGAATCGGTAAACCTTATCGAGGCAGAAGTGTTCTGGCTTGACCCGCGTTCAGCCGAGGCTGGTGCCCGTGTGTTAGTAAAGACCGGAACCTCAACCGTTCAGGGAATCATCTCGCAGGTTATCGGCCGTCGAAACCTAGACACTTTGGCTATCGACCCAGCCGAAAAAATCGAAGTAAACGACATTGCCCACGTTCTGATCAAGTTGGCTACACCTCAGCCTTTTGATGATTATCGCGACAACCGCCGTGCCGGTGCGTTCTTGATTATTCAGCCTCAGGATGGCGCAACCTTGGCCGCCGGTATTCACACCAATCTAGAGTTGGTCAACTTCTCAATATGACCAACCCTGAACTCTACCTATTAGGTCTGCGCATCAGTGGCCGCAAGGTCGTTGTTATTGGCGCAGGCAAGATTGGCACGCGCCGCGCCCTCGGCCTGCTGAACTCAGGGGCAGAGGTCACCGTAATTTCACCATTGGCTTCACCCGAGATTGCGGCGTTGGCTAGAGGCGGCAAGCTAAATTGGGTTGCACGCGAGTATAGATACGGCGACCTAGCCGATGCCTGGCTTGTGCACACCGCCACCGGTGTGGTTGAAGTAGACGCTGCCGTTACTGCCGAGGCTGATGCCCAGCGCACCCTGGTCGTCAACGCTGCAGAAGCCGAAAAATCTAGCGCCTGGGTTCCATCGGTGGGTAGATTCGATGGCTTGACCGTGGCAACTTTTGGCGGGGGCGACCCCCGTCGAGGCATCGCGCTTCGTGACGCGATCATTTCAAAACTCTTGGATGGCACCCTGCCGATCGATGCCGTTCGCGGCTCGAGCACTCAAGGTCGCGTGGCTTTGGTTGGCGGCGGCCCTGGTGCAGACGACCTAGTGACTGTTCGTGGTCAGCGCCTGCTTAACGAGGCTGACGTGGTTGTGACCGATCGCTTGGGCCCTCGCCATTTGCTCTCATGGCTGCGCCCAGAGGTTGAGATCATTGATGTTGGCAAGAGCCCGAACAACCACCCGGTTCCTCAAGAAGAGATCAATCAGATTCTGGTTGACCAGGCCAAACAGGGCAAGAAAGTTGTGCGCCTAAAAGGCGGCGACCCATACGTGCTCGGCCGCGGCGGAGAAGAGCTAGATTATTGTGTTGCCAATGGCGTGCAAGTTGAGGTGGTGCCAGGAATCACCAGCGCGATTTCAGTGCCAGCCCTAGCGGGAATTCCAGTTACTCATCGCGGGGTTGCAACCAGCTTCACCGTAACCACCGGTCACGTTCCGGTTAGCGAAATTAGCGGCGGTTGCGACCACACTGTGGTGATATTGATGGGCGTGGCAACACTGGCCGAAACCGCAGCTAACCTAGCAGCTGGCTCACGCGGCCCTGCATGCCCAATTGCCGTCATCGAAGATGGTTATGGCCCAGACCAGAGAATTACCAGATCAACCCTTGGCGATATTGCCAAGGTTGCCGAGCAAGTCGGCATTAAGTCACCGGCGGTAATCGTCATCGGTGATGTAGTGACCGAGAGAAACAAAGAAGAGGAAAAATGAGCAAGCACCTACGCGTTGCGATTATTGGCGCAGGACCTGCGGGTATCTACGCCGGAAACATTTTGGCCAGCAAGTACCCAGATGTGAACATCGACCTATTCGACTCACTACCTGCACCTTACGGTTTGATTCGCTACGGTGTGGCTCCTGACCACCCTCGCATCAAGGGCATTGTTAACTCTCTGCACGAGATGCTCGACTCAGGCGTGATTCGTTTCTTTGGCAACGTTGAGTTCGGCAAAGACCTAAAGCTAGAAGACCTTCGCAAGTATTACCACGCGGTGATTTTTGCAACCGGAGCTATCAAAGATGCTTCACTAAACATCCCAGGCATTGATCTTGAAGGCTCATATGGTGCAGCTGATTTCGTAGCTTGGTACGACGGCCACCCAGATTTTCCGCGCACCTGGCCACTAAACGCTAAGCAGGTTGCGGTTTTGGGTAATGGCAATGTGGCTCTTGACGTTGCACGTGTGCTTGCCAAGCACGCAGACGACATGCTGTCAACCGACATTCCAGCGAACGTGTATGAGGGCCTAAAGTCTTCACCTGTCACGGATGTTCACGTGTTTGGTCGCCGCGGCCCAGCTCAGATTAAGTTCACCCCGATTGAGCTTCGTGAACTTGGCGAACTCGACGATGTTGACCTAGTTCTCTATGACGAAGATTTTCCTGAGGGCTGGTTCGACGAAGATGCTGAGGGTGTAACTAACCAGCACCGCATCATGGCTCGCATTATTGAAGGCTGGCGTGAAGAGGAGCCTAAGGGTGCCTCACGTCGCCTTCACCTGCACTTCTTCTCTAGCCCAGCCGAGATTCTTGGCGATGGCAAGGTTGAGGGCATCAAGTTTGAACGCACCAAACTGAACGCCGATGGCGCAACTGTTCACGGCACTGGCGAATTCGTAGAGTTTGACGTTCAGGCTGTCTATCGTGCCATTGGCTACTTCGGTAGCGAACTGCCAGAGGTGCCTTTCAACGACAAGCTCGGTGTCATTCGCAACGAGGGTGGCCGCGTAGTTTCTGAGTCAGGCGAACAGGTCGAAGGCCTTTATGCAACCGGCTGGATCAAGCGTGGACCGGTTGGTCTAATCGGTCACACCAAGAGTGATGCAACCGAAACCATTGAGAACCTGATTGCTGATCTAGACCAGTTGGTTGACCCTGAGGTAAACGAGGCTGAGGCTATTCTTGGCGAGCTCACCGCTCGCGGAGTTGAGTTCACTACCTGGGCCGGCTGGCTCAAGTTGAACGAACACGAAATTGCTCTTGGCGCAGCAGACCAGTCACACGTTGAACGTGAGCGCGTAAAGGTTGTTGATCGCGAAGAACAGGTTCGCATCTCAAACGCCTAGTTTTAGCTACGCAATAAAGAATCCCCCGAGAAATTCTCGGGGGATTCTTTATTGGTTCAGAACCGTTTGGCTAAGAGTATTACTAGCGACCGATCAATCCGCGGTTGCGCAGGGTGCGCTGACGAATTGGTGAGAACACCAAACGCTCGATAAGCACACCGACAATCATGATGGTGATGATCGAACCCAGAACCAGAGACATGTCGCCAAGCTGGCGACCGGTGTCTAGCATCAAGCCGAGTCCAGGCCCAAGCGAAGGCGCAACTGCAATCAATTCCGCAGCCATTAGTGAACGCCAGGCGAAAGCCCATCCTTGTTCGAGACCCCCCAAGAAACCCGGCCAGGCACCTGGAATCACGATGTGATAGATGTTCTTGAAACCCTTTGCTCCAAGCACCTTGCCGGCGCGCAGGAAGATTGGCGGAATCTGGTCGATGCCCGAGATCAAGCCGTTGGCAATTGAAGGAACAGCGCCGAGAAGCACCACGGCAAAGATGGTTGCATCTGAAAGACCGAACCAGATGATTGCTGCCGGAACCCAAGCCACCGAGGGCAATTGCTGCAAACCTGTCAACAACGGTCTAGCAATTGCTCTAAGTGTTGGATTCAGGCCGAGTGCCAGACCTACTGGCACAGCAATTAGGAGCGAGATGGCAAAACCCTGCACGCCTCGACGCAAACTATTTATTGCCGAAGGAACCAGCAGGCCTTGGTTGAACTGATCAACCAGAGAAGCAAAAACCTGAGCGGGCGAAGGCAAAATGTAGTCAGGCTGAAGCTTCAGCACAATTGCCAGCTGCCAAAGTGCCAGCACAATTGCCACAGCTGCTAGCGGTGCGAATGCCTTGAGCAGCGCCTTTGATCGGCTGTTTTTTTGCTTCGATGAGGTCTCGAGCGCGTCAAGACCAGCCGACATTGCGGCCAGGTCTTCTTGACGCTTTTTGGCCTCGAGGGCGATGTCAATGTCAATGTGTTCAAAATTAGGCATGGCGGCGAATCTCCTTGCGTAGTTCGTCGGTGATCACAGCGGCGGCTTGAGCGATGTCGCTTGAATCGATGCGTCGCGGCTGTGCGTACTTAATGTTCCACTCGCGAATGATGCGGCCGGGCTTTGAACTCATCAGAATCACACGCTGAGCCAGTCGAACTGCCTCGCGAACGTTGTGAGTTACAAAGATCACAGCTAGACCGGTTTCATCCCAGATGCGAATCAACTCATCGTGAAGTAAGTCACGGGTGATTGCGTCTAGGGCCGCAAAAGGCTCATCCATGAGCAGAATCTTGCGACCCTGTGCAAGTGCTCGAGCAATCGCAACGCGCTGACGCATGCCACCCGACAGTTCGTGCGGTCGAAGGTCAAATGCTGTCGGCAGGTGAACCAGTTCTAGCAACTCTTGAGCGCGTGCTTCACGGCCCTCAGAATTAAGTGCTTTGGCTTCAGGCGCATCGCTCAGCTTGAGTGCCAACTCAACATTCTCGCCCGCGGTAAGCCAAGGCAACAGCGCGTGTTCCTGAAACATCAGGCTCGCCTCGTGAGAAGTCTCTATGGTTCCAGAGGTTGGCTCTTCTAGGCCGGTAAGGATGTTTAGAAGAGTCGACTTGCCACAACCAGATGCCCCAACTAGGGCTACAAATTCACCTGGCTTGAGGTCAAGGTTGAACTCGTCAAGAATCACAGGCGCATTTGGTGCGTAACGCTTGGTTAGATTCCTGATCTTCAAAATTGGTTCAACAGCAGTTGAACCTGAATAGCTCTCGCTCATTATTCTTCCAATCCGGCCGAGTCAGCAGCTGGTAGTCCACGTTTGGCGACCAGCGAATTCAAAGATGACAGGTTATAAATTCCCGTCAAACCTGATGGCCCTAATTTGAGCAATCCGGCACTCACCGCTGACTTTGCGCTCAACTCGAGAGACTTTGCCAATGGGTCATAGCCAAAACTTAGATTCGCCCATGCGCGCTCAACAACATCCGCGGCCAGGGTCTTGCCAGTCTGTTTGGCAATTTCTGCCAAGCTCAGGCGTTTAGCTTCGGCAGGGTCTTCGGCGATCAACTGAAGGGCATCCAAGTTAGCCTGCAAGACCGCCTCAACTGCTGCCGGGTACTTTGTTGCAAATGCGGTGGTGCTGGCGATGTGGGTGGTGACAAACTTGCCGTCCTCCCACAGGTCAGTTTCGTCGACCAAAACCTTTCCCTTGCCCTCGAGCACCAACCTAGAGGCCCATGGCTCGGGAACCCAAGCGCCATCGATGTCACCTTTTTGGAATAGCGCAAGGGTGGCCGCATTGTCAGAAGGAGTGATTGAAACGTCGCCACCGACTTCGTAGCTCAAACCTTTGTTGGTCAACCAACTGCGCAGCGCAACATCCTGGGTGCCACCGAGGCCCGGGGTCGCAAAGTTTTTGCCCTGCAAGTTTTCTTCGGTTACACCTGGCTGCACAATGAACTGAGCTCCTCCGTAGGTGGCCCCAGAAACAATTCTCAAAAGACTTCCGTCAGTCGTGGCAAACCCGTTAATAGCGGGGTTCGGGCCTAGATAGCTGATGTCCAGAGCGCCGCCCTTGAATGCCTCAACCGCAGCCGGTCCTGAGGGAAACACAAAGTACTCAATTTTTGTGTCTGGCAAATACTTGGCAAATAAACCCTTTTGAACGGAAATCAAAGCCGGTGCATGTGTGATGTTTGCAAAGTAACCGATGCGAATTTTTGAAGGTATGCCTGAGTTGGTTTCAGGGGCAGACGGAAGCTTGATGGCTGACATAGCGACAGAAGCAATCACGGCAACCGCTGCTAGGCTTCCAAGAATTTGGACCAATTTCTTGGTCTGTCTGCTACGGCGACTCATGTCAATTGCTACTTTCTCTAGTGCTTTAGTAGAGATTACCTATTTCAAATTTGTCGCGCTCTTTCATGACGTAATGTTTCAGAGCAACAAAACCTGCTTTGATATAGGTATGCAGGTTTCAGCAAAGGTCGACTATGGGGTTAGAGCATTGCTCTTTCTTGCCGAGGCGCATATCGCAGACGCTGAAAAGTTAGTCAAAGGCGAGGCTATTGCTACCGCCCAATCGATACCGTTGAAATTTCTCGAAGGCATTCTCACTGAGCTTCGTCACGCTGGATTCATCGTGAGCCAGCGAGGCGCTGTTGGTGGTTATCGACTAAGTCGAAGTGCCGCCAAGATCAGTCTTGCTGAGGTTATCCGTGTGCTCGATGGGCCGCTTGCAGCTGTTCGAGGCCTGCGCCCAGAGAATGTTAGCTACGAAGGTTCTGCTGAACACCTTCAAGATGTTTGGGTAGGAATTCGCGTCGCGCTTCGAGGTATTCTCGAAAATGTGACTTTGGCTGATGTTGTGGCCGGCAATTTTGGCGCTGAGCTATCTAAACTTTTGACTCAACCAGATGCCTGGGTCAGCCGACCAGCCTACGAAGCCAATTAGTCTTCAGAAGCCGTGGCCGCTGCGATTGCAGCAATCTTGGCTACCTCGCTAATTCGCCTTACGTCGTCATCGCTAAGCGCGCCTGAAACAAACCAGGCTTCGAATGCCGAAGGCGGTATTGAAACACCATTCTCAAGCATCGCGTGAAAGAAAGCGTTGAAGGCCGGAATATTCTGCGACTGTGCTTCGGCAAAATTATTGACTCGACCGCGGGTGAAAAAGATTGAGAAGAGGTTGCCTTCGCTTTGCAAAGTGTGGTCGACCCCAGCGGCTTTAAGTGCGGTAGAAATGGCATCTCCAACTTGCTTGGCCCGTTTGTCGAGAGTCTCATAGAGGGCTTCGTCACAAAGTTCGAGAGTTGCCAAACCGGCTGCGGTTGCAACAGGGTTACCGCTAAGCGTTCCCGCCTGATAAACCGAGCCAACTGGTGCGAGCAGATCCATCACGGCTGCTGAGCCGGCCACTGCGGCAACCGGATACCCGCCACCGATAACTTTTCCGTAGGTGAAGAGATCCGGTGCCCAGCCTTGATTCTTGGCGAATTTTGCCCACCAGCCACCGCGAGAAATTCTGAAACCAGTCATGACTTCATCAAGAATGAACAACGCACCGGACTGCTTGGTCAAGTTAGAAATTGCGGTGTTGAAACCTTCAACAGGCGGCACAACACCCATGTTTGCTGGAACTGGCTCAGTGATTACTGCGGCAATCTCAGATCCTCGGGCGGCAAACAAACTCTCGAGGGCATCGAGGTCGTTATAAGGCAAGACCAGAGTGTCTTGGGCCTGACCCTCGGTAACGCCCGGTGAGTTTGGTAGACCAAGAGTTGCAACACCAGAACCCGCTTGAACCAAAAGGGCATCGCTGTGCCCGTGGTAGCACCCGGCAAATTTGACGATGATGTTGCGGCCAGTGGCGGCGCGAGCCAGCCGTATCGCAGTCATAACGGCTTCGGTTCCCGAAGAAACAAAGCGAACACGCTCAATTGGCGCGACCCTAGAGATTATCTCTTCGGCCAACAAAACTTCGTTAGGGCTTGGTGCGCCGAACGAAGCAGAAAGTGCGGCAGCTTCAGTAACTTTTGCAACAACCTCAGGATGCGCGTGACCAACAATCATGGGCCCCCACGAACCAACCAGATCTAGGTACTGGTTGCCATCAACATCCCAGATGTGTGAACCCTCACCGCGAACAAAATATCGTGGAGTTCCACCGACACCCTTAAATGCGCGAACCGGCGAGCTGACTCCACCGGGAATCACTTGTTGGGCACGCTGATGCCAGTTGGTTGAGCCGTCAATGTTTTGAGTCAAGATTTATCGATTCGAAATAAGCACTGAGGCTTCGATAGCCCAGTAGGTGCAAATTATGTTTGCTCCAGCACGATGAACTGAAGCTAGCGCCTCGAGAATTGCACGCTCGCGGTCAATCAGATCTTGCGCGGCGGCGGCCTCAATCATTGCCGTTTCTCCCGAGACAATGTAGCTCGCAATCGGTAGGTCAACAATTTGGCTGGCCTCGCGAACCACATCGAGATAACCAAGTGCTGGCTTTACCATGATGATATCGGCGCCCTCTTCAGCATCAAGCTTGATTTCACGCATCGACTCACGGATGTTTCTTGGGTCTTGCTGATACGTGAAACGGTCACCTTCGAGAGCCGATTCAACCGCGTCCCGGAATGGGCCATAAAAGGCTGACGCGTACTTGGCTGCATAGGCGAGAATCGAAACATCCTTGAAGTTTGAGGCATCAAGGGCAGTTCGCAATGCTCTAACCTGGCCGTCCATCATGCCGCTGGCGCCGAGCATGTGTGCGCCGGCTTCGGCAAGAACCACAGCCATGCGTGCATAGATTTCAAGAGTGCGGTCGTTGTCAACTGTGCCGTCTTCGGCAAGTACTCCGCAGTGCCCGTGGCTAGTGAATTCGTCTAGGCAAAGGTCGGCGATCACAACAAGTCGATCGCCGGCCTGCTCGCGTATTGCGCGAACGGCATCCGCCAAAACTCCATCAGGGTTGCAGCTCTCTGATCCGTTGGCATCTCGATGGTTTGGAATTCCAAACACCATCACGCCCCCGATGCCGGCGGCAAGCGCGCGGTCAATCTCGGCATGAAGAGACTGTTTGGTGTGCTGAACCACGCCCGGCAACCCCTTGATGGGTTTGGGTGATTCAAGCCCCTCGCGAACAAAAAGCGGCAAGATGAATTGCTCTGGCCGCACCTGGGTTTCGCTGACCAAGTTGCGAATGGCGGCATTTGCGCGCAATCGGCGGGGTCTTTGAATCATGGCTAAACCTCGTTGGTGTTAATTACTTTTTGCACTGCCAGTGCAACAGCTTCTGGCGTCGGATTCAAGGGTATCGAAGCAACCTCGAGCCCCGCATCCTCGATGACTTTTGCCGTAGCAAATCCGGCAGCAATCATCGGAAGTTTTGCATCGGAATTGAATGATAAAAATGAACGTGCTGCGCTCGGTGACCTAAAAATCACAGCTGAAAAATCGCCTCTGGCGACGCCGGCAACTGTTGTTGGTTCGGTGGCAACCGGCACGGTTGTGTAGACAACTCCGGTGATCAGATTCCATCCAGCTGCCTCGAGCGCGTTCGGCAATTGCTTCATGGCTAACTGCCCTGATGGAATCACCGCGGTACCAACCGATTGTTCTAAAAGCATCTCGGCAAGGCTTGCTGAATCGGAAACCTCAGGCGTCAACACCATGCGAGCACCAACCTCAATCAACGCCTTGGCCGTGCTCTCGCCTACCGCAGCGAATCGCAGGTTCGGGTTCTTCACAGCGTTTCGTAAATTCTCAATGCCGATAATTTCACCAAACAGTCGAATTGCGTTTGCCGATGTTGCAATTAGCCAGGTGGGTTCTGCGGCATTCGCCAACGCTGCAATCAGCTTTACAGCACCAGCCGCATGGGTAGCCTTTTCAATCGAAATATAAGGATCGACAACCGATTCGATGCCTAATGCTGCGAGGGCATCTGCGTCGTTTTGGTTGCCGTCAGCGCGCACCAACAAAACCGGTTTAGTCATCGCTCATCAACTGCTTGGCTATATACATTCCCAATTGAAATGCCTCGGATGTCATGCCCACCTCAACCGGGCCAACCGTTTTGCTAACCCGCTTGTGGGTATTGGTGTCGGGGTCACTAAGCTCAGCGGTAACAGTGAGTTGGTCACCATTTAGCTCTGCCAGCGCACCGATGGCCGTGGTGCAGGCCGCATTGATGCCAACTAGAACTGCTCGCTCGGCGGTGGTGATGAGTCTGGTTTGCGCATCGTCTAGCGGGGCTAGCAGTTCGCTCAGCTGCTCGTCATCCGTGCGAATTTCAATAGCCAAAGCGCCCTGGGCTGGAGCAGGAAGTAACTGTTCTGAATCTAGATATTCTGAAATCTCTCTCTGGCGGCCAAGCCTATTTATTCCAGCCGCTGCCAAGACGATTGCGTCATATTGACCATCTCGAAGTTTCTGAATTCGAGTATCAACGTTTCCTCTAATTGGCAGAGTTACCAAGTCTGGTCGCAAAAAGTTGATTCGAGCCTCACGTCTTGGCGAAGACGTGCCCACGCGCGACCCAGCCGGCAACTGCATCAGCCCAAGGTTGCCATTCGACACAATTACATCGCGGTTGTCTTCGCGCTCTGGCACTGCTACCAACTTCAAACCTTCGATGGGTGCTGAAGGCAAATCTTTAAAAGAGTGAACAATCAAATCAACTGTTTCGGCAAGCAGGGCATCGCGAATCGAGCTAACAAAGACTCCTGGTCGTAGTGGGTTCATGAGTGAGCCCTGAGTTTCGTCACCCTCGGTGCTGATGATCTGTAATTCAACTTCGTGGCCACTGGCAGTTTGAAGCCAATCGGCTACAAAATTTGCCTGCACCAGTGCTAGCTTGCTGCCTCGAGTGCCCACTCTGAAGATGCGCTTACTCATCGCGGCCACCAAAAAGAACCATTAGCGCCTTGCGGTAATTTTCATCATCGCCTGTTGCCGCCAAAGCCTTTGCCGTTGTGAGTGGCTCGTGAAGCATTTGATTTGCCAGGCTGATTAGCGAAGTTCGAACCTCAGCTGCAGTCTCTGCTCCCTCGCGCAATTCAACTCGAGCTACCTCTTCGTCAATCCAGAGATTCAGCTTGCGCTTGATTGCAGTTACGAACGGGTCGAGGTTTCGACCAAGTTGTTCAGCCTGAAACTCATCCGTGGCTTGGTTCACTAACTCGCGGGCCTGAAGCACAGCCACTGTGTGTTCGTGCGGAGTGTGATGTTTGATGGTTTCAAGGTTCACCAGAGTCACGCCACCAAGTTCGGCAACGTCGGCGGCAACATCGTGGCTCAGCGCAACGTCAATAATCATCAATTCTTTAGACACGGATGCTCTTGCGGCGCGAAGTTCGTTCTGGCCAATCAACTGACTGCCGTGACCGCTGCAGGCAACAACTAAATCTGCATGCGCAAGTGATGTTTGCAGGTTCTCGCTAATTTGCAATCCGCGCGAATTTGCAAACTCTGCTGCACGACCTGAGGGCGAATAAACCGAAATTTCGTTGATGCCAGCGCGAATCAGAGCTGCCACCACAACGCGAGCGTGGGCGCCAGTGCCGATAAGTAATGCCTGCCTGCCGGCTAGCTCACCGTGCTGGGCCTTCAAAATGTCTAAGCCAACCGTAATGGTCGACCGGCCGGCGGCTCCCAGGCCAGTGTGAGTGGTGACCTTTTTGGCGACAGAGGCGGCCTTTTGAAAAAGCTGGTTGAGTGCTGCTGAGGTTTGTGCACCGTCTTGGGCGCTGGCAAAGGCCTTTCTCACCTGGCCGGCAATTTCTTCTTCGCCGATGACCATCGATTCGAGGCCGGCGGTAACCGAAAAAAGGTGGCGAGCCGCAGCTAGTTCGCCAGCAACTTGAAAAACTTGCCCGCAGTAGTCTGCATCTATTTCAGAATTATCGGCAATTACCTTCAGAACTTCGGCTGCCGCCGAATGAGCGTCTGAGGTCTCTAAATAAAGTTCGAACCGGTTGCAGGTGGTTAGGCCAACAAAGCCTTGAATTAAGCCCGAATCGAGTTTCTCGAGAATACCCTGGCGAATTGCATCAAAGTTTTTAGCTAGAAGGTCTAGCTCTTCAAGTGAGGCTTCGCGGTGATCGGTGCCTACGAGAATTACGCCCACTTTAGTTAGCGCTGGTCCTCGTCGTCAGATTCTTCTGAATCTTCATCCTCGTAAAGGTCTGCCCATTTGTCTTCGTATTCAGGCTCAGCGTCGCCAGCAAACCCGGTAGAAGCTGGCGCAATGTGGCCAATCTCTTTTTCGAGTGCGGTCAAGTCGGTGTTCGGGCTAAAGTACTTTAGCTCGCGAGCCACCTTGGTGTGCTTTGCTTTTTGACGGCCACGCCCCATGGCGAGACCCCCCTAACGTGAGTGGGATACAGAGAAAACCTCCCGCTATTTTAGCAGGGAAGAAGCCAGCAATACCCCAATCACCACAGCGATAACCGGCAAGATGAAGTTCAAGGCAGCGTTTACCGCAGCCGCGATCATTCGACTCTGGCGAATCAGTTCAACGGTGTTTGCAGCAAAGCTGCTAAAGGTCGAGAGTCCACCGCAAAAGCCGGCAACCACCACAACAAAAATTAACTGGGCCTTAGGGTCATTTTCAGGTGCTGCCGAGAGTGCAGCTGCGGCAAAACCTGCGACAAGCGAGGCAACCGAGTTCACGGCCAAGATACCGTATGGCAAACGGCCCGACCAGTTTGAGACCAACCCGCGAATCACCGCGCCCATGCCGCCAAAAATGCCAACGCCAATTAGAAAGGGCAAGAAGTTGGTTTCCATCAGCGACTCAGTTTCTGAGTGAGTTTATGGGAACCAAAATATGCCAGCAGGCCGAGGATAAACATTGTTGCAACCAGGCTAAAGGCCCACTGAGCGAATGCCCCCTCAATAGCAAACCAAAGGGCTACGGCACTCATTGTGGTGAAGCCGCCGGCTACTCCGGTACCCCAAAAACTGCGGGCAGCATCCGTGAATTTGTCGCCTCGGGCAGCAACAAAACCTAGGAGTGCCGAACCAAGAATATTCACAACAAACAAAAGGACCAAATTGTTAGGGGTCAAGAAATCTAGCCCATAACGCAACATTGATCCGAGGGCCCCGCCGGCAAAGGTGAGACCAATGATTTTGTTGTCGAGCTGCATGCCGGCCTAGTCTTCGTCGATGCGCTTGTGGCGCACTTTCGAAACTGCGTTCTCACTGCCTCGGTGACGGCGAGGTGCAGGGCGAACCTGATCACCGCGGCGAGCGTCACCTGGGAGTGGGCGTCGGGTAAAGATGTCTTTGTATTCTGCAGACTCGAAGCGCCAAGGCACCAGGGTAACCATCACACCGCGCAGATACATCAACTGCTTGCGAATTCGGCTGGCACGGTGGTTGTGGAAGATGTGCTCCCACCAGTGACCAACAACGTACTTGGGTAGATAAACCGAGATGCGCTCTGAGCCATTTGCTGCGCGGTGAGCTGCCAAGAACTCGATTAGCGGGGCAGAGAAATCACGGTATGGAGATTCGATGATTCGAAGCGGCAGACCAAGCTCTTTCTCATACTTCTTCCAGAGCTTCGCAAACGCGGTAGCCTCAGCCGGGTCAACCGCGATGTGAATTGCCTCAAGGTGAGTGTGGCGGCTAGAAAGCGCGTAGTCCAAGGCCTTCAGCTGAGGCTTGTTCAACTTGTTCATCAGTACCACCGCATAGTCACCCTTTGAACCAAAGGTGGTTTCGCCATCCATGCGAATCTCGTTTTCAACCTGCGCATAGTAACGGTGGGTGTAGAACATCACCGTGTATAGAACTGGCATGATGATGAAGACTAGCCAAGCGCCGTGGGTGAACTTGGTAAGAGTCACGATGATCAATACCGAACCGGTCATTACAGCGCCAAGACCGTTGATCAAGATTCCAGAGATAGCTTCTTTGCGATTGGCTTGGTTCTGCTCGTCGGTGAGGCGCTTCTTTGGCTGAAGCATGCGACCCCAGTGCTTGAGCATGCCGATTTGACCGATGGTGAATGATGTGAAAACACCCAGGATGTAAAGCTGAATTAGCGCGGTAACCGAGGCCTGGAAAACCAACATCAGACCAAGAGCGGCCAACATAAGCGAAAGCATTCCGTTTGAGTAAACCAAGCGGTCGCCTCGCGTCATCAAAGCCTTTGGTGCAAATTTGTCTTTGGCTAGAACCGAGGCAAGAAGCGGAAACCCGTTGAATGCGGTGTTTGCAGCAAGCAAAAGAACAGCTGCGGTGCCGGCCTGAATGACGAAGAACATAAAGGTCTGGTTGCCGAAAACCGCCGAACCAATCTGAGCCATGACCGAGAGCTGAGGCGCGGTTGCACAGCTGGTCCAGTCTGGCAACTGTTCGCAAGGGAACTCGGCATAGTGAACATTCGAGGCAAGTGCGAGGGTGATGATTCCCACGAACATGGTGATTGCGGCAACACCCATCAGTGCCATGGTGATCTGAGCGTTCTTGATCTTTGGCTTGCGGAACGCCGGCACACCGTTGGCGATAGCTTCGATACCGGTTAGTGCTGCCGATCCAGATGCGAATGCACGCAGCAGCAGCAAGATCATGGCCACCTGTGATGTTCCAACCACGCTGTCATGGATGTGCACCTCGTAGGCAGCTGAAGGCGCCGACAGAGTCTCGCCATTCCACAGCTTGAAGAGACCGGTGCCAATCATCAAGAAAACACTGGCCAAGAACAAGTAGGTCGGAATAGCGAAAGCTGTGCCAGATTCGCGAACACCACGAAGGTTAATCACGGTTAGAAGAAGAATGAAGCCAACAGCTATCTCAACGCGGAAGGGAGCAATCTCTGGGAAGGCAGAGATGACGTTGTCGGTTCCAGCGGCAACCGAAACTGCAACGGTCATCACGTAGTCAAGCAATAGAGCCGAGGCAACAACCAGCGCGGGCTTCTTGCCCAAGTTCTTCATCGCAACTTCATAGTCTCCACCACCTGAAGGGTAGGCGGCAATGACTTTGCGGTAGCTAAGAATAATGACGGTTAAAAGCAGAACAACAACCGATGCGATACCTGGAGCAAATGACAAGAAGCTAACGCCACCGAGAGTAAGAATCATCAAGAGTTCTTGCGGGCCGTATGCAACTGATGACAAAGGGTCGCTCGAGAAGATCGGAAGCGCGATGGTCTTCGGTAGAAGTTGGCCTTCGAGATTTTTAGTTGAAAGGCGTTTGCCTAGAAACCATCTTTTTGGATTTTGCGAGTCATTCACGAGGAATAAATCTACTCCTTATTGCGACGACGGTTTGAGCCCATCGAGAAGGTAGAGATAAGTCCTAGCGCCAAGAAACCAGCGGCTGCCCATCCGGTTGCCTTCACACCATCGGTGAATCCATCGTTAGCAGCGGTCTGAATCTCAGTTGCTGACTCTTCACTTGCACCAAAGTTAGCTTTCGCAAACTCGCCGATGCCGGGCAACGCTGCACCGGCACTGTCAACGACAGCGTCTGTCAGACCGGCGATGAATTCATCCTGGGCGGTTTCTGGCAGTTGCTGAACAAAAGCGGTGTCTTGCAAACGGGCCTCTGCTGAAGCCTGCGTTGCGGTGAACAGCACGGTACCCAATACGGCAATGCCAAGCGCAGAGCCAATTTGGCGAACGGTGCTCTGTGAGCCTGAGGCCTGACCAATTTTGGTCATTGGAACATCAACCATGATCACGCCGGTTAGCTGAGCAGTGGCCAAACCGACACCGATTCCATAAAGAAGTAGGAACGGAGCCACTGGCCACCAGCCGCCACCGGTGGTAGCAACTAGTGCGATTCCGGCAACACCAACTAGCTCAAACAAAACACCAATCTGAACCGCGCGAACAGCAGGCAGTTTGCCGCTCATCGCGCCGCCGACACCAGAGGCCAAGAAAGCGCCACCGGCAAGCCAAAGCAAAACCATGCCTGATGAAACCGGGGTTAGGCCTTCAACGTTTTGCAGCCAAAGTGGAATGGCAAACAACAGGCCGAACTCGCCCATTGAAATGATGGTTGCGGCAATCGAACCATTTCGGAACGAAGCTACCTTGAAAAGGTCAAGGTCAAGCAAAACGTTCTTGTGGGCCTTCTCACGAGATTTCTCCCACAGAACAAAAATCACAAAGAACAAAACTGAAATGGCAAGTGACACCGGGATTATTGAAAGCCCGTCGGTAGGCCAGCTGAAATCACCGATGGTGAAAATGTTGGTGGTGCTTGCCTGCCACCAGCCATACATGCGGCCTTCGATCAGCCCGAACACCAAAGTGGCAAACATGATTACTGAGATGCCAGCACCAACTAGGTCGATGCCACCGTCGCGGTGCTCTTGCTTTGATTCGCGAACCCAGAACAACAAACCTGCAATCACAATCAAACCAAGTGGCAAGTTGATATTGAAAGCTAGGCGCCAACCGTCGGCACCGAAGTCAGTGGCTAGCCAACCACCTAGAACTGGGCCAAGGGCCACCATTCCACCGATGGTCGAACCCCAAACGGCAAATGCAATGCCGCGCTCTTTTCCCTGAAAGTTAGCGTTTACCAACGAAAGGGTGGTTGGCAAGACCATTGCGCCACCGATGCCCTGAGCGATGCGAGCCAAAATCATTGAGGCAGCATCGTTGCTAAAACCAGCCCAAACCGAGGCGCCAATGAAGATTGCCAAACCCATCACTAGCAGTCGACGACGACCAATTCGGTCAGCAATCGAACCCCAGACCAATAGCAAAGATGCAAAGACTAGAACATAGCTTTCTTGAACCCACTGAACCTGTGTTGAGGTTAGGTCAAGTGCCTTGATTACGTTCGGAAAAATCGTATTGACGATGGTGCCATCGATGATTACCAGTGAGATGGCCATCGAAATAAAGACAAGGCCGATCCAGCGGTTTCTAGTTTTAGTCATTCACCAAGGCTAACTGACTATTGCCCTCTGGTTCTAGGCAATTGCAAGCAGCGCGCTGCCTCCGAGTGCCAGCAAAATTCCGGCCATCTGGCTCTTGGCAAGACGTTCGTGCATAAAGATTCTTGCCAGGATGATTGTGCCAAGCGGATACAGTGCGGTAAGCACCGCAACCACGGTTAGCGATCCTTCACGAGAGGCTAGTAAAAACAAAATGTTTGCCAACCCGTCAAAGATTCCAGCCAGACCTACGGCGAGCCAAAAACGTTTAGCCGGCGCTGGTTTCGGAGCATCCGTGTTTCTTCGAAGCATGCTGAGAGCGAGAAACAGTGCGAGTGAGACGGCGGCAACTGCACGCACAATAATGATTGGGCCAAGGCCAGAATCACTTGGTGCCTGATCGATTGCGATAAGCACAACACCGATTCCAGCGCCGGCGATGATGCTTAGCACCAAGGCGCGGATAGTGGGCAAACGAACGTCGTCACCTGGAACGAACCCAACTAAAAATACTGCAAGCAAAATGCCGCCCAAGGCAACAAAGCCCAGGGGAGAGAAGCGCTCGCCGATAAGAAAACCAACCAGCATTGGCACAACTGCCGAGACCACGGCTGATAGCGGCGACAAAATCGAAATTGGGCCTATTGCCAAGGCGGCGTAAAGCGCACTGAGGCCAATAGCTGAACTTAGACCCGCGATGGTTCCCCAAAGCCACACCCCACCGCTGAAGCTCGCACCAATGCAGATGCCGATGAATGAAACAAAGATAAGGCCTGCGAATCCGCTGACCATGGTCACAATGACCGGTCTGATTTTTCGGCTGCCCAGGGCACCAAAGAAATCGGCGAAGCCATAGACCAGCGAGGTCGCAAAGCCAAGGATGATTGTCAGCACTGAATTAGCCTAAGTCGCACTTAAAGTGAAAACCCCTGCTCGTGAGAAGTCAGGGGTTTTCGTGGCTCCGACCGGCATCGATCCGGTGACCTAACGATTTTCAGTCGTTC
>CAZIFS010000009.1:0-28619 GCA_964539165.1 uncultured Rhodoluna sp. | reverse complement strand
ATTTTGACTGGCGATGATGCAGCTGCGCTCTTTGTTGAGCAAGCATCCATTCCGCTTCCTGGTACTGCAAAGGCCTATGCCTATGAATTGCTTAAGAAGATGAACTTCGGTGAAGACCAGTACTCATGTTTGGTCAAGCTTTGGGAGCGCGAATCAAACTGGCGAGTGAATGCTCACAACAAGTCTTCGGGCGCTTACGGCATTCCACAGTCGTTGCCGGGTAGCAAGATGGCTTCAGAGGGGCCAGACTGGCAGACTAACCACGAAACTCAGGTTCGATGGGGCGTCAAGTACATCAAGGGTCGTTACGGCTCACCTTGTGGCGCCCTCGCTCACTCTGACAAAATCGGCTGGTACTAGTGCCCCGCTCGAATCGGCCACGTGGCCCAAAGCGCAGTTCGAGTGAAGATCTCGACCTTTCAAATGCACGGATGGGCTATCGCCGCGAAGAGTTTAAGCGAGGAGTCTCTTACACGGTTCAAAGCAGCATCGGTGCGAACGCTGAAGATGGCAAGAGTTGGGTTTGCCCACACTGCAATTTGAATATCAATAAGGGGCTCAGCCACCTTGTTGCCTGGGATTCAGTTCGAGGTGTCGACACTCGCAGACATTTTCATAATTCATGTTGGGCAGCATTCCAAGGGTCACTACTTTGAGTGAACTAATCGAAATTCGCTCAGGCGTGGAGTTGCCGGTTATCCGTGAAGAAATCGTTCTTCGAACTGAAGATGGTCTTGACCTTGTCGGCGAGTTGGCCATGCCGGTTGGTGGGCAACCGGTAGCCACACTGATCACGCTGCACCCGTTGCCAACTCACGGCGGATTCATGGATTCGCACATTTTGCGCAAGGCTTCTAACCGACTGCCTGAACTAGCCAATATTGCTGTTCTTCGTTTCAACACCCGTGGAACTTCTTCGCCTCGGGGCCTGAGCCAGGGCGCTTTTGGCGAAGGTGTCAGCGAACAGCTAGATCTTGAAGCGGCCGTTCGGTTTGCAAAAGAGCGTGGACTGCCTAACCTTTGGTTAGTCGGTTGGTCATTTGGTACCGAGCTTGCATTGAAATATGGCGTCAATCAAGATGTGGTCGGCGCAATTCTGCTTTCGCCGCCGTTGCATCGCACCAGTGATGACGAGTTGCGCAGATGGCAGGGGAGTGACAAGAAGATTGTTGCCCTGATTCCCCAACATGATGACTATCTGAAGCCCTCTGAGGCTGAACATAGATTCGGCATGATTAGCCACATCGAAATAATCGGTGTAGATGGCGCCAAACACCTGTGGGTAGGCGAATCTGCGACAACGCGTGTTCTAAATGAAATCGTTCGCGTGGTGAGCCCGCAGAGTTACCCGCTGCCAACTCACTGGCAAAGCGTTTAGTTTTAGCGAGCGTCTTGGTAAGGCTTATAAACCTCGCGCAAGATTAGCAGGATCGAAGCGGCAACCGGAATCGCCACAAGCGCGCCGAGAACTCCTAGCAGCGCGCCACCGGCGAGTGCTGCCACGACGACAACTGCTCCGGGAACGTTCACCGCGTGGCTCATGATTCGCGGGCTGATTAGGTAGGCCTCAACCTGCATGTAAACCAAGAAATAAATGCCGGCAATGATCGCCGCGGTTGGTGAAACACTGAGGGCCACGAGTGTGATCAGGATTGCTGATGAAATCGAACCAACTAATGGAATTAGACCAAACACAAAGGCAATCATTGCGAGCACAAGGGCATATGGAACGCCAACAATGCTCATCATGATGAAGGCCAAAGTGGAACCAATTGCGCCGATGGAAACTTGGCCCATAACGTAACGACCGATTGAATCTGAGATTTGTTCGGCAAGGTCGCTGAATTTGTCACGGCGGGATACTGCAACCAACGAGTAGATCCATCGCTTGAAGCTTGACATCGAAGCCATGAAATAGAGGCTGAGAATGATGATGATGATAGCGCCGAATGCGCCATTGAAAATTGAAAGCCCTACCTGCACAACCCCACCAAACATAGTTGGCCAGTTTGCTGAATCACCAAGATAAGTGCCAACCTGGTTCAAGGCATTGCTGATTACGCCATTGAAGCGTTTGTCTAAGTCAGCCACAAGTGGCACCTGACTAACCCCATTCAAAACCGCAGGGGCAGTTTCAATGAAGTGTGCGGTTTGGCTCGCAAGAGTTGGAACAATTGCCGCTGAAAGCGCAGCTAGTAGGCCAATAAAACTAAGTGCAACTGTCAATATTGCTAGGCGACGCTTTAGGCCCCATGACTGTAGTTTGGCGACTACAGGTTCAAGACCGAGTGCGATAAAAATTGCAGCCGCAACGTAGGTCAAGATGTTGGCCAGTGTGGTGATGGCGCCACCGACGATAAGCGCTGTGAGAACTCCCAAGCCACCGAGCAGACCTATTTGGAACGAGTTGCTAACTCTTATCGGGCTCGACATGGTGTGCGCCTGTTCTCTAGTTGGTTAGGTTCGAAGGTTTTCCGAGAAGTTTTGAACTCTCGAGAAATTCTTTCAGGTTGCGAAGGTAAACCTCTACTGAATCGCGTTCAGCAATAACCGCAGCAAGATCGGCCTGCGCCTTGTTTAGCTGGGCTTCGATTGAGGCTTGAGTCTCAGCAGCAATTTGACGCGATTCTGCCTCGGCTGCGGCAACGATTGCATCGGCCTTCTTTCGGGCTGAATCGGTGGTCTGTTGGTTGATTGAGATAGCAGCAGCCTGAAGTGTCTCAGCCTCTAGTCGTGCAGCGTTAGCACGGGTAAGGGCATTTTGAAGCTGAGCATTGGCGTCATCCAGGTATTTCTGGGTGGCGGCAACAGCCTCTTGGTGCTTGCGCAGGTATTCTGCTTCAGCCTCTGCTCGACGAGCGGTCAGTTCAAGCTCAAGGTCAATTCGGGCTTGCTCAGTTAGCAAGGTTGCCGCATAGTCGAGGTCGAGCTCGCGAGTGATTTCGCGCTGGGCAATAAGTTTGCGTTCGGCGAGATCACGTTCAACCTTTGCCTTAAGCGACTCAACCTCACGCTTAGCGTTGGCCTTCATCTTGGCGACTTCTGTTGAAATCGCGCCACGAGTTGAACCTGCAGAACGGGTAGCCTCGTCAATGATTCGAGCTGAGTCGTTGCGTGCCTGATTTAACATGTCGTCATAGTCAATTCGGGCTGCAGCAGACACACGGTCTGCGCGGCGTTGAGCCTCAGCAACCAACGAGTCGTAATAACCCTTGGCTTCACCATGCAGGGCCTGAATTTCATCCTGGAGCTTCTTGCGAAGTGAGGCAGCCTCGGCCTTTGCTGTTCTAATCAGGTCTTGGGCTTGGTCTTCTGCGGTGCTAAGGATTAGTGCTGCTTTTGCACCCACGCCACTGTAAGACGGTGTTTCAACTTCGCTAAGTAGAGCATCTACAGCCTCACGCGAAGCCTTTGCTTCTTTGAGCTCTTGTGCTAGCTGGGCGTTCTGAGCAGACAAGTGCATCAGATCTTTATTTAGGTCACGAATAGCGTCGTCAACTGGCCCACGCTCGTAGCCACGCATGACTACTGGGAATTCGGTTGATTCGCCTGACAAATGACGGCTCCTAGGCACTTGGTTAGAATAAATACAGGCATTTCTGCCTTCGCCAAGTTTACCTGATTGGATATCGCATGCGCTTTTTGATTGCTGCTGCGCTTTTCGTCACGTCTGTATTCCTTTTGCTCTTTGGCTTGGCGCAAAAAACTATTTGGTCACCACCTGAGTCTTATAGCCTCTCAATCTCCAGGGATGAATCTTCTCCAATATTGGTGATTCCCCATGGTGTGTTGACCACTCATCCTGGCGCACCGACCATCAAAGCATCTGGTTCTGACCGTGTCTTTATTGCCACTGGTCGCCAGAGCGATATTGAGGCCTGGGTCGGCGGTGTGGTTCACGAAGAACTGGCGGTTGATGCAAAGAAATCTTCGATCATCGTTACTCCGATTGATGGCAAGGCTAACTACGGTTCTCCGTTAGGTTCTGACCTGTGGCGATCAGAGGTTATGGCTGACTTCGAAGGCTCACTAAAAGCGAGCACCAAGCTCGATAACGCTGTTTTGATTGCCTCGGATGGCGTTTCGCCGGCCGCATCACGAATCGAACTTATTTGGCCAATTGTCGTTGACCCATTCTGGTCAAACTTTTTGCTGATCAGCGGTGCTGTCTTGCTGGCCGCGGCATTTATTTTCAACACACTGGCATACCAAAATATGCGCCGTCACCGTGGTCCTAGACGTCGCACCCCATCAGCACCCAAGCCACCAAAGTATCGCTTCAAAAGCGCTAAGCCATCGGCACCGGCCCGTGGGCGTCGCTCAGCTGGGCGGGCCGCGATTGCTGCCCCAGCTTCAATGATCGTGCTCGCTCTTCTCACCGGTTGTTCGGCGCCAGCAAGCCAGGTCAGCCCATCGCCGAGTTCATCGGTTGACGCGGCCCCGCCTGCTTCACTCACGGCCGGCCAAATTGAGCGAATCGTTGCTCAAGTCTCGAACGTTGTCACCGAGGCAGACACAGTTAAAGATGCCAGTGCACTTGAATCTCGCGTTACAGGGCCATCCCTTGCCCTTAGAACTACCCATTACTTGATTCAAAAGAAATCGAAAAAGGTCGCGGCAATGCCGTCAATTGCAGCTAAGCCTCTAACTTTCAGTCTGCCGGCTGCTACCTCTGAATGGCCGCGAACACTAATGGTGGTAACCGACCAACCTGGCGAAACTGAGCTGCCTCAACTCTTAGTGCTGCAACAGCAGACCCCCCGCAGTCATTATTTGCTCTGGTACAACATTCGTTTAATGCCAGGCGCTGAGGTGCCTGAAGTGGTTTCACCTGAAGTTGGCGCAACGCCGGTTGACTCAGATTCGCTTTTCCTAAAGCTTCAACCACTTCAGATTCCAGACGCCTACGGTGATGTGATCAACAAGGGCGCCGCCAGCCTCAGTTATAGTCTGTTCGACACCGACAACGATGAGTTCTACAAGCAAGTTTCGCAGAGTCAAATTACGCAAGCCAAAAAATTAAAAACAGCAAAAATGGTTTTCGCTCACGATCTTGCTGAGAACAACGCAATTTCTCTTTCAACCACCGATGCTGGTGCGCTGGTAGCGGTTTACATGACTGACACCACAACCATCAAGCCGAAGGATAGGTCTTCAGCTGTGGCGGTTTCAGGTCTGGAGAAGATTCTCCTCGGAGCGGATGGTTCAACCACTGGCGTGCGAACAATCTATGGTGACATGCTGCTCTTCTATGTTCCGGCACTTAGCGAAGCCGATAAAGCCGTTCGCCTACTCGGTGTTAGCCAAGGTCTAATTAGCGTTAGGGCATTGTCGTAGTGTCTGATTTTTCAGTTCGGCCAAATTTGGCGGGTGCAGTTGATCTCTCATCTCTGCGCAACAAAGCGCAGTCGGCAAGCGCGACCGATACTTCAGGGCCAGCTGCTCAGCAGGACGCACCTCCAATGCCCGCCCAATCGCCAACGGATGCAATAAAGGTCCCTGACCTAGTAGCACTTGCTGATGCTAATAACCTCAAGACCTTTGTTGAGATCTCGGGCACGGTTCCGGTAGTCATTGATTTCTTTGCAGACTGGAGTGACCAAAGCAAAGCGCTCTCGGCAACTTTGGAGCACGTGGTGCGCTCGCTGCACGGCCGAATTCTGCTGGTTAAAATCGACACTCAGGCGTCACCCGAGGTTGTGCAGGCTTTTGCCATCAAGGCTGTACCGGCTGTTGTGGCTTTGGTTAAGGGGCAGCCGGTGCCTCTATTCGAGGGCAACCAAACCCAAGATGCAATTTCTCAACTCATGAATCGTTTGCTTGAAATGGCAAATCAAAATGGCATGGTCGGTCAGGTTGTTGTTTCTGATGAGTTTTCGCAACCGACCGAGCCTGCATTGCCACCGCTTCATCAAAAGGCACTTGAAGCAATTGATTCGGCTGACTATCTTGCAGCGATTGGTTTCTACAAAGACGCTTTGCGAGAGAGCCCCGCTGATGCAATGGCTATAGCCGGTCTAGCCCAGGCCGAACTGCTTGATCGCACCAAAGCCATGCAGCTTGAGCAGGTTTTGAATTCGGCTCCAGCAACCACAGATGAAACCCTTGCAAAGGCTGACGCATGTGTTGCGGTTGGTCAGTTTGGGTTAGGTTTTCAAACCATTTTGACCAGATTTGCTAGTGCCGACAACGCAGAGCGAGAAGTGTTGCGTAAACATCTTCTCGAGCTATTCAAAGTTTGCGATCCTGCTGCACCAGAACTTGCGCAGGCCCGAAAAGCGCTTGCAGCTTTGCTTTACTAACCTATTTGGCAGGTTTGAACCAAACAGCACCCAATGGCGGTACCGAAATGTTCGCGGAATGTGACTGCCCGTGACTGCCCTCACCGTTAGCTTCAATTTGACCAAAGTTGCCAACACCCGAGCCGCCAAATTCGGTGGCGTCAGTGTTCAAAATCTCAGACCATTTGCCTGCACGAGGTAGCCCAAGCTTGAAGTCATGATGTGGGTGGCCAGCAAAGTTGATCACAACTGCGATTGGCTCACCATCGTCGTCGTATCGCAAGAAGCTCAGTAGGTTGCCGTCAGCATTCCCTCCATCGATCCAAACAAAACCACTGTGGTGGTGGTCTAGCTGCCACATTGCCGGGTTTTCAACGTAAAGCTTGTTTAGGGTCGAAACCAGTGACTGCAAGCCTCGGTGACTTGGCTGATCAAGAATCCACCACTCGAGTCCACGCTCCTGATTCCATTCCGACTGTTGGCCGAATTCTGAACCCATGAATAGCAGCTGCTTGCCGGGGTGTGACCACATGAATGCAAGATACGCGCGCACGTTGGCGAGTTGCTGCCAACGATCACCAGGCATCTTGGCAAGAAGTGATCCCTTGCCGTGAACAACCTCGTCATGGCTAATTGGCAAAATGAACTTTTCGTCATATGCATAAAGCATTGAGAAGGTTAACTCGCCGTGGTGGTACTTGCGATAGGCAGGGTCTTTTTCAATGTACTGAAGAGTGTCGTTCATCCAGCCCATGTTCCACTTGAACCCGAAGCCCAAACCGCCGCCATCGGTTGGTGCTGAAACTCCACCCCAACTCGTTGACTCTTCGGCAATCATCATGATGCCAGGGTTGCGTCGATACGCGGTTGCGTTAACTTCTTGCATGAAAGCGATGGCGTCCAAATTTTCGCGACCACCGAACTGGTTCGGCAGCCAGTTGTCACTCTCGCGTGAGTAGTCAAGATAAAGCATCGAGGCAACGGCATCAACGCGCAGTGCATCGATGTGGAACTCTTCTAGCCAATAGAGAGCATTGGCGACCAAGAAGTTCTTGACCTCGGTGCGCCCAAAGTCAAATATGTAGGTTCCCCAGTCAGGGTGCTCGCCGCGGCGCGGGTCTTCGTGCTCATAGAGCGCACGGCCATCAAAGCGGCCAAGGGCCCATTCATCCTTGGGAAAGTGTGCTGGCACCCAGTCAAGAATCACGCCGATGTTGGCCTCGTGTAGGCGGTCGATCAAATAGCGCAAATCATCAGGGGAGCCAAAACGCGAGGTTGGTGCAAAGTAACCAGTTACCTGATAACCCCATGATGGTGCGTATGGGTGTTCGGCCAGTGGCATGAACTCAACGTGAGTGAAGCCAAGCTCCTGAACATAAGGAATCAGCTCATCGGCCAAGGTTCGGTAATCGAGCCCCTGGCGCCAAGAACCGGCGTGTAGCTCGTAAATCGACATCGGAGACTTTAGAGCATCGCGCTTTGAACGAGCTTCAATCCACTTTGAGTCTTTCCATTTATAAGTAGATTCGGTGACAATCGAAGCGGTTGATGGTGGAACCTCAGTTGCCTGAGCCAGTGGGTCAATTTTGGTGATCCAGTTGCCGTCTTGGGTCAAGATTTCATACTTGTACTTGGTGCCAACGCCAACACCTGGAATAAACAGTTCCCAGACGCCGGTTCCGCCCATGACTCGCATTGCGTGGCCAACACCGTTCCAGTGGTTGAACTCGCCCACAACGCGCACAGCCTGAGCATTGGGGGCCCAAACGGCAAATTTCACGCCGTGGCTGGTGCCGATTGAATCTTTGATCGAATGGATGTGTGAGCCAAGCGCAAGCCACAACTCTTCGTGGCGACCCTCGCCAATCAGGTGCAGGTCTAATTCGCCCAAAGTAGGGAGGTGGCGATACGGGTCATCAGCAAGCCAAAAGCTGTCTTCGCCTTCACCAGCGTAGGTAGTCAAAATGCGGTAGTCGGGCTTGTCTTTAGCTGCGACAAAACCCTGCCAGACACCGAATTCTAGGTGAGTAAGTTCAAGTGACTTTTTTGCGCCTAGCTCGGCGGTGACTGACTTTGCCAGCGGTCGAAGGGCGCGAATGACCCATCCGCCTTCGTGCGGGTGCACACCAAGAAGTGAGTGCGGGTCATGGTGTGCTCCACCTGAAACCCGGCCAACATAGTGAACGTCAAGATCCGGCAAGGTGTTAGCTGCCTTTTTTGAAATAGCCATTGCAGATCCTTTAGTTAGAGGGTTTTGCCAATTTTGAAAATGTGAGCCGGTTCAACAAATGCATCGAGGCGAACATAGTTGTCGCTTGACCAGTCGTAGGTTGCTTTGGTGATTAGATCGGTAACCTCAAAGCGGGCTCCAGGCGCTAGGCCTAGTTTTGCAAGGTCAAGGCGAACGGTAGTCTCGCGCACAGCATGTGGGTCAACGTTTACGACCACGAGAATGGTGTCACTCTTGCCATTTGGAGTGTGGGCTGCATCCAAGTGCTTTGAAAACACCAGGATGCCTGAATCGTCGCTGTGGTGAAGCTCGAAGTTGCGCAATTGCTGCAGCGCTGGGTGGGAGTGGCGAATTTGGTTCAGTTTGGTGATGTAGCCGGCGATGGTGCGGCCACCCTTTTCAGCGCCTTGCCAATCGCGTGGGCGGAATTCGAATTTTTCGCTGTCGATATGCTCTTCGGCGCCTGGCCGAGCAACTGATTCACAAAGCTCATAGCCGGCATACATGCCCCAACTAGGTGAAGCGGTAGCAGCAATAACCGCACGGATTTTGTGGCCCGCCGGCCCGCCAAACTGCAGATACTCGGTGAGGATATCTGGCGTGCTCACCCAAAGGTTTGGTCTAAAGAAGTTTGCGGTGGTTTTGGAGAGCTCGGTTAGGTAGGCCTCGAGCTCAGCTTTAGAGTTTCTCCAGGTGAAGTAGGTGTAGCTCTGCTGGAACCCGGCTTTTCCTAGAGCGTGCATCATCGACGGGCGAGTGAATGCCTCAGCCAAGAACACGACCTCTGGAAATTCGGCATTGATCTCGTTGATTAGCCATTCCCAAAAAGCCACCGGCTTGGTGTGAGGGTTGTCGACGCGGAATATTTTCACACCGCGTGAAATCCAGAGTTTTACAACTCGCAAAACCTCGAAGTAGATACCTTCTGGGTCATTGTCGAAGTTGATCGGAAAAATATCCTGGTATTTCTTTGGCGGGTTCTCGGCGTACGCAATTGTGCCGTCAGCACGAGTTGTGAACCACTCGGGATTGGTTTTGACCCATGGGTGATCAGGAGAAGCTTGCAGGGCAAGGTCCATTGCGATTTCGAGCCCAAGGTTATTGGCAGTGCGCACGAAGCTGGCAAAGTCTTTTTCGGTGCCAAGTTCTGGGTGAATAGCGTCGTGGCCGCCGGCTTCAGACCCAATTGCCCAAGGTGAGCCGGGGTCTTGTTCACCAGCGATCAGAGTGTTGTTTGGCCCTTTGCGGTGTGAGCGACCAATTGGGTGAATTGGTGGCATGTAGAGAATATCGAAACCCATTTCGGCCACTGCTGGCAGGCGCTTAGCGGCTGTCTTGAAGTTTCCTGAGGTCCAAGTTTGAGTTTTGGTGTCAAACTTGGCACCTTCACTTCGTGGGAAGAACTCGTACCAAGCACCCACACCGGCAAGCTTGCGTTCAGACTTAATCGGGAACTCTTCGCTGAGAGTCACCAAGCTTCTGATCGGCTGGGTAGCTATGGCCTTTTTTACAGCTGCGGTTTCGGCTGCTGCGAGTCGATCTTTAGGAGATTTGCTCTGGTCAGCTAAGGTTTCGGCCAGTTCAACTAGTAACTTGGCGTTAGCTTTGGTGCGGTCTTTCTCGGCTGCTGCGCGAGTGAATAGCGCTACTCCCTCGAGCATCATCAGCTCTTCGTCGACTCCAACAGCCAGTTTCACAACCGCGGTGTGGTGCCAGGTGTCATAGTCATCGCCAAAAGCACGAATCTTAAATTGGTAGGTGCCGGTTTCATCTAGCTGAACTGAGGCATGCCACAGGTCTGAACCGGGAGCTCCCGCATGCATTCTGTGCACGCTCTGAGAGCCTGAGGGGCTGGTGAGCAGTACTTCAACACCAAGTGAGTCGTGGCCTTCTCTGAAAACATTGGCCGAGAAAGGAATAACCTCTCCCGCCACAGCCTTGGCGGCCCAGCGACCACCCTCGACAGTCGGTTGTACGCCAAGAATTGGAATTCGGCCGAAAGGCTGTTCGTGCTGATAGCTAATCGCAGTAATTTTGCTCACACTCCATAACTTAGCGACAATTTGATGGCGTTTATGGTGGTTTGCGAAGGCTTTACATATCCGTTAGCAAGTAAGCCTGGCAAAAATTACCAAATAGCTTTGAACAACTGCATCGATGTGCCAGTTAGTTTCACCGCAGCGCCTGCAGGCGTGGTCTCAGTTGCTGGTTTTGGTAGGTCATAAGCGCTGTTCCACAGCAATTGGTAGCTTTCGAAACCGAGTTCCGATGGCAAAACAACCTCGGTGGCCTTTTCAGAACCATGAATCACAAGCAACATGGATGATCTTGAGCCATCGGTGTTTAGGTGTTCGGTATAGCGCGTGAGAGTGCGACATTCGGTGTCATGCCAATTCTCATCGGTCATAATCTGGCCAGCGCTGTTGTACCACTTGACCATGTCGTGGTCTTCAGTCGCCGAATTGAAATCGCCAAAGGCTTTTGGTCTTAGCACCGGGTTATCTTGGCGCAATTTGGTTAGGTACGAGAAGGTTTCTTCAAAGTCAAGGTTCTGACGGTCGAGTTTCCAGTTAACCCAACTCATCACGTTGTCTTGGCAGTAGGCGTTGTTGTTGCCGCTTTGAGTCTTATAACGCTCATCGCCAGCGGTAATCATCGGAATACCAGCCGAAAAGAGCATGGTCGCCATCATGTTTCGCGCGGCCTTGCGACGCTGCACACGAATTTCGTCGGGGGCTCCGGTGCCTTCGTGGCCGTGGTTGAACGAGTGGTTTCCGTTGGTGCCGTCTCGGTTGCTCTCACCATTTGACTGATTGTGCTTTACGTCATAGCTGACTAGGTCTCGAAGGCAGAAGCCATCGTGTGCAGTAATGAAGTTAACGCCGCCAACCGGTCCGCTCGGGCCGTTGAAGATGTCGCGTGAACCTGAGAGTCGAGTAGCCAAATCGGCTACGCCGTTCCAGTGGTTTCCTGAATTGCGCGCGGTAGCAATGTCTGCCAACCAGAAACGTCGCACGCTGTCGCGGTAGCGGTCATTCCACTCGCTAAATCGGTCTGGGAACCCACCGGTTTGCCATCCGCCTAGGCCAACATCCCAGGGTTCAACAATCATTTTGGTGTCGGCAAAGTTAGGGTCGTCAACAATTGCCTGCAATAGCGGGTGGTTAGGGTCAAAGTGGTTGATTTCGTTGCGAGCCAAGGTGGTCGCCAGGTCAAATCGATAACCATCGATTTGAAGTTCATTTGTCCAGTAGCGAAGGCTCTCGAGAACCAGGTGAATCACATGTGGATTGCCGAAATCAAGCGAGTTTCCGCAGCCGGTGGTGTCGTGATAATGCCCATTGTCATCCATGCGGTAATAACTCGAATTGTCGAGGCCTCGGTATGAATAGGTCAGGCCACCGCCACCACCCTCAGCGGTGTGGTTATAGACAACATCGAGCAGCACTTCAATGCCGTTGCGGTGAAGTTCGCGAATTGCAGTCTTGAGCTCATTCAAGATAGCCGCCGGGCCTGCCTTGATAGCCGCCGGGGTTGCGTAGCGGTGGTGAGGGGTGAAGAAGTTAATGCTGTTGTAGCCCCAGTAATTGATGAGACCCATGTTCATTAGACGTGGCTCAGAGATAAACATGTGAATGGGCAGCAACTCGACTGCATTCACACCAATACGCTTCAGGTGCTCGATGGTGCTCGGGTGACCCAGTGCGGCATAGGTTCCACGAATGTCATCTGGCAGATCGGTGTTGCCGCGAGTTAGTCCGCGAGCATGTGCTTCATAAACGATGAGCTCATCAAGAGGAATGTTCGGCTTGGTAACACCCTGCCAGTCAAATTCGCCATCAACAACCACACAGTGATATTCGCGAGCGCTTTCACGCACTACTCCGCGGGCATAAGGGTCGATCAAAAAAAGATTGGTGTTGAAGCCGTGACGTAGACCTTTAGGGCCGTCGGCTCGAAGTGCGTAACGAGTGCCCGGTTTCAAATTGGCGGTCGTGGCTGCCCAGATGTCAGCTTCACCACGGGTAAGTTCAACTACTTCTTTGGCGGTTCGCGTATCAGCTTCATCCAAGATGCAAAGTTGAATGCTGGTCGCGTTAGCAGAGTAAACGCGGATAGTGCCTAGACCGTCTTGGATGGTTACGCCCATTGTGCCTGGAGTTGGCAAATCAAGGTTTAGCATCAGCACCCGCTTTGAAAGGGAATAGGAACAATAACTTTCTTATGATACTCAGCCGATGATTTCAGGCTTGTTAACCCAGCGCTGAAAGTAGGCTTAGTTCATGCCTGTATATCTCGATCACGCCGCGAGCTCTGTGCTGCGCCATGAAGTGCGCGATGAATACTTGGCTCACCTAGAGGTGGTTGGAAACCCTTCATCTATTCATGGATACGGCCAGAGCGCTCGCCAACTGGTAGAAGAGGCCCGTGAGCAAATCGCTAAAGCGGTTGACTGCAATCGGTCTGAGGTCATTCTGACTTCGGGCGGCACCGAAAGCGACAATCTTGCCGTCAAGGGCATCTTTTGGCAACGCAATGGCGATGATGCAGCTCGCAAGGTAATAATCTCGGCGGCTACCGAGCATCACGCTGTGATTGATCCGCTCGAATGGCTCGAGAAGGCCCAGGGTGCTGAAATCATCTGGCTGCCTATCTCACCCGAGGGTTTGGTAGACCTTGATGCGCTTGCTCGAATTTTGGACGAACGCGCTAGTGAAGTTGCTCTAATCACCCTCATGTGGGCAAATAACGAGACCGGCGTAATAACTGACATCCATGAGGTAACGGCACTGGCGGATAAATATCGAATTCCGGTTCACTCCGATGCTGTTGCTGCCTTTGGTCACCTACCCATAAGTTTTGCAACCAGCGGTTTAGCCGCCATGACCATCACCGGGCATAAAATCGGCGCGCCAATTGGTGTGGGCGCGCTGATTGTCTCGAGGAACACCAAGTTGGTTGAGGTTGCCCACGGTGGTGGTCAGGAACGTGGGCTAAGGTCTGGAACTCTGAGTCCAGCCCTAGCCAAGAGTTTTGCGCTCGCCGCAGAGCTATGCGTTGCTGAGGCCGAAGCCATGGCTGCCAAGCATGCAGTGTTCGCCGTTGAGATATTGAAGTCTCTGTCTGCAATCGAGGGCATCGAGGTCACCCTGAGCCGCGGGGGTGCTGCAGGTTTGCCGAATATTCTGCACTTTAGCTTTGCTGGCTGTAGCGGAGATTCGTTGTTATTCCTATTGGACTCAGCCGGAGTGTCAGTTTCAACCGGTTCTGCTTGCCGAGCGGGAGTAGCTGAGCCTTCGCACGTACTTTTGGCCATGGGTAGAACTGAGGCCGAGGCTTCTGGATGCCTGAGAGTTTCGTTCGGTCACAGCACGACCGAAGCCGAGGTTCAAGCTTTCATTGACGCTCTTCCGGCTGCCTATGCCTCGGCCAAAAAAGCTGGCCTGTCAGCCAGGTAGCGCTTGAAATTAGGCTCTAGAAAGTCACTGGTTGAAAGTAGACTTGACTCTGAAAGCGGAGGCAAAATGAAGGTTTTAGCGGCAATGTCAGGGGGCGTTGATTCTGCTGTAGCCGCTGCCCGAGCAGTTGAAGCCGGCCATGAGGTTGTCGGTGTTCACTTGGCGCTTTCTCGCATGCCGGGCACTCTAAGAACTGGCTCTAGAGGCTGTTGCACTATTGAAGATTCCATGGATGCACAGCGAGCTGCGAATGTACTTGGCATTCCCTACTACGTGTGGGATTTCTCAGAGCGCTTCAAAGCCGAGGTAGTCGACGACTTCATCGCTGAATATCAGGCTGGTCGCACGCCGAACCCTTGCATGCGTTGCAACGAAAGAATCAAGTTCGCTGCACTTCTTGAGCGAGCACTGGCTTTAGGGTTTGACGCTGTTTGCACCGGCCACTACGCCACTTTGCTCACCGATGAAGCCGGCAATCTTGAGCTTCACCGGTCTGCAGCACTGGCCAAAGACCAGTCATACGTGCTCGGCGTTTTGACCGAAGAGCAGCTTAAGCACTCGATGTTTCCCCTCGGTGCAACCGCTTCAAAAGATTTGATTCGCGCTGAGGCAGATGCGCGTGGGCTTTCAGTGGCGAATAAGCCTGACAGCTACGACATTTGCTTCATTCCAGAGGGTGACACTCAAGATTGGCTAGCCGACAAAGTTGGCAAAGAGCAAGGTCAAATCGTTGACCGCGAAGGAAACATCCTTGGTGGTCACGAAGGTGCACACGGATTCACCGTAGGTCAGCGCAAGGGTCTTTCGATTGGCCGCCCGGCTGTCGACGGTAAACCTCGCTATGTTCTGGAAATCAGACCAAAGACCAACACCGTTGTGGTTGGCCCTCAGGCGGCCCTGGCGATTGCCGAGATGATCGGTACAAAATTTACCTGGTGTGGGGTTGCCCCATCTCAAACCACAGACTGGGCTGAAATTCATGTTCAGGTGCGAGCCCACGGCGACGCCATCGCTGCCGAGTTCAAAGTTGAAGCAGGCGAAATGCAGATTCGAGTAACCGAGCCTTTGCTAGGGGTTGCTCCCGGTCAAACCGCAGTTCTTTACCTTGGTACCCGAGTACTGGGCCAGATGACAATTGATCGCACCGTAAGCGCGGTTCCAGTAGCAGTCGGTGGCGAGTGACCGACCTTTTCAAAGTTGCTGCCGAAAAGCGCGTGCAAGAACTTGTCGAGCTGCTGAATCACCACAGAGCTGCTTATTACGAAGGCAACACAGTTCTGATTAGTGACGCCGAATACGATCAACTTCTAGCTGAACTTCAGTTGCTGGAGTCTGAAAACCCAGAGCTGATAACGGGCGATAGCCCAACCCAAACTGTGGGTGGCTCGGCAAACCAAGCCTTTGCTCCGGTTGAACACCTCGAAAAAATGATGAGCTTAGACAACGTTTTTTCGTTTGAAGAATTTCGCGCTTGGGCTGAGCGCGGCGGTTCAGGCCCATATCTCTGCGAACTGAAGATTGATGGCCTAGCCATTAATCTTCGTTACGAGAATGGTCGGTTGGCTTCAGCGGCAACCCGCGGTGACGGCGTCGTCGGCGAAGATGTTACGGCCAACGTCTTGACGATTCCTTCAATCCCCAGGCAGTTGCTCGGTGAGGGGCACCCATCCGTGGTCGAAATTCGAGGTGAAATCTATTTTGCTGTCGCAGATTTCGCGAAACTAAACGAGGGCTTAGTCGCCGAGGGGAAAGCCCCATTTGCTAATCCGCGAAACTCAGCGAGCGGATCGCTTAGGCAAAAAGACCCGAAAGTTACAGCTACCAGACCACTAAAGATGTTGGTTCACGGCATCGGAGCTTGGCCTGACGCCCCGGTGCGTAATCAATCTGAACTCTACGAAATGCTTGCCGGCTGGGGGCTGCCGACCTCTAATCGATATCGAGTCGTGAACTCGGTTGACGAAGTTGTTTCATATATCGAAGATTTCGAAAAACATCGCCACGATCTTGAACACGAGATTGATGGTGTGGTGGTCAAACTCGACAATCTCGCTCAGCAAAATGAGCTCGGATTCACGAGCCGAGCTCCACGTTGGGCGATTGCCTTTAAATACGCTCCCGAGCAAGTGAACACAAAATTGTTAGACATTCGCATCGGCATTGGGCGAACCGGAAGGGCCACCCCATACGCCGTTTTGCAGCCAGTCAAAGTTGCCGGTTCGGTGGTTGAGTTTGCCACACTGCATAACCAAGAGGTTGTGGTTGCTAAGGGCGTTCTGATCGGCGACACTGTGGTTTTGCGCAAGGCGGGTGATGTGATTCCCGAGATTCTAGGCCCGGTTGTTGAGCTGCGCACTGGTGCAGAGCGAGCCTTTGTGATGCCTACCAATTGCCCTGACTGCGGCGGTGAGCTTGCTCCTTCAGCAGAAGGCGATGTAGACCTTCGATGCCAGAACTCTCGAAGCTGCCCTGCCCAATTGCGCGAGCGGGTTGCCTATTTGGGTTCTCGCGGTGTGCTTGACATTGAGGCCCTCGGATACGTGGCTGCCTGTGCACTCACTCAGCCTGTAGAGCCTGCAGATTCGGGTTTGCAGTCTGAGGCTGACCTTTTCAACCTAACCCTCGAGCAACTGCTTCCGATTCGCGCCTTGGTGCTCGACCCAGACACTGGTTTGCCAAAACTCGATGCCGATGGCAAGCCAAAAATTGTCGACTTTTTCAAGAAAAAAGATGGTTCACCAGCTGAAGTGGCGATCAAGTTATTAAAAAACCTTGAAGAGTCAAAGACCAAACCCCTATGGCGAATCTTGGTTGCTCTTTCTATTCGCCACGTTGGTCCGGTAGCAGCTAGGGCTCTTGCAGCTCACTTTGGTTCACTTGATCGAATCTTTGCCGCCGATGAGTCAGAACTCTCGCAAGTAGATGGAGTCGGCTCTACTTTGGCGCAATCGATTCGGGAGTGGATCTCGGTTGATTGGCATCGTGAAATTATCGAAAAATGGCGTGCTGCAGGAGTGCAATTAGAAACTCCTGGTCACCAGGGGCCGGGTGCATCGGCTATCGGTGGGGGAGTCTTTGAGGGTCTGAGCATTGTCGCCACTGGTTCACTTAAAAACTTCACTCGAGAACAGATTGAAGAAGCAATCATCACAAACGGCGGAAAAGCCGCTTCTTCGGTCTCTAAAAAGACTGCCTTTGTCGTCGCCGGAGAAAATGCCGGATCAAAGCTAGCCAAGGCTGAGGAACTCGGAGTAGAAGTTATAACCGAAGAAGAATTTCAGCGAAGGTTGGGTAAATAAAAAATCCCCTAGGCGCTAGCCCAGGGGATTTTTTTAGTTAAGGATTTACTCTTGCTCGGCAGCAGAGTTCTCATCAGCAGCCACCATCGACTCGGTGGTCATCATGTTGCGAAGAGTTCCAAGGAACTCTTCGATCTCAACACGCTCTGACTTCATGCGGCTCAAGCGCTCTTCGCTCTCGCGAATCGTCGCGTTGGCAAAGTACTCTGCCTTGCGGGTTAGAGCCTCTGAACGGCGACGTGACTGGTTAATCAGGTTGGTTGCCGTGCGGTTTGAGTCTTCAATCAATTGCGCTGACTGCTCTTGGGCTTCGCGAGAAATGCGGTCAGCCTCAGAAATTAGCTGTGCCGCGCGAGCCGATGCCTCGGCAAGAGTGGTGTTGGCTTCATCGGTAACCGCCTGAGCTTCGGTAACTGCAGTCTGGTATAGACGCAAACCTTCTTGCTCGGCTTCGTCGCGCTTGGCACGAACCTCTGCTTCAAGCTCAACTCGAGCCTGGGCGGTTTTCTGTGAAAGTTCGGTAGCAAGTGCACGAGCCTCTTCGGTCTCGCGGTGAACCTGGGCCCGCATCTCGGCGGCATAACGCTCGCCCTCAGACTTGATTGCTGCAGCCTCGCGCTGGGCGGTGCCAATTTTTTCGGCTGCCTCTGACTCACGAGTCTTTGCGACGCTCAAGATCTCAGCTGCGAGTCGCTCTGCATCCAGGCGGCTTTCGTTAAGTTTGGTTTCTGCCTCAGAAATAAGTTTGTCAGCCTTGGCCTGTGCCTTGCGGGTTAGCTGTTCGCTCTCGGCCTTAGCGGTTTCGCGAATGCGAATTGCGTCTTGACCAGCGTCAGAAACTAGCTTCTTGGCTTGCTCTTCGGCTAGGCGAAGGGTCTGCTCGAACTGAGCACCCAACTCGGCGTAACCAGGCGCAGCATTCTTCTTGGCCTTTGATTTCAGGCCTTCGATTTCAGCCTTGAGCATCTCAACTTCGCTTGAAGCGCTGTAGTTGTACTCGCGAACGTGCTCGAGTTCAGCACGAAGCTCGGCTAGTACGCGATCGACTTCTTCTTTCTCGTAACCACGGAAAGCAATCGTGAACTGTTCGTTTTCCAAAATATTGGCCTCTTCAGCTAGGGGAGCAGAGATTTTGCAACGAACGCAAAAACGCCCGCATCGTTTGAAAGTTTACACCCGATTTTGTGGTCAAAACTTGAGAATTTCCGCACTATTACACGGATGTTCGGGCTTCGCTACATTTTTGACTTTGGTAGACTGAACTCAATCATCTATTGCCTAGCGAGTGGATTTATGTCAGAAATTACCCCCGACCTGGTTAGGCATCTCGCCAACCTGGCCCGCATCGACGTCAACGACCAAGAAGTTGAGCTTTTTGCTGAACAAATCAGTTTGATTGTCGACTCAATGGCAACTGTGAAGGCGGCCGTGCAGGGAGACGTTCCTGCAACTAGTCACCCGATTCCGATGTCAAACGTTTTTCGTGAAGATGTCGTTGAACCGTCGCTCACTCAGGCTGAGGCGCTTTCAGGTTCAGCAGACTCGGGCGATGGGCGTTTCCGGGTTCACGCAATCTTGGATGGGGAGTAGTCGATGTCTGAATTGATTCGCAAAAATGCTAGCGAACTGGTTGAACTACTCAAGTCACGCGAGATTTCATCCGTGGAGTTGACCCAGGCGCACCTAGACCGAACCGCTGCTGTTGATGGCGACGTGCACTCTTACCTTCACGTTGGCCCCGAGGCAGCGCTTGCTGCTGCCGCTGAGGTCGACCGCCGCCGCGCTGCAGGTGAGCCTCTTCACGAACTTGCTGGTCTGCCGATCGCAGTCAAAGACAACCTGACCACCACTGATGCACCAACCACCTCGGGCTCAAAAATTCTTGAGGGTTGGGTGCCGCAGTACGACGCAACAGTTGTTAAGAAGCTTCGCGCTGCTGGAATGCCTATCTTGGGTAAGACCAACTTGGATGAATTCGCCATGGGTTCTTCTACCGAGTTTTCAGCTTTCGGCCCTAGCCGCAACCCTTGGGATCTAGAGCGAATTCCTGGCGGTTCTGGCGGTGGCTCAAGCTCGGTTGTAGCTTCATTCCAGGCTCCGCTTGCAATCGGTTCTGACACCGGTGGTTCGATTCGCTACCCAGCATTCGTTACCGGAACCGTGGGAACAAAGCCAACCTACGGCGCAGTTTCACGCTATGGATTGATTGCCCTTGCCAGTTCGCTAGATCAAATCGGGCCAGTTGCTCGTAACGTGCTTGACGCGGCTTTGCTGCAGGATGTCATCGCCGGGCACGACCCTCACGACAGCACCTCGCTACCTGAATCACTTGGTTCAATGACCGACGCGGCTAAGAAGCTAGATGTCAAAGGTCTTCGCGTTGGTGTAATCAAGCAGCTTTCGGGTGATGGTTTTCAGCCTGGCGTTTCAGCGAGATTCAACGAGAGCCTAGAGCTACTCAAGAATGCCGGCGCCGAAATTGTTGAAGTTGATTGCCCAAGTTTTGAATACGCAATTGCAGCCTATTACTTGATTTTGCCTGCTGAGGCGTCTTCAAACTTGGCTAAGTTCGACTCGGTTAGATTCGGACTTCGAGTTACCCCAGAGGGAACCCCAACCATCGAACGCGTAATGGCGGCAACTCGCGAAGCCGGCTTTGGGCCTGAGGTAAAGCGTCGAATCATCCTTGGAACCTACGCCCTCTCAAGCGGTTCTTATGACGCCTTCTATGGTTCAGCTCAAAAGGTTCGCACGCTGATTCAGCGTGACTTTGATTCTGCCTTCGCAAAGGCTGACGTTCTGGTTTCTCCAACCGCGCCTAACACCGCGTTCAAACTGGGTGAGAAGCTTGATGACCCGCTAGCTATGTACTTGAACGACATCGCAACGATCCCGGCGAACCTTGCCGGTATTCCAGGAATGTCGATTCCAAACGGTGTTGCCCAAGATACCAAGCTGCCTTCTGGAATCCAGATTTTGGCACCTGCTCGCGGCGATGCTCGCCTGTATCAGGTGGGTGCAGCTCTAGAGCACATGCACGAAGAAATCTGGGGCAAGAGAATGATTGATTTTGCACCTGAGTTGGAGGTTCGCAGCTAATGGCTAAAGACGAGTTGATGAACTACGAAAAAGCTCTCGAGCAGTTTGAGGTGGTTATCGGTCTTGAGGTTCACGTTGAATTGAACACCAACACCAAGATGTTCTGTGGTTGCCGCAATGAGTTTGGCGATGAGCCAAACACTAACGTTTGCCCAATCTGCATCGGCCTTCCTGGCTCTTTGCCTGCGGTCAACAAGCGCGCCATTGAATCGAGCATTTCGATTGGTTTGGCACTTGGATGTGAGATCGCGCCAACCGGTCGTTTCTCTCGCAAGAACTATTTCTACCCTGACCTTGCTAAAAACTTTCAAACCTCACAGTATGACGAGCCAATTGCGTTTGAAGGTTCCCTCGAGGTTGAGGTGCCTTCTGGCAACACCTTCACTGTGCAAATTGAGCGTGCTCACATGGAGGAGGACGCCGGAAAATTGACTCACGTGGGTGGCTCAACTGGTCGAATCCAGGGCGCTGAATATTCATTGGTTGACTACAACCGTGCCGGTGTTCCATTGGTCGAGATCGTGACCAAACCGGTCTACGGTGCTGGTGCCGAGGCTCCTGAGTTGGCGGCCGCTTATGTGCGTTCTATCCGTGAAATAGTGAAGGCGCTTGGCGTTTCAGACGCGAAAATGGAGCGCGGAAACGTTCGATGCGATGCAAACGTTTCACTTCGCCCTCACGGTCAAGAAAAGCTTGGAACTAGAACTGAAACTAAAAACGTAAACTCACTTCGCTCGATTGAGCGCGCTGTGCGTTACGAGATTCAGCGCCAGGCAGCGCTTTTGGCCAAGGGCACGGCAATCATTCAAGAGACTCGCCACTGGCACGAAGACAAGGGTGCAACCAGTTCGGGTCGCCCTAAGTCTGATGCCGATGATTACCGTTACTTTCCAGAGCCAGACCTTGTTCCGGTTCAGCCATCGAAAGAGTGGATCGAAGAACTCCGTGCCAAGCTACCGGAACAGCCGGCTGCACGCCGCAAGCGAGTTCAAGCTGAGTGGGGATTCGCTGACCTTGAGTTCAGAGATGTGGTCAATGCCGACTTGCTAGATCAGATCGAAGAAACCGTTTTGGCCGGAGCTAAACCTCAGGATGCTCGTAAGTGGTGGACTGGTGAGCTTGCTCGAATTGCTAACTCGCAGGATCAGAACGTGACTGAATTGCCAATTTCTGGGGCTCAGGTTGCTGAACTTGCAGCACTGGTTGAGGCGGGTAAAATCAACGACCGACTGGCTCGTGAGGTTTTGACCTACGTGCTAGCCGGCGAAGGAAGCCCTGCTGAGGTAGTTGCTGCCCGTGGTCTTGAAGTGGTTTCAGACGACGGCGCCCTAATTGCGGCGATTGATGCCGCGCTTGCAGGGCAACCAGACGTTCTTGATGCTATTCGTGAGGGGCGTATGCAGGCAGCCGGTGCAGTCATCGGCGCGGTAATGAAGGCTATGAAGGGCTCCGCTGACGCCGGTCGTGTGCGTGAACTCTTGATTGAAAAAGCCAACAGCTAAAAGTTCAAGTTAAACAAAGAATCCCCAGACTCAAGTCTGGGGATTCTTTGTTTCATGGGGTGAGTAACGGGGATTGAACCCGCGACCCCCTGGACCACAACCAGGTGCTCTACCAACTGAGCTATACCCACCATGAGTCTTGACTAATCAAGACAACCGGATAATTCTAACAGATTTGGGCTACCGGTTTTCAGTGATGCGCGCAGATATCTGCTTGGCTTCGTCAGATGATGGCCCAGGCTGGGGCACCATTACGGCCTCGCGGTAGTAGCGCAACTCTTGAATTGATTCAAGGATGTCTGCCAGAGCGCGGTGTCCGCCGTCTTTTTTAGGCATTTGAAAATACACTCGCGGATACCAGCGACGGGTGAGCTCTTTGATCGAAGAAACATCGATGTTTCGGTAGTGCAAGAAATTGTCTAGCTCTGGCATGTAGCGATTAAGGAACATGCGGTCTGTACCGATGGTGTTTCCGGCAAGAGGTGCCTCTTTAGCGTTAGGAACAAATTGCTTGATGTAGTTGAGCACCAGTTGCTCAGCTTCTTGGAGGCTAACTCCATCGGCAACTTCGTTGATCAGGCCAGACTCGGTGTGCATGTTGCGAACGAAATCGTTCATGTTTTGCCATGAGTCATCGCGAGGCTTGATTACTACATCAAAACCTTCATCCAAGATTTCAAGCTCTGAGTTTGTGATCACAACAGCAACTTCGACCAGACAGTCAGCCTCTGGGTTTAGGCCGGTCATTTCGCAGTCGATCCAGACTAAATGCTCAGTAATTTCAATCACATTCCAAAAATTAGGGGAGGCCCCCGACAAAAGCCGGAGACCTCCCAATTCTAGCCAGCCGAACTAGGCTGCTCGACGAGCTTTTCTTGAAACTCCGGCGACCTTGGCAGCTTTACGGGCTACCTTTCGTTCTTTTCGGCCTTCAACCAACCAGTAGAGAACCGGCACAATAACCAGGGTCAGCACGGTTGATGAGAACAGTCCTCCGATTACGACTACGGCAAGTGGCTGCGAAATGAATCCGCCGCCTCCGGTGATTCCTAGAGCCATCGGGGTCAACGCAAAGATGGTCGCTAGCGCTGTCATGAGAATCGGGCGCAGGCGCTGACGCGCTCCGTCCATGATTGCCTCTTGAGTCGGCTTACCATCGCGTCGGTACTGATTAATCAGGTCGATCAAAACGATCGCGTTGGTAACCACGATTCCAACCAACAGCAACATGCCGATAAGTGCAGGCACACCCAGGGCTGTGTCGGTTATCAATAGCATGCCCAGCGCACCGGTTGCCGCGAATGGAATCGAGATCAACAGAATTAGTGGCTGAATGATGCTTGAGAAGGTAGCGACCATGACGATAAACACGATTGCGATAGCTGCTAACAGCGCAAGGCCTAGTTGTCCGAACGATTCAGCCTGAGACGCACTGACGCCGCCGATAGTTGCAGTGGCTCCAGAAGGTAGTTCAACTGCGTCAAGGCGCTTGGTCACGTCAGCTGAGATGGCTCCGAGGTTGTCTCCAGCTGGGGTGAGTGAAACTTTGGCAGTTCGCTCTCCCTTTTCACTGTTGATCGAAACAGGTACCTCTACTTGCTCAATTTTCGCGATAGATGACAACTTCACCATTCCGCTTGTGCTCGGAATCAAGATGTCGCTCACCTCGGCAACGGTGTCAGGCGAATTGGTTTGAAGCACATAGATTGCAGTTTCGGTGTTGTCGATGTTTACCTTGCCGATGCTTGAAGGGCGCATGGTTGCAGAAACGATTCCGCCGACCTGAATCTCGGTTAGCCCGATTGCGGCAGCCTTAGCACGATCTACTGTTACACGGAGGGTGCGCTGGGTCTTGGCCAACGAATTGGTAATTTCTGAAACATCAGCGGTGCCCTGCATGGCTTTCTCAACTGCATCGATGGCAATCTTGAGGTTTTCATCGGTGGTCGCGTTAACTTTGACGTCGATGGTGCTTGAGCCACCGAAAGCTTCGCCGCCACCTGCGGTGAACTTCACTTCGCCCAGTGATTCATCTTTGGCAAATAATGCCTCGAGGTCGGCTTGAGTAGCGGTTTGGTCAGTGCCATCAACGGTAGTTACCTGAATTGAGGTGCCACCAGCTGCACCACCGAAGGCCACGCGACCGTCGCCAGATGAACCAATCGTGGTCTGAACAACTTCGATGCGTTCGTCGGCTAGCAAAATACCTTCAACCTTCGCGGCTGCCTCGTCTTGCTGCGCGAGGGTGGCTCCGGCCGGCAAAGTCTGGTTCAGAACAAAGCTGTTCGAGCCAGATGAACCAATGAAGTCAGTCTTCAACTGCGGAACGAGCCCGAAGGTCAAGAAAAGAATTATGACTGAAGCCAACACAGTGATGACCGGTCTGCGTTGTGTCCAATTAAGTACCGGGATGTAGCCTCGCTGCAGCCAACTCTTGCGCTCTTTAGCTTCTTCAAGTTCACGAATCTCGGCTTCGTGCGCGCGAGCTTGCTCATCAGATTCATGTTGGGTTTGTGCCGGTGCCTTCAAGAACCAGTAAGCCAGAACAGGAACGATTGTCAGCGAAACAAATAGCGAGGCAACAAGAGCAATCGCAAAGGTAAATGAGAACGGTCTAAAGAGCTCGCCAACGAGCCCACCTACAAGCGCAATCGGAAGGAAGACCGCAACCGTGGTGATAGTTGCCGCGGTGATTGCGCCAGAAACCTCTTTGACAGCACGAAGAATAGCTTTGCGCTTCGGTTCACCATAAGCCAAGTGACGGTTGATGTTTTCGATGACCACAATCGAGTCGTCTACAACACGACCAATTGCGATGGTTAGTGCGCTGAGTGTGAAGAGGTTCAGCGAATAGCCGAACGCGTTTAGGCCAATGAATGTGATCAAGACCGAGGTTGGAATCGAGATTGCGGTCACCAAAGTTGAACGCACAGACATCAAGAAAATCAGGATTACTATGACTGCAAACCCTAGGCCTAGGAGTCCTTCAGTGGTTAGGTTTTCAAGTGACTTTTCGACGTATGGGGCCTGATCAAAAACGGTAACAATGGTCACACCGTTGCCGAGTTTTTGTTTTAGTTCATCTAGTCGGTCGGTTACAGCGTGTGATATGGCTACTGTGTTGGCATCCTGGGTTTTGGTGAATGCAATTGAAAGAACCGCATTGCCATTTACGCGAGCGATGCTAGTGACCGGGGCGTTTTCGAAGGTGACCTTGGCAACATCTGCGACCGTGACAACCTTGTTTGAGGTCGCCATGCCTGGGATGCTAAATGCGCTTGATCCGCCTAATAGCGGTAAGGCCTTGAAGTCTTCGAGGCTGTTTACCGGAGTACCCACCTCAACTGAGATCGAACCCTCGGCATCATCAATGGTGCCAGCTGGTATTACAAAGCCATTGGCTGCAAGCGCGCTGGCGACTGATTGCTGAGTTAAGCCGGCCATTGCAAGCTTGGTTTGATCAAAGACTAGATTTACGCGCTTTTCTGTTGCTCCAGTTACGCTAACCTCACGCATGCCTGCGATTTCACCAAATAGAGGGCCGGCAATGTCTGGCAGGGTTTTGCTTAGTGATTCGTTGTCGCCAGAATCAGCTGAAACGCCCAGGACCATAATCGGAACGCTGTCGAAGCTGCCGGAAAGAATCTTGCTGCTTGAATCTGCAGGCAAGGTAATGCTTGCCAGCGCAGCTGCCAAATCTTCTTTGACCTTTGCGGTGGTTACGCCATAGTCAAACTCGACTCGAACAATTGAAATGTTGCTTTGTGAGCTAGAGGTTGAAGTAACCAGGCCATCAAGCTGACGAATGGCCGCTTCGATTGGCTGTGAAACCTGCTTGTCGATCACCTCTGGTGAGGCACCCGGGTAAGTCGTGACTACTGCAGCTTGCGGAGTTTCGAAACTTGGAATTAGTTCCTGTTTCAACGAGCCAAGTGAAATGAAACCAAAGATGGCGATTATCGCCGTGATAAGCGCAACCACTGAACGGTTGGCAAGGCTGAGTTTGGCAAGACGATGCATGAGGCCCCTTAGTTAAAGCAATACCTCTAGGCTAACCTGTGTCAGCCTAGAGGTATTCCTAGAGAATAGTTTTAAGCCAGCTCGAACTGGTTGCCGTCGATCTGCCCCTGTTTGCGATACATGTCTAGTTTTGCGCGGGTGTCGGCAATGTCTAGGTTTCGCATAGTCAACTGGCCAATACGATCGGTTGGTCCAAATGCCGCATCCTCGGTTCGTTCCATTGACAACTTCTCTGGGTGGTAGCTGAAGTTTTCGCCCTCGGTGTTCACGATGGTGTAGTCATCACCGCGGCGCAAGCGCAATGTGACTGAGCCGTTAATTGCTGACGCAACCCACTTGGTTAGCGATTCGCGGAGCATCAGAGTCTGTGGGTCTAGCCAGCGGCCTTCATACAGGAGTCGACCCATTCGACGGCCTTCAGCATGATAGGCAGCAACGGTGTCTTCGTTGTGAATGGCTGAAATCAAGCGTTCATAAGCGATGTGAAGCAGGGCCATTCCCGGCGCCTCATAGATTCCGCGGCTCTTTGCTTCAATAATTCGGTTTTCGATTTGGTCGCTCATGCCAAGACCATGTCTTCCACCAATTTCATTGGCCTTCATAATGATGTCGACAGCGCTTTCGAGAGATTCGCCATTGATCGCTACTGGACGACCCTGGCGGAACTGTATGGTTACCTCTTCGGTCTCGATTTTTACTGAGTCATCCCAAAACTTGACCCCCATGATTGGCTCAACGATTTCAAATGACGTGTCTAGGTTTTCTAGACTCTTTGCTTCGTGAGTTGCACCCAGCATGTTTGCATCGGTTGAATACGCCTTCTCTACCGAGGCGCGATAAGGCAGATCGCGGGCTAGAAGCCATTCACTCATTTCGTGACGGCCTCCGAGTTCTCCAACAAAGTCTGCGTCAAGCCATGGCTTGTAAATTCTTAGGTTTGGGTTGGCAAGCAAACCGTAGCGGTAAAAACGCTCGATGTCGTTGCCCTTGTATGTTGACCCGTCGCCCCAAATTTCAACACCATCCTGGTGCATTGCCCGCACAAGCATGGTGCCGGTTACAACGCGGCCTAGGGGAGTGGTGTTGAAATAAACCTTTCCACCGGTGCGAATGTGAAAAGCGCCACAAGCGATTGCGGCCAGCCCCTCTTCGGCAAGCGACTGGCGACAGTCAATGAGTCGCCCTGCCTCTGCGCCGTATACCAGCGCGCGATCTGGAATCGACTCGATATCGTCTTCGTCGTACTGACCAAGATCGGCGGTGTAGGTGAATGGTACTGCGCCTTTTTCTCGCATCCATGCCACAGCAACAGAAGTGTCTAGGCCGCCAGAAAAGGCGATGCCAACTTTTTCACCAACAGGAAGGGATGCAAGAACTTTAGTCATGAGACCTAAGTTTACTTGAGTAGCGAGGCCATCTGCTTGTAGATCATCTTTGCTGCAAAAACTGGGTTTACACGCGAAATGACGTCGAGCATTTTCGCATCCGAACCGATGCAAATTCTTGGGCGATTATTCTCAATCGCTTCAATCATCAGGTGGGCGGCTATCGGTGCTTCGGTCATCTTTATTTTGCTGTTAGCTGCGGCATCGCCAGGCATGGCCATCCCAGAGTTTTGAGCGATATTCGTGTTGATTGCCCCCGGAAAAACAATGGTTACACCCACGTTGGTGTCGGTCAGTTCTGAACGTAAACCTTCGGTGAGAAGTTTGATGGCGGCTTTTGAAGCCCCATAAACGCTTTGCCCAGGCACAGGAGCATAAGCACCCATGGATGAAACGTTGAGAATGTGGGCTTCTGGTCGGCTGAGAAAGCCTGGTAGGAAGGCTTTTACCATCATGAGTGGACCTTCGAAATTCACCTTCATCACCCGAGCCGCTTGGTCAAGGGCGAGGTCATTTATTTTTACGAATGGCTGGATGATTCCAGCATTGTTAATCAGGATGTCAGGCGCGCCAAGCTTCTCAGTTATTTGGCTCGGCAGAGCTTCAACAGCCTTGGCATCGGTGATATCTACGGTGAAAGTCTCTACTTTATCGCCCGCTAGCTTCTTGGTTTCGGCCAATGTCTCAGCGCGCATGTCGATTGCTGCGACCAGCGCACCGCGACTAACTAGTTCAAGGGTGAGTTGTCTTCCCATTCCGCTGCCTGCGCCAGTAACCACAACGATTTTGTTTTGAACTTTCATGATCTTCTCCTCTGAGGGGTGTACCTAAAATCAGAATACTCTTCTAATTTGTTGCCAGGCGCCGGTTGACCAGATTGCCCATGAAACCAAAAATGGCTGAAAGAAAAGTCGAATCAAACGTGCCGAATCGGTATTGAGGCCGAAGGCATCCGTGCCTGTGAGGTACTGAGAAATGTTGCCTGGAAAAACTGCGATGAAAAATAATGCTGCAACAATTCCCACCCAAGATTTGCGCTTGCGGGCCAGAATCAGCGCAAGGCCGAGGCAGATCTCGACAACCCCCGATGCAATGACCACAAAATCAGGTTCAAGCCCAACCCAAGCGGGCACCTGCGCCTGAAATTCGGTGCGACCAAAACTTAGATGAGCAATTCCGGCGAACATCAGGAACGAACCCAACATTAACTTGGCCAGCAACTTGAATAGCTTCATAACCGCACGCTAGCACAGCGTTCTGTAGACTGAAGTCTGCCCTCTCTGGGGGGCGTGCCCTCGTAGCTCAGTGGATAGAGCAAGAGCCTTCTAATCTCTTGGTCGCAGG
>CAZIFS010000008.1:0-30907 GCA_964539165.1 uncultured Rhodoluna sp. | reverse complement strand
CACAAGAACAACGCAGCTAACCGCAAGTCAGCTCTTGCTAAGAAGGTTGCGGCTCTATAAGCCACAAGTTTTCAAAGACCTCAAAGGTTTTGCAAAACCCCGAAGCATAGGCTTCGGGGTTTTACTTTAATCGTTTCAGGCAAAAGCTCTTCTACGAGATCCGGCCTCGGCCTCCAGATGCAAAGCCAAGCAAAACCTGCACAGCAGAAATCGAGATAAGTAACACAATGCTGACTTGCCAACCGTGGGTTATCGCTGCCAGGTAGCCCAGAGCAAAAGTTCCAGCAGCTGAAATTAAGTAACCCCACCCCTGAGATATTGCCGAAAGTTGGGTGGTTAGTGCTTGAGTCTTTGCCTTAGTTCCGATTAGCGAAAGTGACATAGGAAAAGTTGAAGACTGGCCAACACCTAACAAGATGCATGCCAAAACCAAGAGACTCGGCGAGCTGGTGGTCGCAATAAAGAGCAAAACAAAACCACTGGTAGACACAAGGCTTGCCCCGGCTGCCAACCAAGCGAGCGAGCTAAATCTACTAAGGAAGAATGAGAGCGCTAAACCAAAGGGAATTCCTATAGCAGTGGTGAAGCCCAAGAAGTTGCTCGATTGCTCTGCGCTGTAGCCAGCTTCTAACAAAATCGCAGGCATCCATCCTAAAACTGCATAAAAACCTAAAGACTGAAAGCCAAAAAATCCGAGGATGGACCAAGCGAGGGGCGAACGCAGAACGGCCCTACGCTCGGCGCTTGCGATTTGTGGTTTCTCATCGGTGATAACTTCTCGATTGCGTAATTTCGGAATCCATAGCAACACTGCAAGAAGTGAAGGCAAGGCCCAGACTCCAAGTGCAAAAACCCATCCGCCAAAAACGCTACTGCTCGCAACAGCTGCCCAGGCTGCAAAGCTGGCGGAAAGCGCAAGGAGAGTTGTGTAGACCCCGGTTATTAAGGGCACACGGTTGGGAAAATCTGAGCGAACTACAGTTGGCAGGAGCACATTTGCAACCGCGATTGATAATCCCGCGGCAAGAGTGCCAACCATTAGGCCAATGAAACCGAAGCTGAGGCGCAAAACCAGTGCAATGAACAGAACCGCTAGAGATATCATCATCGCTAAATTGAGGCCAACTTTTCTGGCCAGCCACGGCGATAAAAATGCACCCAAACCGAAACAAAGCACTGGCGCTGCATTCAGAGCTGAACTTTGAGCCGCGTTTAGATCTAGTGCCAGGCTGATTTCATCAAGCAATGGCCCAATGGCAGCAACTGGCGGCCTCAAAACGATTGATATGGCGACTAAAGCAAAAAGGCTTAGCAGCGAAATTTTTGCTTTGGTCAAGAACGGTTCTCCCCTTTGTGGGCAATTAGGTGAATCAATTTCTCAAGTGAATACACGGGGTCTCGTTCTGCACCCTTAGCGGCAGCATCTGCGTCGGCTAGTGCCATGATTGCATTCGCGAGACCATCATCAGACCAACCAACAAGCTCTTTTCGAACTTTATCGAGCTGCCACGGTGCCATTCCTAAACTTGCAGCTGACGCTGAACGGTTACCGAAAACTTTGGCCAATTGGCGAACTTTCATCGAAATGGCTGCAACGAGTGGAACCGGATCAGCTCCAGTGGTGAGTGCATGGCGCAAAAGAGAAAGTGCCTCGCCAGCACGCCCAGCCAGTGCAGCGTCAGCAACCTTGAAAGCATTGGTTTCGACGCGACCGCCGTAATACCGCTCAACGATCGACTCGGTAATAGAGTCTGCGCTGTCCATCAATAGCTGGCTGCAGGCTGCGGCAAGCTCAGCAGTATCGTCGGCAAACGCATCTAAAAGAGCTCTAACCGCAGCCGGCTGTATTTTACGTTCGGCACTTGCAAACTCCGCTTGAACAAAAGCCTGGCGGTCTGAATCTTTTTTCAACTCTGCACAGGCGATTTCAATCACGAGGTGGTTTTCACGCAGTGCGTCAACCAGCTTTTTACCGCGCACACTAGAACTGTTGTGTCTAATGATTACGGTGGTGTCTTCGGTGGTTGAATCCAGATATCGAATGCCATCAGTTATGAAGTCGTCGCTGCAACGTTCGACGCCTCGAATGATTACCAAACGGGGCTCTGCAAAGAGCGAAGGGCTAGTGAGATTCAACAATGTGCCAACGGTGTAGTCGGCGGCATCCAGTTCGTGAATCTCTAGTGCGGCATCTAAAGCCTTAAGTTCTTCGCGCACAGCACGAATGGCGCGGGAGGCAAAATACTCTTCAGAGCCTGACACAAATACGACCGGCGATGCGTGCGCCTTGCGCCAATCCACTTGCCTTGCCTTACTCACTAGTCCAGCCTACCTGCGAGCGAATAGGCGAGACCCTCTTTGGTCGACCAAATGGCAATTGAACCAGACTGATCTGTTCGCAATATTCGAGCTCCAGTAAGTTCCAACAAATTCATGGTGCGCTGGGTTGGGTGACCATAGGAATTTCCCACACCCACCGAAACTAAGGCCAGGTCAGGCCTTAGTGCCTCGATGAATTCAGGAAATTGGTCCGCGGATCCGTGATGAGCGACCTTAAGAATCAATGGACGATCATCGAGGCCTCGCCCCAGCCAGGTGCCCGCTTCTTGAGCTAGCCTCATTTGACCTCTCTCGCCCAAATCCGCGAGTGTCACTAGGTAAAAATTCGGGGCAGAAAAGAGCATCGCAATACTTGCATCGTTTGAATCCTCAGAACCTGCAGCGTTATGGTGTGGGCTCAAGACTCTCCATGACATTTCTCCGATAGACCCCGACATGCCAACCTCGCCATCAATAACTTGGACACCTAGTTGGTCAAGGTGATCTAAAACTTGAGACGCAGCCAATCTTTGATCTTCAAACGGAGACAGCATTGCCGTTCGAACCTTCCTAGAACTTAGTGCCCCCTTGATGCCTCCAACATGATCTAAATCAAAGTGCGTGAGCACCAGTAAATCGATTGTTGAGACACCCAAGCCCTCTAGGCAGGTGTCGATCAAACTATCACTCTTACCAACATCCAATACAGCAGTAAAGCCTGCAGATCGGATGACTAATGCATCGCCCTGCCCCACATCGCAGGCGACTACCTGCCATTGCTTGCCGGACCAACTCATTTGCGACTGAAGTTTGAAACCAAACCCTCCAAGCACACTGGCCAACAAGCCTATTGTGAGCGCAGCTCCTAAAAACCTTTGTAGGTGATTCTTGAATCGAAATAGGAGCACGAACCCGATAAGGAGCGAAAGCGCCATACCGAGCCCCAAAAAGCCAACTGGCCAAGAGATTGACTGCATGGGGGCTGCAGCTAAGTAATGAGCTATAAATACAATTACTTGGGCAAGAATCGATGCTGTCCAGGTAATTACAGACGCGAGCCAAGGAATTAGCCAAGCCACTGAACAAGCAGCCATAGCTAGCACTGTTATCGGAGCGATCAATGGCTCAGCGATGACATTTGCAGGTACGGCATAACTGGAGACTCCGGACTGAAGTTGAAGCAATATGGGCAAGCAGAAAATTTGAGCCGCAAGCGCAACAGAAATTGAAATAGCTAACCATTTCGGCATTCGATTACTGAGCCACTCAGTTAGGCCGGTTGTGAGGAGGAGAATTCCGAGAGTAGCGGCTACAGATAACGCGAAACCAAAATTTGTAGCCAACCATGGATCTGCAATTAGCAGGATGCAAATACTTAAAGCCAATGAAACCTCAGCTGCGGCTTTCCGTCCTAGTGAAAAGCCAAAAATGACCGCCAGTGCCATGACAGCTGCCCTCAGGACACTGGGTTCTGGGCCAACTATCAGCACATAAAGAATGAGGCCACAAGCGGATAACAGGCAAACTAACGAACGATTAGCAATTTTTCGCTTTAGCAAAAAGAAGATAACCCCAGTCACTATTGCGCAGTTAGCACCAGAAACTGCGGTCAGGTGCGTCAAAGAAACGCTTTTCATTTCATTCAGTAGTTGCTCTGGAATTCTGCTGGTGTCACCGATTGCTAATCCGGCAACCAATCCGGCTGATTCATCAGTAACGCCAATCAAATTTGCCATGAAACTAGAGCGAATACTCTCGATGAATTGAGCTTGAGGAGGCGCCTGCTTCAAAAGCTGGGGATTTTCACACCTAGCAAAAAGCATGAATCGGGTGCCAGGCGGTGCTGGTTTTGTATTCAATTTGCATCGAATGACTGCACCGCGTATTTGCCAGTTCTCAACCTCGGATAAAGATAATTGGCCGATTGCACTCGCGGGAATCCAAGATTCAGTTGAAGCAGAGTAACCCTTGTAACGCAGAATTTTGAAGGCAGCTCGATGACCCCCGAACTTTGAGGATGCCATCTTCGGAGTGTCAAGAATTTCAAGATCAGCATCAAATTCAGCGAAACTCGCCGCAAGCTTCTGCAGTTCGGTTGTTCTCGGCTGTAGCTGAAAGCTGAATGAGGTCAAACCAAGCGCGAGCGAAACTATCGCTGGAACGAGAAATCTGATTATTTTGCGCACGACTAGGGTAACCCCTGACTATTTTGCAAAATCACAAGGACCGACCAAAGCAGTGCAGCAGCAAACCAAGTTCTCAAAGCGAAACCAAATCTTTAATTCCGGAGTAAAGCTTGTCTCCTATACCACTAACCTCGAGCAGGTCTTCTTTCTTTTTGAAGCCACCATTGGCCTGCCGCCAATCAACCAACCGGCCTGCTAATGCTGGGCCAACACCTGGTAACCCCTCAAGTTCGACTACCGTTGCAAGATTCAAATTGATGAGATTGCTTTGAGGGCCTTGCACCCCGCCTAAATTCATCGCCTGCCCCGTAACACCAATAAATATTTGCTCACCATCAGATAGAGACCGCGCTAAATTTATGCTGGCTTGGTCTGCTGATGAAGTTAGGCCTCCGGCTGCAAATACGGCGTCGATGACTCTTGATCCTGCGTCAAGCTCATAGATTCCGGGCGATTCAACCGCACCGATGATGTGAATGAAAATTACAGCGGCACTAATAGCTTGAGCAGAATCTTCAACGCCAGCAGCAACCATTTCACTCGATGGAGCAGAATTTGGAAGGGTCTGTTGACCAGTTGAAGGCGCAGTTAAATTGCTAACGACGAAAACTACACTTGCCACCAATAGACCCAATGCGAGCAAAAGTTTTCGGGATACAGGGCGGGAGCCAGCCAACGCTTCAGTAATTCGATTTCTCAACCAGTCCATCGGTTAAAAGTAGAGTGCCCAGCCAAAAGACTGGGCACTCGGGAGTTAATTGTGAATAACGAGCTATGTAGTAGCTATGTTTACAAGCTTTGGGGTTCGAACAATGGTGTTTACCACCGTTTTATCTCCAATTGCTCGAAGTACAGCCTCAGATGACATTGCCTTGGCACGCAACTCATCCTCAGTTATGTCGATAGCAACTTCAAATTTGTCTCGAAGCTTTCCGTCTACCTGAACGATAGCGACGACGCTGCTTTGAACAAGAAGTGATAGATCAGCCTCGGGTAAACCAGCAAGCGCAACACCTGGCTCGTAGCCCAACTTCTGCCACATATCTTCGGCTGTGTATGGGGCAAACAATGACAGGGCTTTCGCAACAATCTCGGCTGCCTCACGAACCGCCGGGTCAGCAGAGCCAGCTTCACCGTCAATAGCTTTGCGAAGTGCGTTTACCAGTTCCATGATTTTGGCTACACCAACATTGAATTTGAAACCTTCAATGAGTGGCCCAAAATCACGCAAGAAAGTGTGTGTCGCCTTGCGAAGTTCACGGTTTCCGGTGGCAACCGCTACCCCAGGCTCGCTGGTAACGTCATTGGCTGTTCTCCAGGCTCTAGCCAAGAACTTGGCAGCGCCAGCTGGTGACACATCAGCCCAATCAATGTCGTCTTCTGGTGGACCAGCAAACGACATGGTGAGACGCACTGCATCCACACCGTGCTCATCTAGCTGTTCGCTCAGCGCAACGATGTTTCCGCGCGATTTTGACATCGCCGAACCATTCATCAAAACCATGCCTTGATTCAACAAGCGAGTGAACGGTTCTTCGAAGTCAATCTGACCAAGGTCATGAAGAACTTTGGTAATGAATCGGGCATAGAGCAGATGCAAAATCGCGTGAGTTACTCCGCCGACGTATTGGTCTACCGGAGCCCAGGCAGCAGCTTCATCTTTGGGAAAAGCCACTTCGGTTGAATTTGGTGACAAGAATCTCAAGAAATACCAAGACGAATCCACGAAGGTGTCCATAGTGTCAGTGTCACGCTGAGCCGCACCGCCACACTTAGGGCAGGAAACATTCAACCAATCGGTAGCTCCACCAAGCGGTGAGGTTCCCTTTGGTTTGAGGTCAAGACCTTCGGCCGATGGAAGCTCAACTGGTAGTTGATCTTGCGGCACAGGCACTTCTCCACAATTTGCACAGTGGATGATTGGGATTGGAGTTCCCCAGTAGCGTTGGCGAGAAATCAGCCAGTCGCGAAGTCTAAAGTTTTTAGCTTTCTTGCCTTTGCCATCAGCTTCAAGAATTTCTGCGATTTTGTTGATTGCGTCGGTTTTCGAAAGGCCGTTTAGAGCGCCAGAGTTGACCAAAACGCCCTCGCCAGTGGTTGCAACACCGGTTACAGAAGGGTCTTCTTCATCGGTTTCGACAACGACCTGCACAGGCAACCCCATTGCCTTAGCAAAATCTAGGTCGCGCTGATCGTGCGCAGGAACTGCCATGATTGCGCCATGGCCATAGTCTGCCAAAACATAGTCAGAGGCATAAATTGGCAGCTTCGCGCCATTTACCGGGTTGATAGCGAATCGGCCTAGATTCACGCCAGTCTTTGGTCGGTCTGTAGCCAGACGCTCAATGTCGTTCGACTGTTTGACCATTTCAAGATATGCCGCAAACTCGTCACGGATGCTTTCGCCAGCTCCAGCTACCAATTCGGCGGCAAGAGCACTGTCGGCAGCGACCACCATAAAAGTGGCACCGAACAAAGTGTCAGGACGCGTGGTAAATACGGTTACCGGCTCGGTTCGACCTTCGATTACGAAGTCGACATCGGCGCCATAAGAACGGCCGATCCAGTTGCGCTGCATTGAAAGCACCTTTGACGGCCAGTTGCCTTCGAGACTATTTAGGTCATCGAGAAGTCGGTCGGCATACTCAGTTACTTTGAAGTACCACTGCGTCAGCGCCTTCTTGGTGACGACACTGTCGCATCGCTCACAGAGACCCTGCACAACCTGTTCGTTGGCAAGTACGGTTTGGCAGCTAGGGCACCAGTTCACATTTGAGTTTTTGCGGTAGGCAAGACCCTTGTTGTAGAACTCTAGGAACAACCACTGATTCCAGCGGTAGTAGATAGGGTCTGAAGTAACCAGCACGCGATCCCAGTCAAACGAACAGGCGTAGCGACGCATTGAAGAACGCTGCTGAGCAATGTTGTCGTAGGTCCAGCCCTTTGGGTCTAGGCCGCGCTTAATAGCAGCATTTTCTGCTGGTAGACCGAATGAATCCCAACCGATTGGGTGCATAACGTTGAAGCCCTTTTGCACCCAGTAGCGCGAGATTACATCGCCAAGAGCATAAGCCTCTGCATGCCCCATGTGAAGGTCGCCAGACGGGTAAGGAAACATGTCGAGCACATACTTCTTAGGTCGGGCATCGCCAGGGTTACCTGAAGCAAAAGGTCGCAGTTCATCCCAGATTGGAAGCCATTTATCTTGGATGGCGGATACGTCGTATTCGCTCTCTGCAGGCGCGTTTTGCTCAGTCATTTACTCACTCTTCGAAGTCTTGAACTCAAAAACAGTTCTAAGGTTCAAGATTACCAAGTAGCCAAGCAAATTAGGCCCAGGGGTCAACCGCATTCAACACCCGCAACAAGACCTGCGCCTTAAGTTGGGTTTCAGCAAGCTCTGCCTGTGGAACCGAATCACTGGTGATGCCGCCACCGACACCAAGCTTGGCAACCCCAGCCTCGAACACGAGCGTCCGAATAACCATGCCAAATTCGGCGCTGCCATCAACACCAACATAGCCAATTGCCCCCGAATAAACTCCCCTAGGGCCAAGTTCTAATTCACGGATGAGTTGCATCGCACGAATCTTTGGCGCGCCAGTCATTGAACCACCCGGAAAAGCTGCCAGAAGGACATCGCTAACGTCGAGATTTGGCTTCAACTGCGCTTGCACGGTAGAAACCAATTGGTGAACCGTTGCGTAGCTCTCGATCTCGAAGAGTTTGGTCACACTGACTGATTCGGCGAGCGCAACCCTCGATAGGTCATTGCGCATCAGATCTACGATCATGAGGTTTTCAGCGCGCTCTTTTAGGTTTGCGCGCAATTCATCGGCAATAGCTTGATCTTCGACCTCTGCCGCTCCCCTGCCGCGTGTGCCTTTGATCGGCTTGGTGCTGATTAGACCATCTACACCAATCTGCAAAAACTGTTCTGGCGAACTGCTGACCACCGCCGTGTTAGCTAAACGAAGGTAAGCAGAATAAGGCGCTGCGTTGATTTCTCTCAGTTTTAGAAAGGTATAAAGCGGGTCAGCCTGGGTTTCAATGGTCAACTCGTTTGTGAGGCAAATTTGATAAACGTCACCGGTCGCAATGTACTTTTGGGCCCTCTCAATCATGCTCAGGTAATTCTCTGGGCTGTGGCGAAGTGCTACGCCGGATGAAGACTGCCTTGACGCGTGTTTTACGCGATAAATCGACTGTTGCCCACCAACTAAAGTGAGCCTGAGTAGTGCTGCGTGGTGCCAATGGTCAAAATCACTCTGGCTGGCAAAGAGACCAAGAAAATACATGCTCTTGGTCGAGTGATCAAAGACTATGGCTCTATCCACACGGATAAATCCAGTGTCGCCATTACCTTCACTGTTGCCTTCGTAGTGAAGAGCACCAACAAGACCTGGTCTCCAGCTGAACGGTAACTCTAGTGATTCAATCTCACTGGCGATACCTGCATAACCGTGTAAAGCCGCAGCCTTACCCAATAGCTTTATGGGTTCATCACCAAGTTGTTCAGCGGTTCCTGCCCCGATTACGCTGTAGGGCTCAGTGGGGTGAGTCTCACGATCTAACCAAAAGGCATATGCCTCATCTGCATAGAACTGAACGAAAACATCTGCAGGGCTGGCCCATCCGGCTAGGTGCGCAGAATAAAGATGCATTTCACTCCTAGTTCACTTTGTTCTCGGATGGGTTCGTAATCTAGATTAGACGCACTGCAGTTGATGACAACTAGGAGGTGAGCAGATGACCGATTTTGGCCAGTTCTTTTGTTTTCGCAATAACCACCTCGAATTAGTGACCTCTGCCCCCGCATCTGAAGTTGACCTGCAGGTGGCCGACTCCTGGTTAGTTGAAGACGGTCGCGCTCGCCACATTCAAAAACACTTTGATCGCTTCGGCAATTGGGTTCAACAGGTGGCACCTGACTGCTCTGATCAACTTGAAGGCTTTTATTACGCTGTTCGAGACGCTATACCTAAAACTGGGCGCTGGTTTCCACGTATCGAGTTTCACGGTGAGGGGCAAAGCCCCCATCACTTGTATTTGCGCCTTCGCGAGGCACCAGATCAATTGGGCCCTATTTCACTTTGGACGAACCCTGAAACTGATCCGCGCAAACATCCAACTGTAAAAGGACCGGATCTAAGCCTCTGCCTTCAACTTCGTCGTGCCGCCAAAATGCACGGCGCCGATGAAGCTGTTCTTTTGTCTGGCGACGGATACATCTCCGAAGGTGCACTGAGTGCATTGGTCTGGTGGCGTGGAGATGTTCTATGCGCGCCAGACTCGCAAACAGATTGGCTAGCCAGTATCACCCGGGATGAAATATTCGCTATTGCGGCTGAGATGGGCCTAGCCGCCAGACTTGAGAAGGTCAAACCAGCTGATCTTGTCGGTTTAGAAATCTGGGCGCTGAGTTCACTTCAAGGCATCAGAGTGGTTGAAAACTGGGTCAACCTAGGCGGGCCGGTAGGGCAAGCCAAACACTTTGAAGCCTTTCAAAAACGACTAAGGCTACAAAGCACTCTTATTTAGCCCAATATCAAGCTTCTAAACAGAACTCAGATCTTCAAACTAAGTTGCGCCAAAGATCCGAAATCGGCATCGTGGGTAATCAACAAAACGGTTTTGCCCATGCCCGCCGCTGCTAATAAGTCACGCACCAGCCCATCAGCCATGGTTTTATCGACGTTGGCAGTGGGTTCATCCATGATTAGTAGTTCAAAATCTGCGAGTAAGGCCCTAGCCAAAGCCAGACGCTGAGCCTCCCCACCTGAAATAAGTACACCGCGCTCACCAAGTTGGGTTTCGAGGCCCTCGCGGCCACTGAACATAGACCAAAGACCCACTCTGGTTAATACTGAGACCAGTTCAGCTTCGTCGGCCGAAGACTTGGCTATCAGAAGGTTCTCGCGCACTGAACCGTTGAAAATTATTGGGTTCTGCTCAATGAGACCAATTTTCTCTCTGAGTGACTCACTGGTGAACGAATCCACCGGAATCCCGTTAATCAGATAGCTACCCGATGCTGGGTTAAGAAACCTAACTAGGATGTTGGCAATAGTGCTCTTACCCGCTCCACTCTTGCCGTGCAGTACAAGCGTCTCCCCGCTGCGCAGAGTTAAATCAAAATCTTTCAAGATCTCTGCGCGACCCGGGTAGTTGACTGATACACGAACAAGTTCAATCGACTCAATTCGGCTGAGTTGCAACTCTCCTTCGCAAATTTCGAGTTCCCGAGGAACTGGGTTATCAAGCAGTTCACCTAAACGACTTGCCGCGGCACGATATCTATTGAACGCCGACACCACCGGCTGGGCAACGGTTACCACTTCAAACACGGCAATGGGAAGCAAAGCAAAGAGAGCTAGTAAAACACCAGGATTTCTACCCGCTGAGACTGACTCGGCTCCAAGGTAGGCCATCCCAAAAATCGATATGGCTGAGAGCACACTGAGCAGAGATTGGCCCAAACCGGCCGACACTGCTGATAGATTTGCCTGCTTTGCCATGATGGCATCCGTAGTTTTGATTTCATCGAACTTTGCAGTCAACCAATCGTAGGTTTGCAGAATCTCAAGATTTTCAAGCGCCTCGACACTCAAACTGGCAAGGTTAGATTTTGTTTCAGCCGAGGCTGAATCGGCGCTACGGCTAGCCCAGCCAGAAAGCGGCAAAGCCAGCAAAAAGGCAGCCAACAGAGTTAGGGCCAGCACCATAGCCGCATTTGGCAGTAGCAGCGAGACTCCAATCACTGCCAACAGCGAAACAACAATCGACTGCACCAATGGGGCAATCACTCGGATTGGGAGATTTTGCAACTCATCAACATCGTTAACCAGCTTCGAGATGGTTGCTCCGCGATCGGGCATACCAGCAGGCGCGAAGGGAATCAGCTTTTCAAGAATCCGCGGTCGTTGAAGTTTTAACATCTTGAAAGCTGAGTCGTGCAGCAGAATTCTCTCGGCATACCTGCCTGCTGCTCTACCAACAGCAAATCCTCGAACACCAACCACAGCAATCGATAGATACATAATTGGTGGATGTTCGGCCGCTCTGGAGATTAGCCAGGCTGAGGTTGCAAGTAGAGCGACAGCAAAAAGAGATTGAAGGGCTGCCACGGCAAGACCAAGTTTGAACTGACCTGATCTGGGTAACCCGAGTATTATTCTTGAAGTTTTAGCCATTGCCCACCTCAATCAAGCGGTCGGCGGCATCGATCAACTGTTGCTGGTGAGAAACCGCTCCTACGGTGTAGCCATCCTTGGCAAGTTGCTTGAGGCTTTGAACAATAATTGCCGCGCGCTTTTCATCCAAGGCAGAAATAGGCTCATCGACAATCAAAGTCGTTGCCTCAGTGGTCAAAATTCGATAAAAGGCTCGAGCTAGGCAAATACGTTGTGCCTGGCCACCTGAGACTTTTGAACCACTAATTCCTACCTGAGTTTCGACTTCTAGGTCGTCAATTGCAGCAAGAGCCAAACACCTATCCATGGCATGCTGATCTATCGAATTTGGTCCGGCAATGTTTTGCTTCACAGTGGCGTCGAACAGCACCGGTCGCTGGGGAACCCATGCCAGGTCTGAGTATTTTCTGCTGCCATAAGGTTCATCTAGTGCGTATTGTTGGCGAATAATCGTGGTTTTACCCACCCCCGATGGCCCGGTCAACACAGTGAGTTGCGCTGGCTCAAACTTGAATGGTTCCTCAACCAATAGTCTCTGCACATGCGTTCTGATCGATTTCGCCTCATCGATAACATTCAAAATAGAATCGGCTGCGGCAACTCCTTCGGCAGACGCATGAAAGTTAGCGCCTACCTGTCGGATTGGCAGGAACGCCTCGGGCGCCAAAATCAAAACGTAAAGACCGATGAACAGTGACAGGTCTCCGTTAACCAGACGTAATCCGATGGCCACTGCCACCACTGCCACCGAAAGACTGCTCAACAGCTCGAGGGCGAATCCGGATAGAAATGAAACTCTGAGGACTTTCATAGTTCTGACACGGTATTGCTCACTTACTTCGGTGAGCGTTTGAACCTGAGCTGTGGCTCTTCTGAATATGCGAAGGGTGCTTAGCCCGCGCATTACTTCTAAGAAATGACCAGTGAGTCGATTTAGCGCCTCGAGCTGTCTCAACTGAACCGATTTTGTTGCCCAACCAATCAAAATCATAAAAATTGGAATTAGCGGAAGAGTTAGCAGCAGCGTTATGCCGCTTATGTAATCTGCAAACCAAATTACTGCCACGAAGACCGGAGTGATGACTGCGGTATAAACCAGCTGGGGCAGGTACTTTGAAAAATAGGCATTCAGAGCATCAATGCCCGTTGTTGCCATGGAATTCAGCTCGGCTATCTTGCGGCTGGCTAGCCACCCTGCACCAAGTTTTGAGACCGATTCAAAAAACTTTGCCCGAAGCTCAAGCTTCACCTGATTCGCGGCTCGTTGAGCCAGGAACTCTTGGAACCAGATTACGGTAGCTCGAATCAGCCCCGCGACCAGAGCCCACCACAATGCTCCGACTACTTCCGGCAATGGCTGGCGTTCAATAAAAATCTGAGTAACAAACCATGACAGCTGCCAAGCTAGGGTGATCGTCGCAAAACTAGACAGCACGGCGAGGGCGACCACGCCGGTGATGAACCAGCGGGTCGCCCTAGCCTCCCTGAGCAGTCGGGGATCTAGCGGTTTGATAGTGAACTATCCTCTGCGATTAGTGCGAATGGGCCGGAATCGACTTTCGGCTAACTCGCTTCTTGAAGACCCAGTAGGTCCAGCCTTGGTAAAGCAGCACTAGTGGAATCATAAACACAGCAACCCAACTCATGACAGTCAAGGTGTATTGACTTGAAGATGCGTTTTCAATGGTCAAACTGAACGCCGGATCGATACTTGAAGGAAAGACGTTTGGGAACAAGGATGCAAATAGGCTTGCGACTGCGGTAATGATGGTTACCACCAACAAACTAAAGGCAATTCCCTCACGCTTGGCGAAATTAGCGAATAGCCCTGAAATCAGGCTAACCGCTGCCAGCCCAGCCAGGATGAATCCGAGCACACTGAAGTGTTGAATCAATGTCCAGGTCAGGAATGCGGCTGCAAATGCAGTGGCAACTGCGCCAACCTTGGTAGCCAGCGCACGCGCTCGATCCTTGATGTCGCCGTCGGTCTTCAAGGTGATGAAAATCAACCCGTGAGTCCAGAATAAGGTCAGCGTCACAAGACCACCGAGCACCCCATAAGGGTTCAACAGTGTGAAAAGTGTGCCGGTGTAAACATGTTCAGAGTTCAATGGCACTCCCTGAACGATGTTTGCAAAAGCGACGCCCCAGAGCAGGGCAGGTAAAGCAGAGCCGACCACAATCATCCAGTCGAAGGTAGCTTTCCATCGAGTTTCATTTGCCCCGATGGTGTGCCCCTTTCCGCGATACTCAAAAGCCACTCCTCTGGCGATAAGAGCTGCCAGAATCAGCAATAATGGCAGATAGAAACCGCTAAACAGCGATGCGTACCATTCTGGGAAAGCTGCAAACAAGCTTGCGCCAGCCACAATTACCCAGGTTTCATTGAGGTCCCAAACCGGCCCAATGGCGTTGATCAGAACGCGACGATCCGTGTCATCTTTGCCAAGGAAAGGCAAAGACATACCGACGCCGAAATCAAACCCATCGAGCACAAAGTAGCCGATGAACAAGAAACCGACGATAAGGAACCAAATTTCATTGAGTTGCATTTTGTTTTTTCCTATCGATTTCTAGTAAGCCACTGTTAGTTGTTCGACATCAGGGGCATTCTCAGATTTCTCATCCTCGATACCCTTTTGCGCGGCAGCCAAGAGGAGCTTCATTTCAACAACGGCCAACACGCCATAAATCAGTGTGAAGACAATTAGCGAGATCAGAACATCAACTCCGTTAATTCCTGGAGAAACTCCGTCTGCAGTTTTCATTAATTTGAAGACCAACCATGGTTGACGCCCCATTTCGGTAAACAGCCAACCAATTGAGATGCCAAGCACTGGCAGTGGCGCGGCCCAAATGGCGATATTCCAGGTCCATTTCGGAAGGTTCAGTTCGCCCTTTCGAGTTAGCCACAGCCCAACAGCCGCAACCAAGAATGAAAGCACACCGAGAGCAATCATCCAGCGGAATGCCCAGTACGTTACCCAGATAATTGGCATGTAGTCGCCAGGACCAAACGCAGTTACATACTGCGCTTGCAGGTCGTTAAGGCCCTCAACCTCACCATCCAGGGTGTGGGTAGACAGGAATGAAAGCAGGTTCGGAATTCGAATTGAGAACAACTCGCTCTTTCCATCTGGGGTTCCAAGAGTGAACAGTGAGAATGATGCCGGAGCCGCGGTGTTGTAGAGCGCCTCGGCAGCCGCCATTTTCATTGGCTGAGTTTGAACCATGGCAAGGCCTAGCCCGTCGCCGCTCAGGGCAGTGCCAAGACCACCCACGATTACTGACCAAAGACCAAAACGAAGCGAGGTGAGCATCGTGCCCACCTGCTGGTTGCGCTTTAGGTGATAAGCCGAAACTGAGGCAATTACTGCACCGGCAAACATTAGAGACGCGGTGATTGTGTGCGGAAACTGGTTTAGTGCAACGATATTGGTCAAAACAGCGCCAATGTCGACCAATTCGGCACGATTCTTTGCTTCATTGATCTCGAAACCAACTGGGTTTTGCATAAATGCGTTAGCAGCAAGGATGAAGTATGCCGATAGCAAGACGCCAAAAGCAGTCATCCAGATAGTAGCTAGGTGAACTTTCTTTGAAAGCCTGCCCCATCCGAAAATCCAGAGGCCGATAAATGTGGCCTCAAAGAAAAACGCTAGGAGGCCTTCCATGGCAAGCGGGGCACCGAATACGTCACCGACAAATCTTGAGTAATCAGACCAGTTCATTCCAAATTGGAACTCCTGAACGATTCCGGTGACTACACCCATAGCAAAGTTGATCAAAAAGATCTTGCCGAAGAGCTTGGTCATGTGAAGATACTTCACGTTTTCGGTGCGAACCCAGGCGGTTTGCATGATAGCTACTAACAGCACCATGCCAATTGTCAAAGGCACGAACAAGAAGTGATAAACGGTGGTTAGACCAAACTGCCAGCGTGAAAGATCAAGTGCGCTTAGCTCAGTCAGCAATGCGGGGTTCGCGTGCATTAGTGTCTCGCTTTCTGGAAGGCTATTGACCTTCCGATTAAGGTTTACTCCCGTTTATAACGTTTGTGCAACGAAGGTTAGGCAACCCTTATTTATTAGAACGGTATTCCAAATTTTCAATCCTTGGCCCATGGGATGATTAATTCGTGAACGACATTCTCGACTGGATACTCAATGCGGTTCAAGGCGTTGACCCAATTACCCGCAATCTTCTAGCCGGGCTGGCTATCCTCCTCGAAACTTCGTTGTTCGCGGGCTTGATAATCCCAGGCGACACAGTGGTTCTGGTTGCCTCTGCCGGCGTTTTGGATATTGGTGATTTCTTTTGGCTGCTCGGAGCAGTTCTACTCGGTTCACTCATTGGCGAATCTCTAGGCTTTTTCATCGGCAGGTTTTTTGGCGAACGCATTCGAAACAGCAAACTTGGTCAAAAACTAGGTGAGCGAAACTGGCGAATGGCTGACCACTTTGTTGAGCATCGAGGGGGCATTGCTGTTGCTGTCTCGAGATTCTTACCAATGCTGCACTCTCTTGTGCCTGTGGTTTCTGGCATGACGCGCATGCCCTACAAAAAATTCATCACCTGGACATTCGGTGCCTGCGCAGTTTGGGCTTCAGCCTATGTAGGAGTCGGTTACCTCGCTCGCGCCAGCTATGACCAGCTTGCCGGTCATCTAAAATTTGGCAGCCTCATATTTGTTGGCGTAATTATTGTTTTTGTTCTGTTGGTGCATTTTGGCAAGAAACGTCTCGAAAAGAAGTTTGTCGAGCCAGAGGCCGAAGAGGTCTAACCATGTGCGGAAGATTTGTTGTTGCTCGAGCAGTTGGTGAGTTACAGACTATTTTTGAGGCAGACGATGTAATCGGTGAAGTGCCGGGAATTAGCTACAACATCGCGCCAACCCAACCCATTGCAATCTTGGTTGATCGAGCTTTCAAAAAAGCCGAAGATGGCTCTCCGATCGGTGAACTGAGCCGTGAACTTCACGCCGCTCGCTGGGGTCTCGTTCCCCGCTGGGCTAAGTCAGTTGACGAGCACGGTCCACTGATTAACGGGCGCATCGAAACCATCCTTGAAAAACCCTCATTCAAAGACTCAGTGGTTCGTCGTCGCTGCGTTATTCCGGCTTCTGGCTATTACGAGTGGCAGGTGGCTGCAGATGGCACTAAGCAGCCGTTTTACATCAGCGCTGGCGTCGACGGTATGTTTGCGCTTGCTGGTCTTTACGAATGGTGGGCAGACCCGAGCAAAGATGCCAAAGACCCGGCACGCTGGTTGCTCTCAGCTACCACCTTGACCAAAGACTCTGCCCCCGAGCTGGCGCACATCCATGATCGAAACCCCGTCTTGCTATCGCCTGACACCTTCGAAGCCTGGCTTGACCCGCACATCGAAGGCGATGCTGAACTTCTAGAGGCAGTTTCAGTCGATTCTGATCGAGTTGCTGCCGAGGCTGAGTTTTTCAAAGTTGGCGCTGAAGTCGGTCAGGTTAGAAACAACTCGGCCGACCTAATTCGCCCAATCTACTAGGTTGGTGCGTTTTGGCTAACCGGGAACATGATCGCCGAGAATCTGACAGTCGTTCGCCGCGCGATAAAAACGGTCACCTAAAACGCAAGCTGAATGAAATGCCCGAGGATGTAAAACGGGCTCTAGAAGACCGGGGTCTTCGGGCAGATTACAACGCCAGACCGGCCTATCAACGCAACGATTACCTGTCTTGGATTATCCGTGCCAAAATGCCACTGACTCGAACCAAGCGCTTGAATCAGATGCTAGAAGAGCTTGAAACCGGTGGCGTCTACATGCGCATGGATCACCCAGCTTCTAAAAAATAACCGCCAAATATGAATTGTCAGCGTCACCCCCTACACTCTTAACGTTCGAACAAGTGTTCGAATAATCTTTTGATTGAGAGGGGCCGGCAATGCTGCGGGTTGATGAGAGAGTTTTGGTTTCAACCAACCAGGGAGGTGAGCCAATCGGGTTCCGCTGGCGAGGCGGTAGCTATCTGGTGAACGCCAAGCCTGTTCGATGGTTCGCTCGTAAAGAGTGGTGGGTTGAAGCGGCACGAGCACAACGCGGAATCGGTGCCGGAGTACTCGAGGTAGAAATGTGGCGAATCTGCGCCTCAAAAGAAAACAGCTCGCTAGCCCAATACGAATTGGTGCACACCCTTGAAACCAGCAATCAAAACGCTTGGCGCCTAGTTCGCGTCTATTCATAAAGGCTCAGCAAAGTCATGAGCGGGTTTGTTCACCTCAATGTGGCATCTGCCTACTCGGGGCACTACGGAGTCACCAGACCCGAAGCAATGGCCGAGGCGGCAGCAGCCATGGGTTTCAGCGCACTGGCGATAGTCGATCGCGATGGTCTGTATGGAGCGGTAAAACACATCGGAGCCTGCCTTCAACTAGATATTGCCCCGATAGTTGGCGTTAACCTTGCCGTTTTTGATGATGATCAAGCTGAATTGGCAAGGTGCACGATTTTGGCACACGGTCAAAATCATGGTCACGGGTGGTCAACCCTGTGCTCCATCATTTCGGAAGCGCACTCGGGCAGAACCTTTGGCAGCAGCAAAAAACTAATTGGCATCAAAAGATCTCAACTGGCAGCAATACTGAAAGACTCCGGAGGCTGCACAGTCTTGGTTGGCTCGAACAGCGATGTAGGTCGATTAGCTCTCGAGGCTAATAAAAACGCGGCTAGCGTGGCGCTGGAGCATTGGAAAAACCTGTTCAGGTTTGCGGGAACCCTGGGAGTAGAAATTTCTTGCCACCTTACTGAGCCGGGAACAGAGCAATCAGTTATCCATGCCAGAAGAATGCTTGAACTGGCAGATTCACTATCGGTGCCTACCGTTCTAACCAATGCGGTTCGCTATCTCACCCCTGACGACGCACTAACCGCAGACATTCTTGATGCGGCAAGACACCTTGAACCGCTTGGCGTATTCAAGCCGCAACCCAATGCTCAGGCCTGGCTAAAGCCTGAGCAAGCAATGCAATATCTTGCTAAAGAGATAACCGAAGATCAACCGAGAGCTATTGCCTTACTCGAAAGCACCTCAAAGTTGGCTGAGCGTTGCCGATTAGAGCCAATCAGTGATTGCGGCTGGGGAAAACCCAAAACGCCTGAAAAATCGACACTAGGAATTGAAGGCAACCCATTCGAAGTTTTGTGGCAAAAAGCCCATGCCGGCATTGATCTCTACTACCCAAACGCAAGTGGCGAGACCCTCAGGCAGGTGCAACACCGCCTTGGACAAGAACTAATCACTATAAACAAGCTAGGTTTCGCAACCTACTTTTTGACCGTTGCCGACGTAGCTCAGATGATTCGCGACATGCGAATTCGAAGCCAGGCTCGAGGATCAGGCGCTGGCTCACTAACCAACTATCTCTTGGGTATCAGTGGCGTAGACCCGATCGAGCACGACCTACTGTTCGAGAGATTCTTGAGCGTTGAACGCTCAAGCCTGCCCGATATCGATATCGACGTTGAATCAGCCCGTCGCCACGACATCTATCGCGCAATTTTCAAACGATACGGAAGCCAGCGAGTCACCTTGCTTTCGATGCAGAGCACATACCGTGGCCGAGGCGCCATGCGAGATTCAGGAATGGCCCTCGGTTTAGACGAAGATCAAATTGACGAATTGGCAAAAAACATGTGGCGCTTCAGCGCCCGCAGCTTCAGAGGCGCCTTACAAACCAAACCTGAATTGGCAAAATTTGCCCAAGAGGTAGAGACCGATCGACAAATGAATCTATTGGTCGACATCACCGAGAGATTAGATCGACTCCCCCGGCACATATCCATGCATCCGTGCGGTGTAATTCTTGGCGACATGAGCTTGCTCAACCTGACCCCGGTTGAACCAAGCGGCATGGGGTTGCCGATGAGTCAATTCGATAAAGATGACATGGACCCAATGGGTTTCTTGAAGCTCGATGTTCTCGGGGTTCGCATGCAAAGCACAATGGCTTATGCGGTTCGCGAGATCGAAAGAGTGCAGGGCAAAATTGTTGACTTAGACGCTGTGCCCAGAGATGACGCTGAAACTTTTAAGGCAATTCGCACCACCAATACACTTGGCATTTTTCAAATTGAAAGCCCGGGCCAGAGAGAGCTGACCGGCAAACATCAGCCAACCGAATTCAACGATCTAACAATTCAAATCTCGCTATTTCGCCCAGGCCCGATGAAGGGCAACATGATTGCCCCTTACCTTGATGGTCGCCACGGATTCGCAAAAGCCGACTTTATCCATGCAGATTTAGAACCAATTCTTCGTGAGACCTGGGGTGTGGTTATTTTTCACGAGCATGTGATCCGCATATTCAACAAGATGACCGGCTGCGGCTTAGCCAAAGGCGATGAAATGCGCAGGTCTTTAGAGAATCCGAGGCTAAAACCAAAAATCGAACAGCTCTTTAGGTCTGAGTCGAAGACGCGCGGTTATCCGCCAGCGGTCATAGAGCGAGTGTGGTCTGTAATTGAAGGCTTCAGCAGTTTTGGTTTCTGCAAAGCACACGGTGCGGCTTTTGCCCTTCCGACTTATCAAAGCGCGTGGCTAAAAACCCACTACCCCGTTGAATTCATGGCAGGCCTATTCACCCACGACCCGGGCATGTATCCACGCAGGCTTCTAATATCAGAAGCTCGCCGCCTTGGCGTAAAACTTCTGCCGGTAGATGTGAATAAATCCACGGATGAATATCGCGTAGAGGGTGACGGAGTTCGAATGGCGATTCACGAACTGTCGGGTATAAGCACGGCTGAGGTCGAGCGAATACTCAAGAATCAACCGTTCAAAGACATCGGTGATTTTTATCTGCGAGCTAAACCGGCAAGACGCACCCTAGAAAATTTGGCACTGATTGGCGCGCTAGATTCGCTAACCGGTGAAGGGTTCACAGCAACCCGAGGAGATATTCTGGCTCGAGTCAGACAACTCAATGCCATAAAAAACCGACCACTCGGTGATTCCATGCAACCCACGTTAGATTTCACCCTGCTCGAGCAACTACCAAGCGGTAACCCCGAAATGACAACTGCCGAAAAAGTTGGTCATGAGATGAGCATCATGAAAATGGATGTCAGCGAACATGTACTTGAACTGTATCGACCGATGCTCGATGAAATGGGAGTCTTGAGAGCCGACGAGCTGGTCGGGCTTAGAAGCAAAACCGAAGTCTTGGTTGCCGGTGTGCGAGTGGCCACTCAAACCCCACCAATGCGATCTGGCAAGCGTGTGGTCTTTGTCACCTTGGATGATGGAACAGGATGTAGCGACAGCACCTTCTTTGACGAAGCTCAATCGCGGTGCAGCCACATTTTGTTCAACACCCGATTGGTACTAATCGCCGGAAAAACCAGACGCACCGGTGTGCGCGGAGTTTCAATCATGGCTGAAAATGCTTGGGACATTCGTGAACTATGGCAACAATGGCAACAAAAAACCCAGGCGGCCGGTTAGACCACCTGGGATTTCGTTGGGCGACAAGACCCGAAGAAAATTAGTCGCGGTTAAAGATTGCAGCCAGTCGCAGAATCTCCATGTACAACCAAATCATGGTTGCAGTTAGACCAAAAGCTGCGCGCCACTCGTTCTCAACCGGAAGACCCTCGCGTGCGCCAACAACGATTGCCTCGAAGTCAAGGTTCAAGGTGAAGGCTGCAAGAACAACACCGACCAAACCTGCCAACCAAGCCATACCTGACGAATAGACACCGCCGTTGCCAGCAATCATTCCAACAACAAGGTTGATGATTGCGAAGCCCATGTAACCAAATAGGGCAAAAGTCATCACACGGGTGAAACGAGCATTTACCTTGATCCAGCCAAAGCGATAGGCAGCAAACATAGCACCAGCGGTGGCGAAGGTTCCAAGAACCGCGTTCTGCACGATGCCCGGGTACTGTGCCTCAAAAATCGATGACAAACCGCCAATGACGACGCCCTCAACCGCTGCATAGGCAACGATTACGCCTGGGCGAACCTTCTTGCTAAACGTTGCCCAAAGAGCCAAACCAAGACCGACAAAAACCGCTGGCATAAACAAAGCACCAACCGCTGGAATCAACCACGATGCAGTTGCACTTGCAACCAGGATCAGCAACAAGCCGAAAACCTTGCCGGCTGTGCCTTCGATGGTCATTTTGGCGGTCGAAGTAATTTTTGCAAATTCAGCGTCAACTGCGCTCTGGTCGATCTTGGCAACCTCGGCGCCAGTCTTCATTGCACTGTTGAAAATCGGGTTATGCGAAATAGCCACGTTGAACTACCTTTCCGAGAAACTACTGGACAAGGCGAGTTTAAGGGAGATTTCTGGCAATTTGCTGAATGTGGTCTTTGACAATCAGGTGGCCACCCGGGTGCAACATCAACTCTACTTCGGCGCCAAGCTGGGTGAATTCCTCAATCATGGCCTCTGTGCGGTTTGGTGGGGAATAATCATCGGTAACGCCATTTGCTATCCACACGCGTTTTCCTGCCAAGTTTGGTCTAGCTCCACGAAATGGGGTTTTCAAAAAAGATTTCGTGGTTCCAAAAGCAGCAATTCCGCAGACCGTGTCCGGGTGCAACAAAAGCAGTGCTCCAGAGGCGTTCGCACCGTTTGAGAACCCGACTGCCCAAACTCGGTCAGGATCAAAGCCATACTCTCCCGAAGCAGCCCAGACAAAGTCAGCCAATTCGCTAACTGCCTTGATGATTCCTGCCTCGTCGAAGCGACCATCGTCATAGCGCTTGAAGAACCGATCGGCACCATCCATGCGAACCAAACCTCTTGGTGAAAGCAGATTGGCGTTCGGGTCAAGGTGCTTTCCGAGTGGCAACAAATCGTGCTCGTTCGCACCCGAACCATGAAGCAGCAAAATGGTTCTAGCGCTAGCTACATCATTAGCCGGGCGCCAAACATGAGGTCTAGAAGTGTCGCGGGGGTTCACTAATCTAGGCTACTTCGAATGACCGCTTAGCTAGACCCATGAAGTAACCATCGATTTTGGTTTCGGCAATGTTCTCAGGGTTGCTTGCGGCACCCAGAGAAATAAAAAGCGGCGTGAAGTGCTCAACCGTCGGGTGCGCAAAAGGCATACCAGGTGCGCTGTTTCGGTAGTCGATCAAAGTGTCGACGTCACCCCTGGCAAGTGCTTCTTGTGCCCAGTGATCAAAATCTGCTGACCAACCAGGGGCGGCTGCCTCAGGTCGCCAGTCACGAATGTAAGGCAGGCCGTGAGTCATAAAGCCCGAACCAATGACCAAAACGCCCTCGTCGCGAAGAGCACGAAGCCTTTTACCAAGGTCAAGCAACTTCACTGGATCACTGGTTGGCATAGACAGCTGCAAAACCGGAATATCTGCATCTGGGTACATAACCCTCAGTGGAACCCAGGCACCGTGATCAAGGCCGCGCGAGGTGTGACGGTGCAGCGGCTCATTGTCTGGCATCAACTTTGCAACCATGTCACCCAACCAACTTGAATCAGGTGTTGCGTACTGCATCTGGTAAAACTTGGGGGCAAAACCGCCAAAGTCGTAGATAAGCGGAGTATTTGCAGCCGTCGAGCTAATCGATATTGGAGCGCTCTCCCAGTGTGCTGAAACGATCAAAATTGCTTTTGGTTTTGGCAGATTCGCCGACCAAGCGGCAAGCTGAGATGTCCAAAGTTCGTCGTCTAACAGCATGGGTGCGCCATGCGAAATGTATAGCGAAGGAAGCACTAAATCGTTCATGTGTTAAGTAAACACCCTCTTTACTTATTTATTCCGATTTTTGGTCGAATTGCTTCAATATTTCATCAGCCACGGAAGTTCCGCAGCGAGATGCGCCAGCATTCAAGAAATCAACCACCTGGTCGATATTGCGAATACCGCCTGATGCCTTAACCTTCAGGCGATCTCCAACGCATGCCTTCATTAGCGCAACATGTTCTAGAGTCGCACCTGCTGCCGCGAACCCGGTGGAGGTCTTCACAAAATCCGCTCCCGCCTGCTCAGTCAGTCGGCAACAGGTAATAATTTGCTCGTCCGACAGTAATGCGGTTTCAAAGATAACTTTCACGGGAATGTCCAAACGAGACTCCCTCACAGCTGAAACGACTGCGACGATATCTCGTTCTACATAATCCAAATCGCCAGAAATCAAAGCAGAGATATTCATGACCATGTCGATTTCTCTCGCACCGTGAATGATTGCCTGCTGGGTTTCAAAAACCTTTGTCTCAGTGGTGGTGGTTCCGTGCGGAAAACCAATCACAGTACACACCGGAACACCTGAGTTGGTTAGCTCTAGGGACACAAAAGCAACATCCATTGGCCGAATGCAATACGAGGCAACCTGTTCAGTTTTAGCCAATAGAGCGCCAGCGAGGGCTTCATCCATGGTGGCATTCGGCTTCAGAACCGAATGGTCGAGAGTTTGAGCGATTTGTTCACGACTGAAGCCACGGTAAGTCTTTGACATTTCTTCAGTCTAAGTTTTAACCATGAGAATCACGGTTCAAGTGAAACCCGGATCAAAAAAGGGTCCGCTGGTAGTAGCGAACCCTGATGATTCACTCACAGTATTTTTGCATCAACGTGCGGTTGATGGAGCAGCTAATGAGGCACTCATCGCACTGCTGGCCAAACATTTTGACGTATCCAAATCTCGAATAGAAATAGAATCAGGATTCACTTCAAGAATCAAAAGAGTATCTGTAGACCTCTAGACCAACAACCAGTTAGGACATTTCGTGAAAATTGCTATGGCAAGTGACCACGCGGGCCGATCACTCAAAGAAGAAATCAAAGCTTTGCTAGCAAAAGACGGCCATGAGGTCATTGACTTTGGCACTGATAGCGACGACCCTGCCGATTTGCCGGACCATGTTTACCCAGCATCGCTTGCAGTAGCTAGAGGTGAGGCCGATAGAGGAATCTTTGTTGACGGTGTCGGCTATGGAAGCGCCATGATTGCCAATAAAGTAAATGGCATCTACGCAGCAGTTTGCCAAGATTCTTTTTGTGCAGAACTGGCTAGGTCTCACTCAGACACGAACGTGCTTTGCCTAGGCGGAAAAATCATCGGCTCAGCTATTGCGCTTGAGATTGTTCGAGTTTGGATGAACACCGAGTGGCTAGGAAGCGACGAGCCTAAATACGCAAGACGAGTTCAAAAAGTTGTTGATATCAATAATCAAAACCTGAAACCAGTTGGTTAGAACTTAAACGAAAATCCCACCTACTTGAGGTGGGATTTTTCGTTTGTGGACCCGACGGGATTTGAACCCGTGACCCCCTGCATGCCATGCAGGTGCGCTACCAGCTGCGCCACGGGCCCGAATGTTGCCTAGGCAACTTAGACAGTTTACAACAAGTTTTACTCAGCTGCGACGATGTCTAATTTCACAACTGGCTGGTCGCTGTAAAGACGCTCTAGCGAATAGAACATGCGATCTTCTTCATGCATCACGTGGCAAACAACGTCACCAAAATCTAGAAGAATCCAACGGCCCAGCTCTTTACCTTCACGGTGCAGCAACTTGTAGCCGCTCTCAAGCATCTTTTCTTCGACGTTGTCAGATATTGCTGCGACCTGACGCTCAGTTCTGCCCGAGGCTAAAACATAGATGTCTGTCAATGGCATCACGGCTGTGATGTCGAGGCCAATAATGTTTTCGGCAAGTTTGTCTGCTGCAGCGTTAGCGGCGATGTTGGCTTGGATGATGGCCTGAGGGGTTGCAGTCACGGTGTCCTTTAGATTACTTGAAGAATCCAAGCATAAACGCTGCGAGCACGAGCCCGCCCACTGTGACCATAATCACAGACAACGCAACCACAAGGTAAACCTGGTTTTGGCCCTTGGCAAGCTTTGCCGGCATGATTCCGATTTTGCCAGCTGTGTTGACAACACCACTTGCGCGAAGTGGCGCAATGGTCGAAACATAGCCACTGATGCTATCTGCCTGAATAGCTTCGTCTGTCTCGGTGGCGTCAAGAACGGTGGCAATTTCGCCGGTGTTGGTGCTGATCGGCGGTAGCTCAATAGAGCCGGTTTTTAGCCACTCACCGTTTTCATTGATAGCGCCTAAATCATCGACGCTGGCAACATTTTCAAGAATTATTGTCGAAGTCGAAACATCGGTTACCAAGTTTGGCGACACATCAAAGAGCGACTCTGGTTCGGCCTCTAGCTCTTCTTCAACTTGCTCTAGGCCAAAGAACTCGGCAACACTCTGCTCGGGTTCTTCGGTCTTTTGATCTGCGCCTGTGTTCAACAACTCGCCGTCAATGATTTGCGGCACAACCACAGCAGCAATTTCAACGGGAACCGGCTTTAGTTCAAAAAACTTTGGTGCAGCTGATTCAGTTGAAGATTCGACGCTTGTGCCCGACTCAGCATCACGAAGTTGACGACGAGTTAGAAACTCTCCATCTGTCATTTCGACTCCTGATACAGCTCGTGTTTGGCAATGTATTGAACTACTCCATCTGGCAATAAGTACCAGATCGGTTTTGAAGAATTAACTCTTTCACGAATATCGGTTGAAGAGATAGCAAGTGCTGGAATTTCTAGGATGGTTACTTTGCCATGTGCGGTTTCGGGCACATTTAGTTCATGTCCTGGTCGAGTAACTCCAACGAAATCTGCCATTTCTAGAACGTCGTCAACTGACTTCCAGCTCAACAACTGTGAAATTGCATCTGCGCCGGTAATGAAGAAAAGTTCTGCATCAGGGTGAATTGCACGAATGTCGGTCAAAGTATCGACGGTATAGGTTGGGCCGTCTCGATCAATGTCAACGCGAGACACCTTGAAACGTGGATTCGATGCGGTTGCGATCACGGTCATGAGATAACGGTGTTCACCAGAGGTGAAGTTATGTTTTTGCCAAGGTTCACCAGTGGGAACGAAAATAACTTCATCAAGGCCAAGAGCGTGAGCAGCTTCATTGGCGGCCACGAGGTGACCGTAGTGAATTGGGTCGAAGGTTCCGCCCATCACCCCGATACGAGCTTTACTCATGCCTGTTGACCTCAGGGCCGGTTATGCGCCTGTTTAGTGGTGCGAGTGAGAATTGCTTGATTTGTGGTCGTGACGGTTGGCTACGTCGCGGTATGACCAGGTGATGAAGCCAAGAAGAATGAATACACCCATGGCAATTACACCGAACCAGAAGCTAGGAAAAGGTAGGGTCACGAATGGCTCGTGCTCAGACTCAGCTGCACTTTTGAATACTGAAAGAATGGCGTTCAATTTTTCTCCTAAGAACTAATTCCAGAATAGCCTAGCCAGCGGGCTTTTTAGGCTCTAACCTGCCCGTTACCGCGCACCAACCACTTGGTCGAGGTTAACTCCTGCAAACCCATTGGTCCGCGGGCGTGAAGTTTTTGGGTTGAGATTCCGACCTCGGCACCGAAACCAAATTCGCCACCGTCAGTAAACCTGGTTGAGGCGTTTACCATCACGGTTGATGCGTCAACTTCATTCAAAAAACGCTCGGCGTTGATGTGGTCATCCGTGATGATCGATTCGGTGTGTTTGGTTGAATACTGCTTGATGTGAGCAAGCGCCTCATCAATGTCTTTGACTACTCGAACAGCTAGGTCGAGGTCGTGGTATTCGGCTCGCCAGTCATCTTCGGTTGCCGGAACTGCAGCAAAATAGGCCTTTTGAGTAGCCTCGTCACCGTGAATGGTGACACTTGATTCGGCAAGGCGATCTAGAACCAGCGGGAGCACACGCTCAACCGCCTTTTCATGCACCAATAGAGTCTCTACCGTGTTGCAAACACTCGGGCGCTGCACCTTGGCATTGTGAACGATGTCGGCAGCCCAATCAACCCGGGCAGTCTCATCGATAAAAATGTGAACCACACCATCGCCAGTTTGAATAACCGGCACTTTAGCCTCTTCGACAACCTGGCGAATTAGGCCTGCACCACCGCGAGGAATGAGCACATCAATCAACCCAACTGCTCGCATCATCTCAACGCCGCCATCGCGACCAAATTCATCCACGGTTTGTACCGCAGCAGAATCGAGCCCAGCAAGCGCTAGTGCATCTTGCAAGAGTTGAACCAACACAGCATTAGTATTTTCGGCTGCTCGTCCGCCGCGCAGAACCGTTGCGTTACCGCTCTTGATGGCAAGTGCCGCAATATCGATGGTCACATTAGGGCGTGCCTCGTAGATGACACCAATGACGCCAAGAGGCACTCTAACCTGGGTTAGCTTCAAAGCGTTTGGCAAAGACATTCCACGGATAACATCGCCAATTGGGTCTGGTAGCCCGATGATTAGGCGAACAGCATCAGCAATTGCCTGAATTCTCTCGTGATCTAGACGCAAACGGTCTTGCAGTGCAACGGTCATGTCTTCGGCAATGCCACGGTCTAGATCTTTTTGGTTTGCGGCAATGATTTCATCAGCACGTGCGGGCAAAAGTTCGGCGATTTGTCTCAGCGCCTCATTTTTGTCGTTGGTAGAAGCCTGAGCAAGCGAAGGTGCTGCTCCTGCTGCCAAACGTATTCTTTCGATTGCGGTAACCATGCTCTAAGCCTATTCGGGTCTAGTTGTTGATCGAAGGGTCTGATTCAAACCAGGTGCCAACCTCAGCGCCCTCAAGCGCTTTAGCAACCAGGTCGGTACTGGTTAGCAATACTGAAACACCTGAGTCAGTAGCCACCCTCGCTGCAGAAACTTTGGTTACTGCACCACCTGTGCCAACTGCCGAATTGCTGCCGCCGATTTCTACACCTGAAAGATCTTCATCAAAGCCAACATAGTCGATGCGCTTTGCGCCTGGGTTTGATGGTGGAACGTCATAAAGTGCATCAACGTCACTTAGCAAAATTAGGGCGTCTGCCTTTACCAAGATTGCAACCATCGCAGCCAACTTATCGTTGTCGCCAAATCGAATTTCTTGAGTTGCTACGGTGTCATTTTCATTGACGATAGGCAAAACGCGAAGCGATACCAGTCTGTCCATAGCGCGCTTCGCATTTTCGCGAGTTTCGATTGCTTCTAGGTCACCTGCTGTGAGTAGCACCTGGCCGGCCACGATCCCAAAGCGTTCGAGAGACTGCTGGTAGCGAGAAATCAGTCGACTTTGCCCAACTGAAGCCAATGCCTGTGAGGTCGCAAGATCTTCAGGCTTTGAATCCATGCCCAAAAGTGGCATTCCGGTTGCAATCGCTCCAGAAGAAACCAGAATTACTTCGACGCCGGCAGCGTGTGATTTTGCCAGTGCGTCAACCAAAAGCTCAAGCTTGCCTTCGTTGGCTCCTGTGATTGAGGATGAACCAACTTTGACAACAACTCGCTTGGCTGTTGCCAACTCGCTTCTGTCTTGAAGTCCCACTTAGTCTTCCTTTTCGAAGTCCTCAGGAGATGACCAAATGCCGGCCTCTCCTTCTTTTCTCAGTTCTTCACGGGCGGCAGCCTTGCCATCCATGCGCTCTTTATAGGTCTGGCGACGCTCTTTAGTGGTTCGTCTTTCACGCATGTCGAATCGCGCGTCTGTGCCTCGAGGGCCAGCAATCAGTTCGGCGTTGGAAGCAATTGCAGGCTCCCAGTCAAAGACGATTCCCTTGTCTGGGCCGATAACCACGGTTGAGCCTGCTACTGCACCAGCTTTGTAAAGCTCTTGTTCGAGACCAATTTTGCCCAAACGATCCGCCAAGTAACCAATAGCTTCTTCGTTTGCGAAGTTTGTCTGCTGCACCCAGCGTTCTGGCTTAGGGCCAAGAACGCGGAAGATCTCTTCGTCGCCAACCATCTCACGACGAATCTCAAACTTGTTTTCGCTGCGCTTTTCTTGCATCAACTGAATGCGTGGCTTAACCGGCGCTGATTCTTTGTCTCGTCTTGCTTCTTCAACCAACTTGGCCAGCGCAAAGTTAAGTTCGCGCAAACCCATTTTGCTGATCGCAGAAATGATGAAAACTTTGTAACCGCGAGCCTCGAGGTCTGGCTTTACAAACTCAGCAAGCTCAAGTGCGTCTGGTACATCGGCCTTATTCAAAGCAATCAACTGTGGGCGCTGCGTCAAAGGCAATTCACCCTCAGGCACCTCATAGGCGTCAAGTTCTTTGAGAATCTTGTCTAGGTCGGTTAGTGGATCGCGATTTGGCTCTAGGGTTGCACAGTCAATTACGTGCAACAAAGCCGAACAACGCTCAACGTGACGCAAGAACTGCAGGCCTAGGCCCTTGCCCTCACTTGCGCCCTCGATCAGACCAGGAACATCGGCAATGGTAAAGCGAGTTTCGCCTGCCTGAACCACACCAAGATTCGGGTGCAAAGTCGTGAATGGGTAGTCGGCAATTTTTGGTCGCGCGGCACTCAAAGCTGCAATTAGTGAAGATTTTCCGGCGCTTGGGTAGCCAACAAGTGCTACGTCGGCAACTGTCTTCAATTCAAGGATGATGTCGCCGCGCCACCCTGGTACTCCAAATAGTGCGAATCCTGGAGCCTTGCGCTTTGAACTTGAAAGAGCCGCGTTTCCGAGGCCACCGAGACCACCCTCGGCAATGATTAGCTCCATGCCCTCTTCATCGAGGTCGGCAATAACCACACCACGCTGAGTCTTGACAACGGTTCCTACCGGAACCGAGAGCTGAAGGCTTTCGCCGTGGTGACCGTTTCTAAAGTCACCAGCGCCATCGCCACCGTCGCCAGCGGCACGGTGTGGGTGAAAGTGAAAATCAAGCAAAGTAGTGACGTTTGGGTCTGAAATCAGACTGATGCTGCCACCCTTTCCGCCATCGGCGCCGTCAGGGCCGGCAAGAGGCTTGAACTTCTCGCGCTTAACTGACACACAACCATCGCCGCCATCGCCAGCGCGCACGTGAAGAGTCACTTGGTCGACAAATGAAACCAAGATGTCCTCCTTTTTTAGAACCTAATGAATTGTTGCAAGAAACAGGAAAGGCGAGCCAAAGGCCCGCCTCCTGGAAAAGCTAGTTTTTACTAAGCAGCGTCAATCACGTTGACAACGCGGCGGCCACCCTTGGTGCCGAACTCTACTGAGCCAGCTGAAAGAGCGAACAGAGTGTCGTCTTTACCCTTGCCCACGTTTGCACCTGGGTGGAAGTGGGTTCCGCGCTGGCGAACTAGAATCTCGCCTGCGTTTACTTCTTGACCTGCGTAACGCTTAACGCCTAGACGCTGTGCGTTTGAGTCGCGACCGTTTCGGGTCGAGCTAACACCTTTTTTGGAAG
>CAZIFS010000007.1:20731-31682 GCA_964539165.1 uncultured Rhodoluna sp. | reverse complement strand
GCGTCGTGCTTTGCTGCACCGTCAGCTACACCAGCACAGCGTGCCTCTTGGTTAGCTGAACCAGGAACGGTGTTAACACAAAGAATGTGCTTTGCACCGGCAAGAGCTGCAGCCTCGCCACCAGCAACACCGGCAACGTAGTCGTCAGCACCGATGTAGGTAAGTGCACCGGTTGCGTCAGCCTGCTCGATGCCACCAGCGTTGTAGTGAATTACTGGGATACCCGCTGCAACTGCACGCTTGATCGCTTCGTTCTCGGCGTCTGGAACCCAGTCAGCAACAACGATTGCCTCAGCACCTGCAGAGATAGCTGAGTCAACAAGCTTTCCTGCATCTGGGCCTAGGTTGTCGTAGTTCTGTGGGCCAAGCCAAGTTACGGTACCGCCAGCTGCTTCAACAGCGTTTGCAGCTGCCTCTGCGCCTGACTTAACAACGCCCCAGAATGGGTCGCTCGGCATACCACCGATTACGTAAACATCAATACCGTCGGTTGAGGCTGGCTTGCTCTCTGATGGGGCTGGAGAGGCGCTGCAAGCGGTTAGCGACAGTGCTAATGCTGATACTGCAAAAAGAGAAGTTGCTTTTGCGAAGCGAGAAATCTTCATCTTTCGTCCTTTCGTTTCCTTTGTTTGATTACTCCAGGTGATCTCTGGCGTATCTCGTGCGATCTCTCGCCCGAAGTTTTTTATTTAGATTCCGGCGATCTTTGCTGCGTCGAGCAAGACCTTGGCCGCAACTTCGATGCCCTCAATGCGCCCTAGCGACACATCTTCGTGCTCGATGTTGAGAACCATGTTTGGATCGACCTCGTTTAGAGCCTTGATGAACTCAGCCCAATAAGCGGTGTCGTGTCCGCGACCCAGGGCAACAAAGTCCCAAGCCGAGTTCTTAGGCCATTCGTTAACCCACTCGTCGCCACCAAGGTTGGTGCGATTCTCATCTGGGCTTAGGCGTCTAAAGCTGTTGTCTAGAACGCCCTCGATGGCGGCGTGCGGGTTAACCCGAACATCCTTGGCAGCTGCGTGAACAACCAGTGAGCCCAAGTCGCGAACAACCGCAATTGGATCCATCTGCTGCCAGAACAAGTGTGAGGCGTCTAGCTCAACGCCGATGTTGGTGGTGCCCGCGCGCTCAACAAGTTCACGCATTGACGATGGGTTGAAGACTAGGTTCTGTGGGTGAAGCTCAAGAGCCACCTTTACGCCGTTGTCAACTGCAAGCTTGTCTACTTCTGACCAGTATTCAGCTGCTACACCCCACTGGTACTCAAGAACATCTAGGTGTGCCGAGTTCCAAGCGTTTACGATCCAGTTTGGGTACTTAGCCCCTGGTTCACCGCCAGGCAGACCCGACATGGTCACAACGCGAGTCTGGCCTAGTCGGCCGGCAAGACGGATTGAACGCTTAACGTCTTCTCCGTGCTTGTCACCAATTACTTTGTTTGGGTGCAGTGGGTTTCCGTTGCAGTTCAAGCCACCGATCTCAACGCCGGTTCCCTCAAAGATTGCTAGAAAGTCGTCACGAGCCGAATCGCTGACAAGAATTTCATCCATGGTTGGAACGTGCACTGCTGGCAAGAAGCCGCCGGTGTTTAGTTCGATAGTGGTTAGACCTAGGTCACCAATAACTTTGATTGCCTCTGGCAGGCTGCGGTCGTGAAGGATCGCGTTGTATAGACCAAACTTCATGATTACTTTCCTGCCTTTAGATAGCTCGGGGTTGAAGCAGGCACTGCAACGTTTGCACCGTGCGCCTTACCTGACTGGATTACTGCTTCGATGACCTCCATGTTGTGAAGGCCGTCACGGAAGTCTGGACAGAATGGCAGGGCATCGGTCTCAGGAAGACCGGCTACTTCTTGAAGGAATGCACGGTTCTGGAAGAAGAACTGGTCATTTTGGCCTACGTTTACTCCCGGCGCATCAACCGGCAGACCACCAGCGATGTAAGGGTGTGATGGGCCAACCTGAATGGTTCGGAAACCACGCTGACCATATGGGTCTTCGTTCAGAACCAGCTGGAATTCACCGTTTCGAGCCTGGGTGAATCTTGCGGCACCCTTCTCACAGTAAACCTCAAACTCTAGAGAGGTTGGGTGGCCAGCGGCAACACGTGATACTTCGATTGCTCCGGCAACTCCGCCGAAGTCTGCGATGAAGCCTGCATAGTCGTCGTTCTCAACGGCCTCCATTTTGTCTGAGACTGTTGCGCCAGAGTGGCCTTGAACTGCGCCAGTAGCAACTGGACGTTCTTTGATCGAAGTGACAAAGCGTGCACCCGAAACCGAAGCGAATGGTTTTCCTGTGATGAATTCGGCTACATAAGAGATGTGTGAGCCAACATCAGCTAGTGCGCCGGTGCCTGGGCCACCCTTGTAGCGCCATGCCATTGGAGACATTGGGTCTGAAGAATAGTCGGCCCAGTAGTTTCCGCTGAAGTGAAGAACCTCACCTAGCTGGCCTGAAGAGATGATCTTTTGAATTGCTGCGATTGCTGGGTTACGCAGAAAGGTTAGACCGATGCGAGCAACTGACTTTGCGTTGTCTGCGGCTGCGACCATTGCTCGTGCGTCATCAAGGGTGTCGCTAAGTGGCTTCTCGCACAGCACGTGCTTTCCGGCAGCCAATAGGCCTTCAACGATCTCACGGTGTAGGTGGTTTGCAACCACAACCGAAACAGCATGGATGTTTGGGTCATCGGCAATTCGACGCCAGTCAGAGTCGGTGCGCTCGTAGCCAAATCGGTCAGCGGCCTGCTGGCCAAACTGAGGCATTACATCGCCAATCGAGACCAATCTCACTGGTGGCAAGTTTGAGTCATAAAGCGAAGTAGCTGCTCGGTAGGCGGCTGCGTGTGCGCGACCTGCCATACCTGCACCGATTACTGCAACACCGATGGTCATGTGTGTTTCTCTCCTTTGAGAATCCTGCTGGAGCGCTCCATTATGGAGCGCTCCACTAAAAGTAGCAGTTTGGAATAGTAAATTGTTGAACTTTATTGAAACGTTATTTTGTAATAACAAAGTGTATTTTTTGGAGCGCTCCGCTAGATTGGAGAAATCATGCCTTCAACCAATCAGCCTTCGAAGAAAGCGACCATCTACGATGTCGCCGCCGAGGCTGGCGTATCTAAATCGCTCGTCTCACTGGTCATGCGCGATGACCCATCGGTGTCTGAATCAAGGCGCGATGCGGTTTTGGCAGCGATTAAAAAACTCAATTATCGCCCTAGCCGATATGCCCAGCAGCTGGCCAGTCACAAGACTCGCTCTGTTGGTGTTTTGATTACCGACTATAAGAACCTGTCTTTTGTTAACGTGCTAACTGGCCTGCGTGAGGTTCTTGACGACGCTGGCTACCAGGTGATCATTTCTGATATTCACCGAAGCGCCAATTTCTCTGAAGATCCGGTTGATGCGTTTGTATCAATGGAGGTTGAGGGCATCGTCTTCATCGCCGAACCTGCCGGCCTTCGCACCAAGAACTTAAACATTCCTACTGTCATGATTGGTGCCCGTGAGACAAGCATCGAGGGTTCAGACTTAGTTTCTTCAGATGACAGTGAGGGAACTCGTCTGGTGCTCGAGCACCTAACCAGCCTGGGCCACACCCACATTGCTCACCTAACCGGCGTTGGCGGTATAGCGGCAAACCGCCGCAACTCATACATAAAGCAAATGAAGAAACGTGGCCTTCAGGTGTTGGTTTTCGGCAACTCTGAGCCGACAACTGAAATCGGTGGCTATCTAGGCGCCAAAGAGTTGCTTGCCTCGGGCGAAAAATTCACCGCTATCTATGCAGCTAACGACTACATGGCAGCCGGTGCAATTTCTGCGTTGAAGGAGCAAAATCTTTCGGTGCCAAAAGATGTTTCGGTTGTCGGCTATGACAACGCGCCGATTTCAAGCAATTTCATGCTCAAGCTCTCATCAGTTGATGACATGGGTATAGCTATCGGGCGAAATGCGGCAACTTTGATTCTTGAGCGCGCAAATGAGCCAAAGAAGGCCGCGCCTAAAGTAGTGCTCTTGAAGCCAGACCTAGTGGTCAGAAAATCGACCAGAAAAATTTAGCGCCAGCGTGAAGCCAAGTAGTCGGCTTTCACGCGGCGAATGGTGCCTGATCGGGCTCGAAGAATGATGCTGTCGGTGGTTAGGTATTGACCGTTCTTTTGAACACCGTTTAGTAGCAAACCGTCGGTGACTCCGGTGGCAACAAAGTAGGTGTTGTCGCTCGCTACCAAGTCATCCATTTCAAAAATTCTGGTGAGGTCGTGCCCTGCAGCAATAGCCTTTTGCATTTCGGGCGCAGACTGCGGGCTGATTCGACCCTGCATGAAACCGCCCAGTGCCTTCGTTGCGCAAGCGGTGATGGTTCCCTCTGGAGCACCGCCGACACCGAGAAGCATGTCGATGTTTCCGTCACCGGTGACTGCGTGAATTCCGGCAGCAACATCGCCGTCGAGGAACAAGCGGGTGCGGCCACCCGCGCGACGAACGGCTTCTTGAAGCGGCACGTGACGAGGTCGGTCGATCATGGCAACTGTGATGTCGCTCACATCTTTCTTCAGAGCTTTGGCAAGTTCGCGAACGTTTTCTTCAACCGTCTGGTCAAGGCTTACCGCGCCCTTGCCAGCTGCAACGGTCACGAGCTTATCCATGTAAAAAACATCTTGAGGGTTATACATTGACCCGCGGTCGGCTACTGCGATAACTGAGATAGCGTGTGCGCGGCCGGCAGCAGTCACGGATGTTCCGTCAACCGGGTCGACTGCAACATCGCACTCTGGGCCGTTTAGGTTTCCGACGACCTCGCCGTTGAAGAGCATTGGGGCTTCGTCTTTTTCGCCCTCGCCAATTACGACGGTGCCGGCAAAGTCGACGGTTGAAAGAAATTCGCGCATTGCGTCAACGGCTGCTTTATCAGCTGCGTTTTTGTCGCCACGGCCAATGAATGCACTCGCTTTGATTGCGGCTGCTTCGGTGGCTCGCACCAATTCCATTCCGAGGTTGCGGTCTGGTCTAGTGTTCATGGCGACTCCTTTGTCTAAGCCAACGCTTTTGTTAATACATTTTACCTGTTGTTGAACGCGGCACTAGCGTCGGCTCGACACACTCGGTAACCGAACGTTTTATTTCACCAGCCATTCGCCTGATGACAACCTGCGCGGCTAGCTTGCCGAGTTCGTAGCCGTGGTTATCAACTGTGCTAAGCGCAGATGACGGTGACTGGCTCAAAGTGCTGTTGTCATAGCCGATGACTGAAACATCAATGCCTGGTCTGAGTTTCAACGTGATCACAGCATCCATGACACCTAGGGCAGCCTGGTCGTTGTGAGCGAAGATGGCAGTTGGGCGGTTCGTGCCGTTCAATATCTCGGTTGCAACTTCTTGGTTTTCGCGTCGGTCATACGAACCAGCAACAATCATCGGCTTCAGTTTTGCTTCGCGCATTGCTTGCTCAAACCCTCTGCGTCGATCACCGTATCCGTCAGTTTCTGGGTTGGCAATAAATGTAATTTGTTTGTGGCCAAGCGAGATTAGGTGGTTGGTGGCTTTCATCGCACCTACCAGGCTGTCTGAATAAACGTTGTCTGCCTTGGCAACAACGCGGGCGACGCTCACCATTTTCATCTTGGATGTGAACTTCGCCAGCTCTTTGTCTGAAAGCATCAAGCCGGCGGCGACTACTAGGTCGACTCGACTTTCGAGCAAAGTCTCGAGCGCTTGCGCATCACGAAGTCCATCGGTGTGGCCGATGGCGAGAACTAGGTGCTTGCCCAGGGGTTCGGTAACCTCGCGAATTCCGTCATATACATCTGCAAAAAAGTCATTGTGCAGGTCTTGCAAAAATACGCCGATCGAGCCTGAAGTTTTTCCGGCCAACTGAGAAGCAATTCGATTCGGCCGGTATCCGAGCTTTTTGCCAACCGACAAAATGTGCTCTCGTACTTCGGGTTTGATTCCATAGGCATCACGGTATGCCAAAGAAACGTGTGACCTAGAGACACCCGCAGCCTTGGCTACATCTTCCATCGTGACGTTATTCATTGACATCTACTATCTAACCGTATACTGTTTTCGAGAGCGCTCTCGAAATTGGCGCCGGCTCGATTAAGCAAATACAAAGGAGTATCGCAATGAGTTCACCCACCGGCCCGCGTGTTGGTATTGCACCCGACTCTTGGGGTGTTTGGAACGCGGTTGATGCCGCTCAGCCAGGCCCTGACCAATATCTTCGTGAGGTTCAACAAGCTGGTTTCCATTTCACTGAGATTGGTCCATACGGCTACCTCTCGACTGATGCCGCTGAACTTCAAAGTCGTCTAGATGAGCACGAACTGATTGTTTCTGCAGGAACAGTTTTCACCGGATTGCACCGTGGTGCCGAAGAACTCGACTCTTCTTGGAGCGAGATTTCAAAAGTTGCAAGCCTAGTCAAGGCTGTTGGTGGTGACCACCTGATCGTGATTCCAGAGATGTGGCAACGCGCTCTTGACGGTGAAGTTTCGTCACCTCGCCAATTCACTGATGAAGAGTGGGCAAACCTGTGTTCAACCCACAACAAGTTGGGCAAGCGACTCATGGATGAATTTGGCCTGAAGCAGCAGTTCCATTCACACGCAGAGTCTCCTGTTGGTTCAGAGATTGAGGTAGTTCGTCTGCTCGAAGGCACCGACGAAAACTACATGAACCTCTGCCTAGATACTGGTCACTATGCCTACTACTTTGGCAACAGCGTTGATCTTATTGAAAAGTACCCAAGCCGCATTGGCTACTTGCACTTGAAGCAAGTTGACCCGGTGATGCTGGCTCACGCACTTAAGAATGACATTTCATTTGTCGAAGCAGTTCAACTTGGTGTGATGGTCGAGCCTCCTCAGGGTGTTCCACCTTATGACCCAATTCTTGAGGCGGCCCAGCGCGTAAACCCAGGCATTTTCGCAATCATCGAGCAAGACATGTACCCGGTTGGCGACTTCGCCAAGCCATTGCAAATTGCAAAGCGCACCTACGAATACATCGCTAACTGCGGTGTTCCAGTTCAGTTCCAGTAATTCATCCAAGTTATTTATTTCAAATTTTTAGGAGATCAAAATGTCAAAGAAACTCAAAGTTGCCGTAATTGGCGCCGGCATGGCCGGTCAGGCCCACGCCTTTGGTTACCGAAATGCGTCGATGTCTGGCGCCGGCGAACTGCAGGTAGAGCTTTGGGCAATTGCCGACCCAAACCTTGCCCTAGCTCAAACAGTTGCTCACCGCTATGGCTTTGCCGAGGCAATCGCAAACATCGATGACGTAATCAACAGCGACTGCGACATCATTAGCGTTGCACTGCCGAACTTCTTGCACACCGAAGTTTTGCCAAAGGTTTTGGCTTCGGGCAAACACATTTTTGCCGAGAAGCCGATCGGTCGCACCTTGGCCGAGTCTTCAGATCTTCGCGCTCAAGCTGAGGCCAACCCAGGGGTAACCGGCGTTGGCTTCTCGTTCCGTCGTCTGCCTGGACTAGCTGCGCTAGCGAAAGCAATCGAGAACGGCATGGTTGGCGATGTTCACACCGTTCGCGCTTGGTACAACGCTGACTATGCATCAAATCCAAAGGGTGCGCTTTCTTGGCGTTTCTCGCAGGACCAGGCCGGAGCTGGAGCTCTTCTTGACATCGGCGCGCACGCTATCGATGCCATGCACTTTGTTGCCGGAGATTCGGTGAAGGTGTTGAACTCGACCCTACGCACCGTAATCAAGCAGCGCCCGGTGGCGTCGGCTGGGGCAATCGGCCATGGAGCCTCTACCTCTACCGAGACTGGCCCAGTGACCAACGATGATGTTGCACTTCTAACCGTTGAGCTTAAGTCAGGCGCAGTTGGCCATGTATCCATGAGCCGCATCGCTCACGGTATTCCAAACTCGTTGGGTGTTGAGGTGCACGGAACCAAGGGTTCGGCAAGCTTTGACTCAATGGCTTCTGGTGAGTTCCACATCTTTGAAGCATCTGATGACGCAGTCTTCAACGGTGCACGCAGAATCATCACCGGTCCAGAGCACCCCTATTTCAAGGATGTTGCTGCCATGCCAGGTGCAGGTGTTGGCACCGGATATGCAGAAGCGTTCACCGCAGAAATTCAAGAATTCATTCGTTGCATTCAGGCTGGAACTGCCATGGACACCAATTTTGAAACTGCAGAGGCCATGATGAAGGTCGTTGAGGCTGCTCTTGAATCTTCAAGAACTGGTAAAGCTGTCACGCTATAAATTTATTTTTCAGTAAAGCTAACCCTCGCGGCAAAGATGCTGTGAGGGTTAGCTTTTTCGATGGCATTTCGAAATTTTGTGGAACGGTCCATTTTTAGTGTAGATTTTTCTTTCAATGGCGAGAAGTCGCGCAATTAAGGTTTTTTACTCAAAGATTTAGAACAGAGACAAGGGAGTCCCTATGAGCAACAAAGTACGTATTGGTTTGATCGGCACCGGCCGCATCGGTCAGGTTCACGCAGCAACCGTGGCAGCTTCTGCAAACGCAGAACTCACCTGGGTTTGCGACGTTTTTGTTGAAGGTGCCGAAAAGACCGCTGCTCAGTATGGCGGCAAGGCGACCAACGACCCAGCTGCAGTTTTTGCCTCGGGCGAAGTTGACGCGGTAATCGTTGCCTCACCTACCTCAACCCACATTGACTTGATCAGCGCTGCGATCGACGCTGGTGTTCACGTGCTTTGCGAGAAGCCTATTGACCTAGACATCAACCGCGTCAATTCGTTGCGCGCCAAGGCAAAAGCCGCAAACATCAAGATTGCACTTGGCTTCAACCGACGCTTCGACCAGCAGTTCGCCGAGATTCAGAAGCGCGTTGCAGCTGGCGACATTGGCAACCTAGAGCAGGTCACCATTATCAGTCGCGACCCAGCCCCGGCTCCAAAGGCTTACCTAGAGGTTTCGGGCGGCATCTTCAGAGACATGACAATTCACGACTTCGACATGGCTCGTTTCTTTGTGCCAAACATCGTTGAAGTTTCGGCCGTAGGTGCAAACTCATTCAGCGACGAAATCCGTGAAATTGGCGACTTTGACAGCGTTGTTGTGACTCTCAAAGGCGAGGGTGGCGAGCTAATCACTATCATCAACTCACGTCACAGCGCATTTGGTTATGACCAGCGCCTTGAGGCCTTCGGCAGCGATGGCGCCCTGTTTGCCGAGAACGTTGCGCCAACCACTGTGAAGCTTTACACCAACAAGGTTGTTGAAGCTCGAAACCCATACATGGACTTCTTCTTGGAGCGCTATGCCTTTGCCTACAGCAACGAACTAGAACAGTTCATCACGAGCATTGAATCTGGTGAAGTTCTAAACCCTACCTTCGAAGACGGTCGTGCGGCTCTGATCTTGGCTGATGCAGCTCAAGAATCAGCTACCACTGGCAAGTCGGTCAAGGTAGATCTAAACAAATAAAGCTTCTCTGTCACCTTTCGAAAAGCAAAAGTGCCGGTCTCAACTTCGAGGCCGGCACTTCTGTTTCAAGATGGGGATTTGGAGCTTGTAGGTCACTGGGGTTTGTGACCATTTCTATTTCTACTCCTCTTCGAGCTCTTTCGCTACTGATCTGATGAAATCAACGCTTTGTTTTGCTTCAGCGAATGGACCTTGGCCTGCTTCGGGCTCTGCATTAATCACATTGTCTTGCTCAAGCACGAACCAGCCGTCGAAACCAGATTGAATTAAGTTGCGCACGATTGAACGCACATCAACGTCACCGGTGCCCAGTGGCACATACATTCCTTCAAGGATTCCCTGGTAATAAGTGATCTCGCCTGACTGAACGCGGTTAGCGATTGCCAGGTTTACATCCTTGAGGTGTGAGTGTGCAACACGCTTTGCATACTTAGCTGCAAACTCAACAGGGTCGGTGCCACCAATGATCATGTGACCGGTGTCGAGACAAAAATCGATTGTTGAACCTTCGAGTACCGCCATGACGTCGGCCTTGGTTTCAACCATGGTTCCAACGTGTGGGTGAAGCACAGCCTTGACGCCCTGTGCCGCTGCCACTTCTTGAATACGGTTCAGATTCGTGAAGAACACATTCCAACCCGCTTGGTCTAGCTCTGGGCGCTTGGTGTCATATCCGTCTAGACCGGTGTCAGCAGACAAGACCAAAGTCTTGGCTCCAGCCGCAGCATAGCTTTCAAGTTCTTTCAAGATTATTGGCACTGGGTCAAAATCTGCCTGGTGCATGATGATCGGAAAGAATCCGCCAACCGCCTCCATGCCATGAGCAGCAAGAACCTCGGCCCGCTCGGCTGGCTCTACTGGCAAAAATCCCAGCGGACCAAACTCTGTTGCACCTAAGCCAAGTTCGGCCATCTCTTGAAGCACACGCTCTGGGCTCATCTGGTGACCCCATCCTGGCACTTCACAAACACCCCATGAGATAGGTGCGCCGGCGATTTTTACGGTTGCTGAGCTCATTAGATTTTGCTTTCTGCGCGAATTGCTGCGGTTGAGTTTTTGCTTGGAGCGATAGGAACCCACTGCTTGGACTGCATAGACTCTTCGACCGCCGAGCACACTCGGGCAGCTGAAACCGCATCATGGATGTTTGAGTTCTTTGCCTCTTTGCCCAAGTAGGCAAGCAAGAATTTCTTTGCCTCGATAACCTTCAGGTCGTCATAACCCATTCCGGTGCCGGCGCCTGGGTGAAAGTGGTCGAAGTCGCCGAACCCAGGGCCCACCATGATTCGCTGGTAGCCAAGGTGGTTACCCTTGCGGCCAATTGCCACCTCAAGTTCATTCATGCGCTCGAAATCCCATTTGACTGAACCCTCGGTGCCATAGATTTCAAAGTTATAACTCGCACGAGGCCCAACTGAAACACGTGATGCTTCAAGCGTTCCGATTGCGCCAGCAGCCACTGCGTTGTCACTAAGGCGAATCAACATTCCCGCGTAGTCTTCGTT
>CAZIFS010000007.1:0-20631 GCA_964539165.1 uncultured Rhodoluna sp. | reverse complement strand
CAGCAGCCACTGCGTTGTCACTAAGGCGAATCAACATTCCCGCGTAGTCTTCGTTTTCAACTGGCTTGCGTTCGCCACCTTCAATAATGTCAAAGTGAGTGCCCTGACCCATCTGCAAGACTGGTCGTTCGGTGTAGACGGTTTTGGTGAAGCCAGAAACCTCTGCAATCGGGCCGACCATGTATTGAACTAGATCAACAAGATGTCCCATCAAATCACCGAGCACTCCGCTGCCAGCTAAGCCACGGATAAATCGCCATGACAGCGCGCCGTTTGGCTCTGATGAATAGTCAGCAAAGAAGGTGCCACGAAGATTTGTGATTCGGCCGAGAGCGCCATCTGCAACCAATTGCTTTATGTGTTCAACCGCTGGTGCGTGACGATAGTTGAACCCGATGGTGCTGACAACATTGGCCTCAAGCGCAGCTGATTCGACCGATTCTGTTTCTTGTGCGCCGCGCCCAACAGGCTTCTCTATCCAAAATGCCTTGCCGGCTTTCGCTGCTGCGATTCCGATTTCGGCGTGTAAGAAGTTGGGTGCACAAATTGAAACTACGTCAACCTCTGGGTCATTCAAGACATCCATGTAATCAAGGGTTGAACGCTCATAACCAAGAACATCGCGAGCGTAGTCGGCACGCTCTTGTGAAGTGTCAGCCGCAATAACCAGACGGGGCTTGATTCCCAATTCTGGGTAAACAATCGGTAGCGCCTGGTAAGCGCGAGAATGCACCTTGCCCATCCATCCGACGCTGATGAGGCCGACACCGACGGTCTTAGTTACTGGAATCGCCATTGAATCCTTCTTTCATAATGGAACGGTCCAATTTTTGTGGACAAAATTCCAGTTGTCAAATCAATCTGACGAATTATTTTGCAGAGGCCGTCGTTGTTGAATCACGTACCGCCAGTCGCGGCAGTAGGAGAATCTCTTGGCCCTTGAATTCTTCAGCTAGGTCAAGGTCTGCCAAAAGCTCAGCCGCTTTGTGGGCGATTGCTTCTTTTTCTTGCTCTACAGAAGTCAGCGACACTTTGCTCAATGCGGCGATGTACACATTGTCATACCCGGTTAGAGCAACTTTTCTGCCACCGGCTTCAAGGTTTTGATCAACGGCATCTTGGGCGCCTATGGCAATGATGTCGTTGAACGAGACAATTGCTGTTGGCTTTTCTTTGGTACTCAACAAGAGCTTTGCCGCCGAATAGCCGCCAGCTTCAGTGCGGTCACATTCTTCGAACTGAATGTATTCAGCCAGGCCGTATCCGAGCATTGCTTTTTCGTAAGCACTTCTTCGCAGAATCGAAACAGCCTCATCATGTGAACCGATATAAGAAATTCTTTTGTGCCCTAGTCCCATAAGGTGCTTCACAACCAGGCGCATGCCCTCGTTGTCGTCACTTCGCACGGTGATCGCTTTAGGCAACTGGGTTGCAATACCGGTGGCCATAATCACAGGCACAGAAGCTGGCACATTTTTCAATGCCTTGTAGTCAGGCAGACCGCCCACGATCATGATGCTCTTTGGGCGAAGGTCTAACACCGAACTAACGGTTGACGGCTCAAGAGTCTTGCGACCATTTCGCTCACTAATTACGGCTGCCGCCATATAGGTGTTGATTCCGCGTTCGAGCAAAGCCTTGCGAGTGAAGTCTGCGATCTCGGTGAACAGCGGGTTGTGCAAGTCGGCGACAATCAACGCGACAAAGTCACCAGACCCGGATGAAAGTGAGCGCGCCCAAAGGTTTGGGGTAAATCCAAGCTTCTTAGCCGCGGCCATGACTTTATCGCGGCGCTCTTGGCTAACACCGGTCTCGCTTGAGAACACTAGGGAAACCAGCGACTTAGAGACGCCAGCTTCAGCTGCGACATCGCGAATAGTTGGTCGCTTGTTCAGTGCCACGGATTCCCCTAAAAGAAGTTTGCTTTTTGTACTTGTCCAATTGGACTGTCTAAAAGGCTAGCACCGACGCAGCTATAGATTTCGGTTCGATAACGAATTCGTGGAACGGTCCAAATATTTCTATTTGTGTTGACATACTGTCAATTGACAGATTACGGGTGAATTTATCCGTGAGCTGATCTACATGAAACTCAACGACGAGAGGTAAGTAATGTCATTCAAGAAATATGCAGCACTTGCTGCTGTAGCCGCTCTAACCCTTGCGGGTTGTGCATCGGCTCCAGCCGCAGAACCAACCGCAGCAGGCTCAGACATCAAGGTCTGTGTTTACACCCACGGCGATGGCGGCAGCTTCTGGTCAGTAGCTCAAAAGGGTGCAGAGGCAGCAGCAGCTGACCTAGGCATTGAGCTTGACTACCAGGGCTCAACCAACGATGCAGCAAAGCAGGCAGCGACTATCGAAGCTGGCACCGCAGCTGGTTGCGACGGCATCGCAGCGTCAGCACCAGACCCAGAAGCAATCAAGTCAGCAATGCTTGCTGCACACGACGCTGGAATTCCAACCGTAACCATGAACTCAGGCTCTGCAGTATTCAAGGACCTAGGTGCATTCACCCACGTTGGTCAGGATGAAATCGTTGCAGGTCGCGAAGCTGGTCTTCGTTTCAACGCTCTTGGCGTAAAGCACGTATTGTGCCCAATCCAAGAAGCCGGAAACGTTGGTCTTGAGGACCGTTGCAAGGGTCTTGCTGAGACCTTCACTGGTGAGGCTGAGAACTTCAACCTTGACGGTGCTCTAGCTGACCTAAGCGCAGCAACTGCGAAGCTACAGGCAGCTCTTGCTGCAGACTCAACCATCGACGCAATCTTTGCTCTAAACGCAGATGTTGCAGCTAAGGCTGCTCTTCCTGCAGCAGAGGCAGCTGGTGTTGAGTTGAAGATCGGTACCGTAGACATGTCACCTGAGGCGCTTGACGCAATCGAGGCTGGCACCATGTCATTCGCTATCGACCAGCAGCAGTACGCTCAGGGCTACATGTCAGTAGTTCTGTTGTACCTAAACCTAACCAACTCACACGAGCTTGGTGGTGGCCTTCCAATCTACACCGGTCCTGGTTTCGTAACCGCCGACAACGTAGCAAAGGTCAAGGAACTAGTAGCAGCAGGTACCCGCTAGTCATTAGCAAGTACTAACACAATGGCGGGTTAGGGAAATCCTGACCCGCCATTGTGCTACCACTGAGTAGCAAACAAATCTTTTGAAACAAACAAGTTAGGTATCAAATGACAAAGTCGTCAAGTGTGGATGAGCGCGTTAAAAGCGCAAGCCTCATCACCAAAATTCTGCGCAGACCCGAATTCGGAGCATTCCTGGGTGCAGTCGCAATCTTCGTTCTTTTTGCAACCACCGACACCACCGGCAACTTCGCCAATGCCGGCGGCATCGCTGGCTGGACCGACATCGCTGCACCAATCGGCATCGTTGGCATCGCCGTAGCTCTTCTCATGATCGCCGGAGAGTTCGACCTTTCAACCGGTGTAATGGTGGGTACCACCGGTCTTCTCGTTGGTCTACTCGTTACCGAGTGGCACCTTGACATCTGGTCAGCCATCGCGATTGCACTAGCCTTCGCAGCACTGGTGGGTTTCATCAACGGTTATGTAGTTGTGAAGACCAAGTTGCCTTCATTCATCGTGACCCTGGCTACCTTCTTTGTCTTGAAAGGTGCCAACATGGCTTACACCAAGTTGGTTTCTGGTTCGGTTCGCGTAACTGGCACTGACAAGGCACCTGGCTTTGATACAGCTGAGGCAATCTTCGCTTCAAAGGTTGGCGAAACTGGTTTTCAGATTTCACTGGTTTGGTGGGTAGTCATCACAGTAATCGCAACCTTCGTGCTAACCCGCACTCGCTTCGGCAACTGGATCTTTGCAGTTGGTGGCGACGCTAACGCGGCTCGCAATGCAGGTGTTCCGGTTGACCGCACCAAGATCATGCTGTTTGTGACCACCTCATTGGCAGCAGCTCTTGTAGGAATCATGTTCGTTCTGCGCCTTCGCGGCATGCAGGCCGGTCAGGGTGTTGGCCAGGAGTTCTACTACATCATCGCCGCTGCAGTTGGTGGCACCTTGCTTACCGGTGGTGCAGGTTCTGCCATCGGTGCTTCAATCGGTGCACTCATCATGGGTATGGCCTACATCGGTATTCCGTTCTCTCGCTGGGACAGCGACTGGACATCTACCTTCCTAGGAATCATCCTTTTCACTGCAGTAATGATCAACACTTACATCGGCCGTAAGGCAAAGGGTGGCAAAAAATGACCAAAGAAGTAAACGCACTAGAACTAAAAAACGTTGAGAAGAGCTTCGGAAGCGTTCTTGCTCTTCAGGGCGTTACCCTCGAGGTTGCTAAGGGCTCAGTTACCTGTGTTCTTGGTGACAACGGTGCCGGTAAGTCAACCCTGATCAAGATTCTTAGCGGTGTTCACAAGCAGTCAAAGGGTGAATTCAACGTTGCCGGCAATGCTGCCGTCTTCGAGTCACCTCGTGATGCACTCGCAAACGGAATCGCAACCGTGTTCCAGGACTTGGCAACAATTCCTTTGATGTCGGTATGGCGAAACTTCTTCTTGGGTAACGAGATTCGCTCTGGCTTCGGACCATTCAAATTCTTGAACGTCAAGAAGATGAAAGAAATCACCAAAGAGCAGTTGCTTGCCATGGGTATCGACCTTCGCGATGTAAACCAGCCAATCGGAACCCTTTCGGGTGGTGAGCGTCAGTCAGTTGCTATCGCTCGCTCGGTTTACTTCGGTGCGAATGTTCTTATCTTGGATGAGCCAACTTCAGCGCTTGGTGTTCGCCAGTCTGGAATCGTTTTGAAGTACATCCTTGCTGCTAAGGACCGAGGTGTTTCAGTTGTGTTCATTACTCACAACCCTCACCACGCGTTCTTGGTTGGCGACCGTTTCTATCTTCTAAACCGTGGCCGCATGTTGAACCGCTTCGAGCGCGACAACGTGCAGCTTGAAGAGTTGACCAAGGCCATGGCTGGTGGTGCAGAGCTTGAGGCTCTAACCCACGAGATCAGCGTGGTTCGCGGCTAATCTAGCGGCAATCCCCCAATGAAAGCCCCCGCCAGTTTGGTGGGGGCTTTCATTTGTAATGACATACTTCTATAGTGACCAAACTTCGCGCCTACACCTACTCACTGATTGCCATTATTGGCTTCGGTGGCACATTCATCGCAGTTACTCTGGGCGCTGAAAGCTTTGACCCAATCACTATGAGCATGGGGCGCGTGATACCGGCAAGCATCCTGGCAATTATTGGTCTCAAACTTATGAAACAACCCCTGCTGCCACCCAAGGATGCCTACCCTCTGATTCTTGGCTCATCGCTAGGCGTGGTGATTGGGTTTCCTTTGCTTTCAACGCTGGCGCTACAAACCGTGCCAGCTGCCGACGCCGGCGTGATTGGCTCAGTGACTCCATTGGTCACCGGAACCATCGCGGTAATCATCGGCCACAAGAAGCCAAAACGAATGTTTTGGTTGGCTGCCGCTCTCGGAACTATGGCAGCAATGGCACTCGCGTATTTCAGAGGCGGCTCAAGTTTTGGTGGCGGCGAATTCTGGGGCTATATGCTCTTGGGCGCTGCCGCTCTCGCAGCATCTATAGGCCACATCTCGGGTTCAACCCTGGTGGCAAAATACAGTGCCTTTAGCGTGCTCAGCTGGGCGGTGTTGATTTCAATTCCGGTGCAATTGCCGATCGCATTGGTTAACTGGTCAATTAATCCGATTACTGAAGCACCAACCGCGAGCGCATGGTTTGGCTACCTTTATGCCAGCTTGTTCTCAATCTTGATTGGCAACTTCTTGCTCAACCAAGGCCTGCACACCATCGGTCTGGTAAAAGCTTCACAGCTTCAGTTGATTCAGCCGGTAGTAACCATGGTGCTGTCGATTTTGGTCTTGCACCACGCAGTGTCACCCATTACCTGGCTAGCCGCCGGAGTGATACTGGCATCTGTGGCTTGGAGCCAACGCTATAAGTAGCGGCTATTTGCCAGCCAGCATGTCGTGACGAACCACGATTGCGTCACGACCCGGGCCAACACCGATTGCCGAAATTCGAGCACCGCTGATGCGCTCAAGCATTAGAACGTAGTCTTGGGCGTTCTTAGGCAGGTCTTCGAAAGTACGGCAGCCAGTGATGTCTTCATCCCAGCCAGGGTAGGCCTCATAAATTGGCTTAGCGTGGTGAAAGTCAGTCTGCGAAACAGGCATTTCGTCGAAGCGCTTGCCTTCAACTTCGTAGGCTACACAAACCGGAATTTCTTTGAGGCCGGTGAGCACATCGAGCTTGGTCAACACAAAGTCGGTAACGCCGTTGATGCGAGCAGAGTAGCGGGCAATAGGTGCGTCATACCAACCGCAGCGACGTGGGCGACCGGTGGTGGTTCCGAACTCAAAACCGGTGGCGCGCAAAAACTCGCCAGACTCATCGAATAGTTCGGTTGGGAACGGGCCAGCGCCAACACGAGTTGTGTACGCCTTCACGATTCCGATCACGGTCTTAAATTCAGCAGGGCCGATGCCTGAACCAGTCGAAGCACCGCCTGCAGTTGAGTTTGAAGAGGTGACGAACGGGTAGGTTCCGTGGTCAACATCGAGCATGGTTGCCTGGCCACCCTCGAACAGAACAGTCTTGTCGTTTTCAAGCGCCTCATAAAGTTCAAATGCGGTGTCAGCGACCATTGGGCGAATGCGTTCTGCGTATGAAAGCAACTCAGCCACAACCTCGTCAACCTTAATGGCCGCGCGGTTATAAACCTTGGTGAGCAAGTTGTTCTTTGCGATTAGAGCAGCCTCAACCTTTTGGCGCAGAATGCTCTCGTCGAATAGGTCTTGAATGCGAATTCCAACGCGGTTGATCTTGTCGGCGTAGGTTGGGCCGATTCCGCGGCCGGTGGTGCCAATGGCACGCTTGCCCAAGAATCGCTCAGAAACCTTGTCAACGGTGACGTTATAAGGGGTGATTACGTGTGCGTTAGCTGAAACTCGAAGACGTGAGGTGTCGATTCCGCGGGCCTTGAGCGCCTCGATCTCGTAGAACAGCACCTCAAGGTCGATGACCACACCGTTTGAAATAACCGGGATAACCCCTGGGGTCAGAATGCCTGAAGGAAGAAGGTGTAGCGCATACTTCTCGTTGCCGATGACCACGGTGTGACCAGCGTTGTTTCCGCCATTGAACTTGACGACGTAGTCGATGTGCTCTGCAAGAAGGTCGGTAGCTTTACCCTTGCCTTCGTCGCCCCACTGCGCACCAATAATCACTACTGCAGGCATGACATACCCCTAAGTTTGAATCTGGAGTCGTACGCGATGGCGTACATCTAAGTTTATCGAGAGAATGGCCCTACGACTAGCGGCGCTTGAAAACGTGCTCTTCAACCCAGCAGTGCATTGTGATGGCGGCAGCAGCCGAAGCGTTGATAGATCGGGTTGAACCAAACTGGGTAATCTCAAGAACAACCTCGGCAGCCTCGATAGCAGCCTCGCTCAAACCCGGGCCCTCTTGACCAAACAGCAGAACGCACTCTTCAGGCAGCGAATACTCTTCGATCTTTTTGCAACCCGGCACATTGTCGATCGCGATGATCGGAATCGCGGCGCCATCGGTACCACCGGTCTTGGCCCATTCAACAAACTCTTCAACGGTTGGGTGATGACTTACGTGCTGGTAGCGGTCGGTCACCATCGCGCCGCGGCGATTCCAGCGACGATTGCCGATGATGTGAACCTCGGATGCCAAAAACGCGTTAGCCGTGCGCACTATTGAACCGATGTTTAGATCGTGCTGCCAGTTTTCGATGGCCACGTGATATTTATTGCGGCGGGTATCGAGCTCAGCAACAATCGCCTCCATCTTCCAGTAGCGAAACTTGTCGAGAACGTTTCGGGTGTCACCGTTTAGCAGCAACTCTGGGTCAAGAATTGAATCTGGGTTTGGCTCATCTGGGGTGCCAGCGTCGGCTGGCCACTCGCCCTCCCAAGGCCCAACGCCCCAGGTGGTTTGTTCTGGTGATGCTTCGCCAGGGCTGCCGGCTGGTGCCCCCTGATTAGGCTCAGTGTTTTGCATAGGCGCGCTTTCTAAAAGTTAGGGCAAGAGTAGCTAGAAGCGCAGCCACCGTTGAACCGATAAACACGCTGAGGTTGGCTGTTGAGTGCTCAACAATCGATTCACCAAATGACAACTCGCTCATCAAAAGTGCAACGGTGAAACACATTCCAAAGAGCAGTCCGGTCGGCAACAAGTCGGCCCATTTGATCTGCTCTGGCAGTTTTCCGAGACCGGTTTTAGTGACCAAGAACGTGGTGCCCAGAACACCCAGAGGTTTTCCGATAATCATGGCCACCAAGATGCCAATGGTGATTGCTGAGGTTGAGAAATCATCAAAGTTAATGTTGGCCAGATTTACACCGGCCGAGAACAACGCAAAAATCGGCAATGCAATGAATGCCACGGATGGCTGAAGCTTTGGCAAAATCTTTTCGCCTTTTGGCATGAAAATTCCGAGCACTACTCCGGCAAGTGACACCAAAGAAAGCATGTGGAAAGAAGACGCGAAAAATAGCGCGATCATCAGAATCGTCAAAGAGTCATCGACAACAGCAACGGTCAGCACGAAAGTGCGAATAGCTTTTGGCAAGAAACTTCCAGCAATAGCAAACACCGCCAGCGCGAAGGCGACATCCGTGCTCATTGGAACACCCCAGCCAGCAGCGGTAGGCAACCCAGCGTTGAACGCTGAGTAGATCAAAACCGGAACAGTCATGCCGCCGATGGCAGCAAAGATCGGAACTATCGCGCTTCGTGCGCTGCGAAGCGAGCCGTGCTGAATTTCGTGCCGAAGCTCGATTCCGATGCTAAAGAAAAATGCAAAAATGGCGATGCCCTTGATCCACTCTTGGTGAATCATGGCCTCGTAGGCTGAAGCCAATGGCGTGTTGGCCCAGATCAGGGCAACCACGGCGGCGCTGATTAGAGCAATGCCACCCAAGGCCTCTTTGTTAATTCTTTTTTGCACAGATTAACCCTAAGCGAACACCGCCGAGCCTTGGTTTGCCCCTCTGTTAGCCTTGACCCATGGCAGATCGCAGCAAAATCACTTCTTGGCTCACCGACATGGATGGCGTGCTTGTGCACGAAGGTCATGTTCTACCCGGAGCCGCAGAGCTCATCGCAAAATGGCAGGCAGACGAGACTCCGTTCTTGGTGTTGACCAACAACTCGATCTATACCCCGCGAGACCTAGCGGCACGATTGCAGGCCGGCGGTCTGAATGTTCCTGAAGATCGCATCTGGACCTCAGCCCTTGCCACCGCAGCTTTTCTAGACAAGCAGAAGCCAAATGGCAGCGCCTATGTAATTGGCGAGACCGGCATGACCCAGGCTCTTCACGACATTGGTTATGTGCAGACCGACCAGAACCCCGACTATGTGGTGCTTGGCGAGACTCGAAACTTCAACTTTGAGATGTTGGCCAAGGCGGTTCGCCTAATCAATGGCGGCGCTCGCTTTATTGCCACCAACCCAGATGCAACTGGGCCATCAGCCGATGGACCGCTGCCAGCAACCGGTTCGGTGGCTGCCCTGCTAACCAAGGCAACCGGCATGGAGCCTTATATCGTTGGTAAGCCAAACCCGATGATGTTCCGCAGTGCGATGCGAAAGATTGGCGCTCACTCAGAGTCAACCGGAATGATCGGCGACCGAATGGACACCGATGTGGTTGCTGGAATCGAAGCTGGCTTGCACACAGTTTTGGTTTTGACCGGAATCGCAGACGACGCTGAGATTGCTAAATACCCGTTCCGCCCGACCGAGATTCTGAGCTCGGTTGCAGACCTGGTCTAGTTCTTTTTTGCGCGACGCTCGCGCATGAACGCTACGGAATCCCAAACCAGTTCGCTGCTGAGCTTAAGCCAGCGGTGCAGGTCATCTAGGTTAATTTCATCAACGTTCGCGTAGCGCTTTTCAGCAGCAAAGAAATTGCCAACTTTTGAGAGCTGCTCTTCGCCAAAATTTATGCCGTTCCAAAACAGTAAATACATGCCAACATTTTTGGTTGAATAACCCACCACCGGGTTTTCGCCAATAAACCAAACCGGCGCACCGTGCCAAAGCTTGCTGGTTGCCTGGGGTAATTTGGCATCGATCTCGGCTCGCAGTCGCTCTGCAATCGCAGCTTGATCGCCGGTTAGTGCCGCGTTGTATTCATCGATGGTTGTCATGTTTAGTCCTGGTAGTCGGCGGTGTTAATTTGCTTCATATATTTTGATGATGTCACCAATATTCCAGCAGTGAGAACCATCGCGGCAAGCACTTTATAAACAATCGGAACACCGTAGGTGTCGACCGCGATGCCTGCGAAGACCATCGAAAGCATTGGGCCACCAGACCAGATGACCATCTCGAGGCTAAAGACCCGACCGCGCTTTGATGGCGCAACCTTGCGCTGAATAACTGTGTTCATCAGCGGAGGCATTGGACCCCAGGCCGCCCCGAGCAGCAAACCGCAGACCATCATTGCCCAATAAGGTGGCAAGAATGACATCGGCACCATCGAGAGTGCAACACCAAGAATTGCGAATCTAAAAATTGAGCTGTAGCTAAATTTGCGAGCCAGGCGTTCGAACGAGAGCGAACCAACAACCGTCATTGCGGCCATTGCCGACAGCAAAGTTCCGAGCTGCTGCGGTTCACCGAGTTCATTGAAGTAGGTTGGCAAAACCACCATCTCGGTTGGCAGATAAATCATTGCCAAAGTCATTACGCCGGCAAGCAAGATCGCCACGGATGGAGTTTTGAAGACAACCGTAAAACCTTCGACTGCAAATTTGAAAAGACTCTTTTCATCTTCGTGGTCTTCTTTGTGTTCGTGCGCCTTAATCGGAATCATGAACAAGCCCGAGCTGAAGCCGATTGCTGCAATCAAGTAGAAGGTGTTGTAGATGCCGGTCCAGCCAATGAAAAGTGCGGCAAGCGCCGGACCGATAGCAAAACCGGATGCAAAAACGGCTTCTTGAATTGAGTTTGCGCGCTCAAGCGAGAGCCCAGCTACTCGCGCGACATCTGGCACAAATGACTTTCGTGCAGTGCCGGCGCCCGAGGCGACCGTTGATCTAATAGTGCCGATGATGATTAGCAGCGCAAGGGTCATTACCCAAAGGCTGTTAGCCAGCGGAATCAAAAGCACGCTGGCGGCAGCCAAAAACTCAATAATGATGCTGGTCTTGCGACGACCGAATTTGTCGATGATCGATCCGATTACCGGCGCTAGCAGTAGGCCTGGAATCGAAGTGATTGCGATCATCACGCCCGCGCTTGCGGCCGAGCCTGTCATTTGAATGGCCAACCAAGGGAAGGCCATGAAGATCATGGAACCTGAAACCACACTCAGCATCGAAGAGATCTGAGTGAGAACGAAAGGAGTTTTGGTGCGCTTTTCTTTAGCGGAGTTCGAGATCATCGAGACTCACAGCCGACAAGTATTTGTAGCCTGCGTCACCGATAACTTTGTCGGCACCGGTGTCACGGTCAACCACAGTTGCAACGGCAACAATGATTGCGCCGGCTTCTTCAAGTGCCTTAGCTGCGGTTAGTGGTGAACCGCCGGTTGTTGAAGTGTCTTCGACCACAATCACGCGTTTGCCTTCAACAGACGGGCCCTCAACCTGACGACCCATTCCATGAGCTTTGGCAGCCTTGCGAACCACAAAAGCATCAATGGCACGACCACGCGCTGCAGCCTGGTGCATGATCGCGGTGGCTACTGGGTCGGCGCCCATGGTTAGCCCGCCAACGGCATCAAAATTGGTGATGCCTGCGGCGTCAAGCATGTCTAGAACTACCTGACCAATCAGCGGGGCGGCCTCGTGGTGAAGAGTCGCGCGACGAAGGTCAACATAGTAGTCAGCCTCAATTCCGCTAGACAAAGTCACCTTGCCGTGAACAACGGCAAGTTCTTTGATTAGTTCTACAAGACGCGGCTTTGATGCTGAAGTGAAGGTCATGGTTCTAGTTTACGAGAGCACGGCGGTGGCTTCAGATAACCTTTATGCATGACCAAGATGATGTTTGTAAACCTGCCGGTTCACTCGCTAAAACGCTCAGTAGATTTTTATACTCAGCTGGGCTTCAAGTTCAACCCGCAGTTCACTAACGAGGTTTCAACCTGCATGATCGTTGGCGAATTTAACTTCATCATGCTGCTCGAGCAGCCATTTTTTGCAAGCTTTGTCGACAAGCCAATTGCCCCAACTAATAAGACTGTTTCGGCAATCACCGCCATCACCTACGACTCAGAAGCCGAAGTGCGCGCAGTTTGTGAAAAAGCCTTCGAGCTTGGCGCCCGACGCTATAAAGAACCTGAAGACCACGGATTCATGTTCGGTTGGGGCTTCGAAGACCTCGATGGCCACATCATCGAGCCTTTCTACATGAACCCAGAACACGTCATCCCGGTCGAAAGCAACTAATGCGAATTGCAACTCACAACGTAAATTCAATTCGCACTCGAGTTGATCGAGTTGTCGACTGGTTGGTTCGATCAGACACCGATGTTTTGGCCATGCAAGAAATCAAGTGCAAGCCTGAGCAGTTTCCGGTCAAAAAATTTGAAGACGCCGGCTACACCATCACGATGCATGGCTTGGATCAGTGGAATGGCGTAGCTTTCGCCAGCCGAATTCCCGCCGAAGATGTCGAGATTGGTTTCACAGGCATGCCGGCCTTTGGCAAAGAGGGCAAACCAGCTGTTGAAGAAGCCCGTGCCCTAGGTGCAACTTTTAATGGGGTTCGACTTTGGTCGCTCTATGTTCCAAATGGTCGAACCATCGACGACCCACACTTTAACTACAAGCTCGAGTGGCTAGATCGCTTAGCGGCCAACGTTGCCGAGTGGGTTGAATACCAACCAGAGCAGCCACTTGCACTGATGGGTGACTTTAACATTGCCCCGCTCGACACCGATGTTTGGGACATCGACGATTTTATTGGAGCCACCCACGTCACCCCGGCCGAGCGCCAAGCCTTTGAAGCCTTCGAACAGGTGGGCCTGACTGATGTGGTGCGCCCGCGAGTTCCTGAGGGTTACACCTACTGGGATTACCAGCAACTTCGATTCCCCAAAAACGAGGGAATGCGAATCGATTTCATCCTTGGTAATGAAGCTTTTGCTGACGGCGTGACCAATGCGGTTATTGACCGCAACGAGCGCAAGGGCGAAGCCCCGAGCGACCACGTGCCGGTGGTTGTCGACTTTAGTCTTTAGCGGTTTTTAGCTTCGAGCCAGAACTTTCGTTCTTCGGCATCGAGTTTTTCGATCGAATACCTAAGCGCGGTTCTAGGCATGGTTGCCGCATGACGCCCGAGAAACTTTCTAAGAACCTCAACGTCTCGCTTGCCTGCTTCGCGAAGCATCCAGCCAACCGCCTTGTGCATGAGGTCGTGAGAATCACCGAGCAGCAACTCGGCAATCTGAACCGTTGGCCCAAGGTCAAAAGCTTCAAAGCCAATTTTGTCGGCACGGATGAACGCAAAGGTTAGCAACATGGAAACCCTGCGCTCCCAGAGCATTTCGCTTCGGGCAAGCTTCTCAAGAAGCTGCATCGAATCTGGTCGGCCAAGCAAAAACATTCCAAAATAAGGTGCCGATGCATCGACAAGATCCCAGTTATTGACTCGACCCTCGTGAACCAAACGAAGGTAGTGATCAAACATCTCTTGTTGTTCGCCCGCAGCCTTGGTCTTCTTGAATTGGTTGACCATGATGAACAAACCGCAACTGCGGTGTTCATGAATTGGCGATTCCAAAAGCTCATCAATTTCATGAAGCGGCAGGTGCTTGAACCGAACCGAAACTGACCGGGTCTCAGGCACGGTCAGGCCGAGAAACTCATCGCCCTCGCCATATTCCCCAGGCCCGGTCTTGAAAAAACGTTCGAAGATTCCAACTTTGTCTGGATGTGAAAAAGCCGCCAAGGCGGTTTTCACATCAGCGGCTGTTTCAGTCATAACTCGAGATTACTGCTGGTTTAGAGCTCGCTCACCACAACCAGTGAATCTCCGGCGGCAGGCTTGAATCGATCGGTCTTAGCCGGGTTCAGCTCTACACCGGTTGACGCGTGCCCCTTTGACTTGGCAAGGGTGCGGTAACCAATTGCCGACTCACCGTTTGCGCGAGCAATAGCAACTAGTTCTGCATATTCAATCTCTTTGCCAAGTGGGGCATACTGCTCGATTGGCTTCACGTTGATTGAAGCACCTTCGGCGTCAAACAGGTCGTCAAAGATTGGTGCAAGTTCTGGGTTCTCAGAAACCTGTGCAATCAATAGGGCAGCCAAGTTATCGCTAACCACTAGATCGTCTGCAGCAGCAACTTGAGCAAGCTCGGCCTTGCGGCTGTCTAGAATTTCGGCAACCAAACGGGTTGGTTCAACGCCGTTGCCTTGGGCGGCAAACAACTGGTTCATCTGAAGCATGGTCAGCATGGTCTGCGCATCGGCTTCGCTCTCGCTAATCGCGTTGCGGTATCCAAGGATGATTATCTCGTTGTACTTCTTTGCAGAAGCTGCAGCGATAAGTTCATCGATGTCGCCTGAAACTGAAGCATGAGTAACCTTCACGTTTGAACCAAAGTTGAGGTTGGCCAACTGATCGGCAGCAACAAACTTTGACTGGGCAACGATGTGAACGGTTGAGCCCTTAGGCAAGAACTGTGCAACCTCGGCGACCACTGACTGACCCATTGAAGACCAGCCAATAACCAATAGGTGCTCGGCCTTGCGAGCAGGAGCCTTGGCAGCGGTGTACTTCTTTTTCAAGATGTCTTCGCGAACCCCGGTGTAAACAACCTTGTCGTCGTCTTCGGCGATAGCAACAATGCGGCTGTTAGCGGTTAGCTTGGTCTTGGTGCCTGGGTTGATGTGGCTAACGCCCTTGTCGTCGACGAAACCGATGACCGAAGCGGTGTTGAAAGCCAACAGAGCATCACCGTAGGTTTTGCCTGCAAGCGCCGGAACGTTGTTGAAGTAAATCTCGTCGCCAGCAAAGTCGAGCAAGTCGAGAGTCACGGCAGCCAAACCTGGTTGGCGTGAAGCCTGAGCGGTAACGCGGGCGATTACATCGTGTGAGCGAACTGAGATTACGGCACCATTGGTTGCAGTCTCAAGAGCCTCAGCAGTGTGCGGGTCGTCAACCTCAGCAATGATCTTGAGTGCTGGGTTCGGGTTTACCGACTTCACGGCAAGCACGGTTGAAACTACGTTGGCATCGCCCTTGTCGTCTGAATCAAGGATGATCACTGACTTGGCGCCCGCAATGTTGGCACGCTTTAGGTCAGCTGGGTTAGTTACATCTCCGCGACGGGTAACCACGCGAAGTTTGCCCAAGTCGCCAGCGCGAGATGCAATTTCGTCATCCATGACTTCGCGCTCTGCGTCTGAGAAAACCACTACGAGTGGCTTGCGCACGTTCTGGTTTGCAACAGCAAGTTCTTTCAAGATTGGGAACACGCGGTTTGACCAGCCCAAGATCAAGGTGTGACCTGACTCGATTACCGGGCTCTTGCCCTTCTTGAGTTTGGCTACTGCATTACCAACCGAGGTTGCCACAAAACCGATGATGGTCGCGGTAACTGCGGTGGTGATGATCCAGTAGAAAATCGAGATGATGCGGCCACCCCAAGTGGCGTCTTTTGCCTTGTCAAGGATGATTGAGAACGAAGCCCAAACCTTGTCAATAAAACTGCCCTCTGGAGCTGGGTTGACTAGCGGGGTGCCCGCGATGAAGTCAACAAAGATTGCCATCAGAATCGACAGCACGATGAGTGCTACGAAGACATAACCAACAAATGCGCCGCTTCGAGAAAGCGAGTTGTCAAAGGCATAACGCACGCGAGTGCCAATGCTGGTCTTAGATGCTTTTGGTGCCTCGGCTTCGCCTTGAGCCCCCTGGCCGTAAGTACGGTTCTCGTTGTTATCAGACATAGGGAGAAGTTTAGCGTTTAGCTTTTTTCTCTCAAGAGAGTTGTTGGGTTATTCGTATATGCGAACAAATCCCAGCAATTATCTGCCCGTGAGGGCCGGCTCAGAGCAAGTTGCTCTAAGCCGGCTCCACAACGAGAGTGCTTGCATCCGAGGCGATGTCAACTCGAACAGTTGAACCGTCATGAATGCTGCCAGCCAGCAAAAGGTTGGCCAAACGGTCATCGATTTGCTGCTGCATCAGGCGGCGAAGCGGGCGGGCTCCATAAATAGGATCAAAGCCCTTATCGGCCAGCCAAGTACGAGCCTCGGGAGTCACTGCCAGTTGCAATCGGCGCTGGGCCAAACGCTGGGTGAGACGGTCAAGGTTTAGCTCAACGATCTGACCGAGTTCGCTGCGATCAAGCGCGGTGAAGATCACGATGTCATCCAAGCGGTTCAAGAATTCAGGCTTGAAGTGACTTCGAACAGCGCTCATCACACCAGCAGTTTTGAGGTCTTGCTCGAGGGTTGGGTCAATCAAGAACTGGCTGCCCAGGTTCGAAGTCAGAATCAGAATCACGTTCTTGAAATCGACAACTCGCCCTTGGCCATCGGTTAGTCGGCCGTCATCGAGCACCTGCAAGAGAACGTCGAAGACCTCAGGGTGAGCCTTCTCGACCTCGTCAAGCAAAACCACCGAGTATGGGCGGCGACGAACAGCTTCGGTTAGCTGACCGCCTTCTTCATAGCCGATGTAACCCGGAGGGGCACCGAGCAAACGTGAGACCGAGTGCTTCTCGCCGTATTCGCTCATGTCGATTCGAACCATGGCTTTTTCGTCATCAAACAAGAATTCGGCCAAGCTCTTGGCTAGCTCAGTTTTACCAACACCGGTTGGGCCAAGGAACAAGAATGAGCCAGTTGGGCGATCAGGGTCGCTGATGCCAGCCTTGGTTCGGCGAACAGCATCAGAAACTGACTTGACTGCAGCCTTTTGACCAATCAGGCGCTTGCCCAATTCGGCCTCAAGGTTCAACAGCTTTTCACTTTCGCCTGCAAGAAGGCGGCCGGTTGGCACGCCAGTCCAGGCGCTAACCACAGCTGCAATGTCATCTTCGCCAACCTGATCGTTGACCATGCGCTCAACGCCGGCAGCTTCAGAACTTGCCTCTGCAGACTCAAGTGCAGCTAGCTCTTTTTCAAGTGCCGGAATCTCGCCGTAAAGCAAACGCGACGCACGCTCGAGGTTTCCTTCGCGCTGAGCACGGTCGGCCTCAATGCGAAGACCATCAAGCTTGGTTTTTAGGTCACCAACTTTATTTAGTTCGGCACGCTCTTTGGTCCAGCGCTCGTTTAGATCATCCAAGTTCTTGGTCTTGGTTGATAGATCTTCGCGAAGCTTTTCCAGGCGCTCTTTAGAAGCCTGATCTTTCTCTTTTTTAAGAGCTAGTTCTTCAAGCTTCAAGCGGTCTACCTGGCGGCGAAGTTCGTCGATCTCAACCGGTGCCGAGTCAATCTCCATTCGCAAACGCGACGCAGCTTCGTCGATTAGGTCGATGGCCTTGTCTGGCAATTGACGACTAGGAATGTAGCGGTTCGAAAGGGTTGCGGCAGCAACCAGTGCGCTGTCGGCGATTGCCACTTTGTGGTGCGCTTCGTAACGCTCTTTTAGGCCGCGAAGAATCGCAATGGTGTCAACTACCGAGGGCTCGCCAACATAAACCTGCTGAAAACGTCGCTCAAGCGCTGGGTCTTTTTCGATGCGCTCTCGGTATTCATCCAAGGTGGTTGCACCAATCAGGCGAAGCTCACCTCTGGCCAACATTGGCTTAAGCATGTTCGCTGCATCTTGACCATCGCCGGCACCAGCACCAACCAGGGTGTGAAGTTCGTCGATAAAAGTGATGACCTGACCCTCAGCGGCATTGATCTCAGCCAAGACTGCTTTTAGTCGCTCTTCGAATTCGCCGCGGTATTTAGCACCGGCGACCATTGCAGCTAGGTCAAGACTGATTACCTGTTTGCCCTTCAGGCTTTCAGGCACGTCGCCCGCGATGATTCTCTGAGCAAGGCCTTCAACTACTGCGGTCTTGCCAACGCCAGGCTCACCAATGAGCACCGGGTTGTTCTTGGTGCGGCGGCTTAGCACCTGAGAAACTCGGCGAATTTCAGCGTCACGGCCGATAACTGGGTCGAGCTTGCCCGACTTAGCTATCTCGGTTAGGTTCACACCATATTTTTCAAGGGCTGACTGCTGGTCTTCGCCCTGCATGTTTTGATTGTTCATCGCGCCCTCCACAGCACTACAGAATTTTGTTTGGCCGGTCGGCGACCTCTAGCGAGGCTTTCGACACCCTGTTCGCCCGCTGCAAATACTCGCGCGCCAGGTCGGTTCATAAGTTCATTTGCCAAGGCTTGTTCGAGGTCTCGAACTCGCTGGTTCAGCTCAGCATTCTGGTTTTCAAGTTCCAAAATGCGTCGGATGCCCTCAAGACTCACACCTTCATTTGAGAGGCGGGCGATCTCGCGAAGTTGGGCAACATTTCGCATTGTGTAGCGGCGGGTTTGGCCACCGGTTCTGGCTGGCACCACGAGGCCGATGCGGTCATAATCACGCAGGGTCTGTGGGTGCATCACGGCTAATTCAGCCGCAACCGAAATTGCAAATAGCGGAGTGTTCTGATCGAACTGTTCCATTTTTCGCCTCCTAGAGGAGTCCGGCCTTCAGCAAGAGATCTGCTCTCGGGTCTTCGCTCGGCAGTTGCGCTTCAAAGTCTTCGAGCGCCTTTTTAGCTTTGTCATTCACATGGCTTGGCACAGCAATTTCTACTGTGGCAAGAAGGTCGCCCTCGGCCTTTGAGGTCACTACACCGCGGCCCTTAACTCGCAGCACTCGACCATTTGGGGTGCCAGGGGCAACCTTTAGTTTGACCGGTTCGCCACCCAGAGTTGGCACCTGAATTGTTGCTCCAAGTACTGCCTCGGCATAGGTGATTGGCACAGTCACGCGCAGGTTGTTTCCGTCACGGATGAACACCGGGTGCGGCTTTACTGTCAGGCTGATGATCAAGTCGCCAGCTGGGCCGCCGTTTGGTGATGCTTGGCCCTTGCCAGCAATCTTGATCTTTTGGCCATCTTGAACACCGGCCGGAATCTTCACCGTGGTTGGTTCGCCGTTGCCAAGGGCCACCTTGATTGTGGTTCCCTTGACCCCGTCGATGAAATCCAAGGTTTGCTTCATGGTTAGGTCTGAGCCGCGCTGAGGGCCGAAGCCTCGACCACCACCGCCACCGAATAGGTTTGCGAAAACATCTTCAAACCCGCCGCCTGCCGGAAAACCTCCCGGAAAGCCACCGCTGAATCCTCCGCCTTGTCCGCCTCCAAAGGCGCCGCGAGCACCTGGGCCCATGGCGCGCATCTGGTCATATTCGGCACGCTGATTTTTGTCAGAAAGAACCGAGTAGGCCTCGCTGATTTCTTTGAAACGTGCCTCGGCCTTGGCATCACCAGGATTGGTATCTGGGTGATTCTGGCGAGAGAGCTTGCGATAAACCTTCTTCAGTTCAGCCTCAGACACGTCTTTAGATACGCCAAGGACTTTATAGAAATCCTTGTCGAACCAGTCTTGACTTGCCATGTTTGAACCTCGTGTTAGTTATTGATTATTCAGCTGGGATAAAAACTGCCACCATTGCTGGTCGAAGCAGTCGGTCGCCGAGCATGAAGCCCGGCTCGACTACATCGGCAATGACGTTCTCGGTAACCTCTGGGTTTGGGGTTTGCACCAGCGCGTTGTGTAGCTCTGGGTCAAACTTGTCACCCTTGGCTGCAAAAGCCTTCAGGCCAAACTTGTCACCGGCGTTGCGAAGCTTGGCAACCACGGCAGCAAACGGGCTGCCTTCAAGGTCACCGTGGGCTTCGGCGCGGGTGAGGTCGTCGAGAGCTGGCAAGACTGCGCGCAGAACTTCGGCGATTGCTGCATTGCGTGCAACATCGCGGTCACGTTCAACGCGAGTCTTGTAGTTCACAAACTCAGCCTGAAGTCGCTGAAGATCTGCTAGCAGTTCAGCTTCTTTCGAGATCGGGCCGGTTTCGTCAACTAGGTCAGCAAGTTCCTGATCTAGACCAGTGTCGTCAGCGGCAGATGCTTCTGCGTTCGAAGCGTTTTGAGCTGACTCAGCCTCATCGGCTGGGCCGTTTGATTCTTGGTCGCTCATTACTTCTTCTCTTCGTCTTCGTCGACAACCTCGGCGTCAACTACGTCTTCGCCTGTTGCCTCGGCAGCAGACTCTTCGCCCTCGGCAGGAGTTGCGGCGTAGATTGCTTCGCCTAGCTTCTGCTGAGATTCGTTTAGCTTCTCAACTGCAGACTTGACAGCCTCGATGTCGTCTCCGGCGAGCGCAGCCTTCACTGCATCTACGTCAGCCTGAACCTCGGTCTTGACCTCTTCAGGTAGCTTCTCGTCGTTGTCTTTGATCAGCTTCTCGATCTGGTAGACCATGCCCTCGGCCTGGTTGCGTAGGTCGGCTTCTTCACGACGCTTCTTGTCTTCGGCAGCGTGCTCTTCGCCTTCGCGAACCATGCGCTCGATGTCTTCTTTAGAAAGTGAAGAACCACCGGTGATGGTGACAGATGCCTCTTTGCCGGTGCCCTTGTCTTTTGCAGACACGTGCACGATGCCGTTGGCGT
>CAZIFS010000006.1:18905-36630 GCA_964539165.1 uncultured Rhodoluna sp. | reverse complement strand
TCATTGCTGCTGGAAGGTTGAAGTGCTGCTGCACACCTGGTAGGTCGGTGAATCGTACGTCAAGGAACTTTACGTCGTTGTCCTTGATGAACTTGACTACCTCAGAGGCGGTCTTGAACATAGGGGGTATCCCTTCAGAAGGTGGATGGTGGTTACTGGCACGTCATTAAGCCATCCCGAAAAGTCTAACCGAGCGCGCCCTTGATACTGACTCAAACAATGTTTCAGCCATGTAAAACTTTGGCTAGGCTCGAGACATGTCTAATGCGCAGAACTGGGCCGGCAAGGCACTCGGCCTTCCTAAAAGTGGTACCGGGTCACTCGCGAAATTCCCTCGAAGATTGCTAGCGCTGGTTATCGACTGGGGAGTTGCGTTGCTCATCTCAACGGCCTTTTTTGCAGGCGACAACTCAGCGACACTATTGATTTTTGCCGGAATGCAATTCATCTTGGTGCTGACCCTAGGCGCAACTTTCGGTCATCGAATTACTGGGATGAAAGTTCGCAAGGTTGATGGGTCGGCAATTGGGTTGCTCTCCTCGGCGCTGCGAGTCGGATTGATCCTTCTGGTTTTACCGGCCGTTATTTGGGATAACGACAACCGTGGCCTTCATGACAAGGCCGCCGGCACCGTTCTCATTCGGTCATAACGAAAACCCCGGCCAAGCGGCCGGGGTTTTTCAAAAATTAACCTCGTTGTTGGCGAACCTTGCGAGGGTCAATTCCTTTTGGAATTGGAATGTTCATTCCGAGAGAAGCTAGTCGCTTGTCTACAGCAGCAACTTCAGCGCGACTCAAAGATTTCTTCATCTTGTAGAGGGTCTTAGTTACTTCATAGATGCGAATCGAACCTTCATCCTTGCCGACGAACACTGCAGTAATAGGCGCGCCAGTCGCGATTCGAGAGATCTTTTTACGTTCATCTTCTAGCAGTGCTTGGGCACGGTGACGCGAACCCTCACCGATGAGAACAATTCCACCTGGGCCAACGGCACGGTAAACAGCGTCGCCAGATTTTGCGTTGAAAGCTACCGGCATGGCTGCACCTCGCCAATTGCGACGCAAGCCGTTACTCAGCACAGCACCTACAGCACCCTGCTGGTCTTCTATTTGGCGATAGGCCATGCGTTCCGCCTTGCGAGACATTACTACCATCGCCAGCATTACACCCAGCACCAACGCTGCGATGCTTGAAAGCACAAAGTTTGTGACGTTGCCTGGAGCTGTCAGAACTGAAAGCAGAAGTGAGGCTGCAACAACACCGACAAAGGCCAACGCTGCCCAAAGGGTAGAGGTCTTGTCAGACTTCGCAGTCATTTTGTAAACACGCATCATCTGCGCGAGTTGACCCGGTTGTTTTGCTGTTTTCTCTTTTTTAGCCATTATGAAAGCCTATCAATCGGTACTAGTGAGATGCCTGACCGAATCCACTTTTTGCAGCAGCTTCGGCTAGATGTTTCAGGTGGTCTGGTACTTCTCGACCCTTTTTGCTCATGGTTTGTGCCCAGAGGCGTCCGGCGCGGTAAGAGCTTCTAACCAATGGGCCCGAAAGTACTCCCAAGAAGCCAATTTCTTCAGCCTCTTCAGCCATCTCGGCAAACTCAACCGGCTTTACCCATCTTGTAACTGGGTGGTGTTTAGGGGTAGGTCGCAGATATTGAGTGATGGTCAGAATATCCGTGCCGGCATCGTGAAGATCTTGCATAGCCTGCGAAATCTCCTCGCGAGTCTCGCCCATTCCAAGAATCAAATTCGACTTGGTCACCAAACCATAATTTCTAGCCTGAGTGAGCACATCCAAGGATCTGTCGTATCTAAAGGCTGGCCGAATTTCTTTGAAAATGCGGGGCACTGTTTCAACGTTGTGTGCAAAAACTTCTGGCCGGGCGTCAAACACTTTGCCAAGCAAATCTGGGTTGCCAGAGAAATCTGGCACGAGTATCTCGACGCCGGTGCCCGGAGATGCCTTGTGAATTTGTCTTATGGTCTCGGCATACAGCCAAGCGCCTTCGTCTGGCAGGTCATCTCGAGCTACACCTGTGACAGTTGCGTAGCGCAATTCCATTTGCTTCACAGAATCGCCAACACGTCGGGGTTCATCTGGATCGAAGTTATCTGGTTTTCCGGTGTCTATCTGGCAGAAGTCGCAGCGGCGGGTGCACTGTGAACCACCAATCAGGAACGTCGCCTCGCGATCTTCCCAGCACTCGAAGATGTTCGGGCAGCCGGCCTCTTGGCAAACGGTGTGAAGATTTTCGCTCTTCACCAGTTTTTGCAAAGCCTGGTATTCAGGCCCCATGTTTGCCGTGGTTTTGATCCACTCTGGCTTTTTCTCGATGGGTACAGAAGCGTTTCTGGCTTCAATGCGAAGGAGCTTTCGCTCTGGTTTCAGTTCGGTCAATTTGCGACCTTGCCAATCTCTTTTAGGTTCTTTTGGATAACTTCGGCCGCCATCGCGGTGGTGATCTCTTTGCCAAGCAACTCGGTCAGAGTGCTGGTTTTAGCGTCACGGATGCCGCAAGCAACAATGGTTTCATAAGGTTCGAGCGAGTTATTGCAGTTGAGGGCAAAGCCGTGCATGGTGGTGTGCTCGGCAACTCTAATTCCAATAGCAGCAACCTTTACAAAAGTGTCGCCAACCGGCGCCCAAACGCCGCTTCGCCCTTCAACACGCACGGTTTCAAGGCCGAATTCACGGATGCTGTCAATAAGTACCTGCTCGAGCCAACGCACATAACCAACTACGTCGATTGGGCGGGGTAGTTGCATGATTGGGTAACCAACAAGTTGCCCAGGACCATGCCAAGTAATCTTTCCACCTCGGTCAACATCGATTACCGGCGTGCCGTCAGTTGGGCGTTCAGAGTCTTCGGTTCTCTTACCCGCGGTGAACACACTTGAGTGTTCAAGCAAAATTACTGTGTCAGGAATCTCGCCATTAGCCACTTTTGAGTGAATTTTTCGCTGAAATTCCCACGCATCTTCGTATCCAATAAATTTTGGATCGAGACCGGCGATAAGGAATTCTGGCATGACTCAAGTCTAAGCAATCCACAGATGACACAAATTCCCGATCTTTGCACAAAATTTGTTTCTTGATTCTCACTCAGTTTCGCAAGGCATTTGATGGATAGGTGAACATAAAGAAACCTCGCTTTCGACGACCAGACCTTAGGCGTCTGGATCTCAAGCGTCGCCGTGGGGGTTGGAGCTTCGGGGTCGATATGTTCGTTCAGAAACCAAAGCGAATTAGGTCGAATTGGGTGCTCCAATTGCGGTCATCCCTGAACTCTGAATTGTGTCCAATCCAGAGTTCTGATGGGCGGGTCTTCTTATTACGGAAAACATCCCCGCCCAGACCTAAAGGGAAAGCATGGTTACGAACCGGAATCATGGTCTTTGCGGCCATGGCTTTGGTTTTGTTCGGACTTTCAACGTTGGCTTCACGGTCTCGGGTTGTGTCGATCACTACGACTGAGACCACAAAGGCAGAAGTCAATCCGATTTCAATCTGTGATGAGGTTGAAGTTGCTTCTCTTGAACGAATTTCTCAATTAGCAAACCAAGAGCAAACACAAACGACGGTGCTCGCGAAAGTTGGTGGCTTGCAACACGTGATGTTGAGTTTCAATTGTCCTGGCGATAAAAATCTGAACGTAGAGGTTTACCGAGTGTCACGCGAAGGTTCTTGGCACATAACAAAAGTCCTCCAGCCGAGTAAACGACTGGAGGACTTAGGTAAGTGAATCTATAGACCTAGAACTGAATCGAAATTAGCCTCTTCTAGTCGAGCCTTTACGTCAACCAAGAAGCGACTTGCGTCGGCCCCGTCTACCAGACGGTGGTCGTATGAAAGCGCTAAATAAACCATGCTTCGAATTGAAATGGCGTCTTGACCATTTGCGTCAGTTACTACAGCAGCGCGCTTGGTAACAACACCGGTTCCCAAAATTGCCACCTGAGGCAGGAATACAACTGGGGTGTCAAACAAAGCACCTCGTGAACCAGTGTTGGTCAAGGTAAAGGTGCCGCCACCAAGCTCATCTGGCTTCAACTGGTTTGCGCGGGTGCGTCCTGCAAGATCAGCAATCTGCTGAGCAATCTGCATGATGTTTAGCGTTGAAGCGTCACGGATTACTGGAGTTAGTAGACCCTTCTCAGTGTCAACAGCAAAAGAAATGTTTTCAGTACCGTGGTAGACGATGTTCTCGCCATCGATTGTTGCGTTCAGCTTTGGGTGAACTCGAAGAGCCTCTGCGGCAGCAAGTGCAAAGAACGGCATGAAGTTCAGCTTGCCGCCAGATTTTGCTACGAACTGAGACTGAACGCGTTGGCGCAACTGAGCGATCTTAGTTACGTCAACTTCGACAACGGTGGTTAGTTGTGCGGTAGATACCATCGATGCAACTGCTCGCTCAGCAAGGACCTTACGGAGACGAGACATTGGCTCGGTGGTACCGCGCAGAGGTGATGCGGCACCGGGAACGAAGGTTGATTGAGCCGGTGCGCTTGCGGCAGGGGCTGCTACAGGTGCGCTTGAAGCTGCGATTACATCATCCTTGCGGATTCTGCCACCAACACCGGTGCCAGCGATCTGCGAAAGATCAATTCCGGTCTCCTGAGCTAATTTGCGAACTAGCGGAGTTACGTAGCCAGCATCAACCGAGCCGGCGTTAGACACCGGGGTGGCAACTGGAGCAACTGCTAGTGGAGCAACCGGTGCAACGGCGGGCGCTGGCGCGGCAGGTGGAACATATGCCGGGGCTGCAGGTGCAGCAACAGGTGCTGGTGCAGCCACCGCAGCTGGTGCTGCAGGAGCTTCAGATACAGGAGCAGGAGTTGGTTCTGCAACCGGAGCTGGAGCGCTTGAAGCTGCGCCGGATCCGTCACCAATGATGACCAAGACAGCGCCGACCTGAACTGTCTCGTCTTCTTGAACCAAGATTTGTTCAATCACGCCTGCGACAGGCGAAGGAATTTCGGTATCAACTTTGTCGGTAGATACCTCAACCAGTGGCTCGTCGACGGCTACAGAGTCACCTACCTTTTTTAGCCAACGGGTTACTGTACCCTCGGTAACGCTCTCGCCAAGTGCCGGCAGTACTACTGATTCGCTCATTCTGATGCTCCTTGTGAAATCTTTTACGCGTGTGCGTGTAGAGGTTTGCCGGCGATAGCAAGGTGAGCTTCGCCGATGGCTTCGTTCATGGTTGGGTGTGCGTGAATCAAAGATGCAACATCTTCTGGGTATGCCTCCCAGTTAACGATCAATTGAGCTTCGCCGATCTGCTCGCCAACACGTGATCCAATCATGTGTACACCGATGATCGGGCCATCGTTCTTGCGAATCAGTTTGATGAATCCAGCAGTACCAAGAATCTGGCTCTTGCCGTTTCCGCCGAGGTTGTACTCGTAGGTTGAGATGTTCTCGGCACCAAATGACTCAGCGGCCTTAGCCTCAGTGAGGCCAACCGAGGCAATCTCAGGTTCACAGTAAGTGACCTTCGGAATTCCGTTTTCATCAATGACGGCTGGCTTCAAGCCAGCGATTTCTTCGGCAATGAAGATACCCTGTTGGAAGCCGCGGTGAGCAAGCTGCAAACCAGGCACAATGTCACCAGCAGCGTAGACGCCCGAGATATTGGTCTGTAGGCGGTCATCGGTTAGTACAAAGCCACGATCCATGTGGATGCCCTGCTCTTCGTAACCAAGGCCTGCAGTGTTTGGGCCACGTCCAACGGCAACCAAAAGCACTTCTGCCTCTAGTTTTTCGCCGCTCTCCAGGCTTACAACAACTCCGTGTTCGTGCTGCTCGACACCAGAGAAACGAACACCGGTCTTGAACTCGATTCCGCGCTTGCGGAACGCACGCTCGAGAGCCTTGCTGACAGTCGCATCTTCGTTAGGGACCAAGCTAGGTAGACCCTCGACGATGGTTACCTCTGCACCAAATGACTTCCAGATCGAGGCGAACTCGACGCCAATAACACCGCCACCCAAGACGATGACTTTGTTTGGTACGAAATTCAGTTGCAAAGCGTGTTCTGAGGTGATTACTCGGCCACCAATTTCCAGACCAGGCAAGGTGCGGCTGTATGAACCAGAAGCCAAAACGATGTTCGCGCCTGTGTAGTTGTCTCCGTTGACCTGAATGGTCTTTGGTCCAATTAGTCGTCCTTCACCAGATACAACGGTGATGCTCTTTGAGTTGACCAGTCCGGTGAGGCCCTTGAATAGGCGATCAACAATGGTGTTGCGGTACGCGTTGACTGCTGGCATGTCGATTGCACCGAAAGTTGACTGTACGCCGTAGGTTGCTGAATCCTTTACAGTGTCTGCAACTTCTGCTGAGTGAAGAAGTGCTTTGGTGGGGATGCATCCGCGGTGAAGGCAGGTGCCACCAAGTTTGTCTTTTTCGATTAGCGCAACGCTTTTGCCCAATTGAGCCGAACGAAGTGCAGCTGCATAGCCACCGCTTCCTCCACCAAGGATTACAACGTCAAAGTTGTGGTCAGCCACTTAATTACTCCCTCTAAAGGTTCGCCAATACCTTCAAACTTTACTATGTTTTAGCGTTTACTCGAACTTGACAGATTCTCGGCAAGGCGAATCAAAGTGCGCACCATCGTGCCAGTTGCTCCCTTTGGTGTGTAGCCATAAGCCGCACCTGAATTATCCGAAGGTCCAGCAATGTCTAGGTGTGCCCAAGCGATTTTCTTTGATTTATCAGTTTTCTGCGGGCCAATGAACTCCTGCAAGAAATGTCCACCTACCAGCATTCCACCGGCACGGTTGCCAATTTTGACGTTAGCAATATCGGCAATGTCTGAGTCAAGTAGCGGTCTTAGCTCGTCAGCTAATGGCATGTGCCAGACCAGCTCACCAGTTGAAGCGGCTGCAATTTCTACCTGCTCAACCGCTTGCTGATCGCCCATTAATCCGGCATAACGGTTGCCAAGAGCAATAGTCGCTGCTCCAGTGAGAGTTGCAACATCAACAATGAGATCAGGAAACTCTTCGCTGGCCATCGAGAGGCCGTCTGCTAGCACTAGGCGACCTTCAGCATCGGTGTTAAGCACCTCAATGGTTTTGCCGTTTCTAGCTCGAATGACATCATTAGGTCGAACCGCGGTTCCAGACGGCATATTTTCAGCGAGACACATCCATGCGGTGACTTTGGTGTTGATTTTTAGAGTTGCAATGGTTCTCACTGCATTTAGAACAGTTGCGGCACCAGTCATGTCGTATTTCATGCCAACCATGGATTCCGCCGGCTTCAGGCTTAGACCGCCTGAGTCAAAAGTTATTCCCTTGCCAACCAATGCAATGTGCTTTTTTGCTCCAGCGGGGGAGTACGAGATTTTTACCAGTCGTGGCGGGCGGCTTGAACCTGCACCCACGGCAGAGATTCCACCAAGGCCGTCTTTGACCAGGGCCTTCTCATCCCACACTTTGATCTTGAGGCCGGAAGACTTTGCAACGGCTGCAGCTTCGGTTGCAAACGACGCAGGAAATAGCTCGTTAGGAGCTCGATTGACTAAGTCTCGAGAGTGCTTTACTGCCGATGAAATAGCTTCGTTTTTTTGAACGGATTCTCGAGTCAGTTTCAGTTTTGAAACGAAGACCAGAGATTTGTTTCGATTCTCCGACTTCTTGGCGCGGTATTCATCGAAACTGTAGCTTCCCATCGAAAAGCCAAGGTGCAGGGCCTCCAATTGCGCTTCAGACTCGGTGTCGAGGTCGAAAACGACGCGTTCGAATTTTTTGGCCTTTCTAGCAACAGTTCCGCCGATCTCGCGCAAGATTTGATCGCTCACTTCGCCATTGCCAAGTCCTACAAAAGCCAAAGTTGACCCAGCTGATCCGGGAACCAGTGTGAATGATTCTTTCTTTGAGTTGGCACCTACGTTTTCAAGTGTCTTGATATCGATACCGAGCGCGCTTGGTTCGCCTGAACTGAGAGACATCTTGCTTTCGTTATCGATAATGCCAATCACAAGAAGCGTGTCGGCATTCAAAGCGGGAATTGATGTGGCAGTAGAAACCTTTATTAACGACATACGCCAATGCTAAACGGCTAAAAGTTAGGATGGGGCTATGAACCACTTCAGCGAGTTGTACGACTATCGCACTGGTGTCCAGTCAGTGCCAATGGGTTTGAATTTGGTAGCCGGTTTATCAGGCTTCACCGACTCGGGCCATGTGTTCGCGCAATTTGCTCAACACATATTTACCAGCCTCAAGCATGAGTTGATTCTTCAATTCTCCAACGATGAACTACTTGATTACAGATCAAGACGCCCTGTGATGTATTTCGAGCGCGACCACATTGCAAGTTATGAACCCGCGATCCTCGGAATTTATCTGGTTCACGATGAGTCCAATGAGCCTTTTCTGTTCCTGCATGGTTACGAACCAGACTTCAAATGGGAGGCCTTCTCTGAAGCGATTCTTGAAATCGTTGAGGAGCTTCAGGTTGCCGACTTCACCTGGGTACACTCGATTCCCTTTCCAACTCCACACAGCCGGCCAGTGGGCATCACTGTTTCAGGCAACCGCTCGGATGTCATCGAGCTCGTTTCTGAGTGGAAACCTCAAACCCAGGTGCCCGGCAACATCCTTCACCTAATCGAGTACAAGCTCACTCAAATAGAAGTACCGGTGGCAGGGTTCGTGATGTTGATTCCTCACTACCTGAGCGACACTGAGTTTCCGCAGGGAACAATTACCGCCCTTGAACAAGTTAGTGCCGCGACTGGTTTGGTTTTTCCGACCGACTCTCTCCGAGCCGAGGCCGTTGAAGTTGCTCACAAAATTGATGAACAGCTCAGCAAAAATGAGGATCTAGCAAAAATGGTTGCCTCTCTTGAGGCAGGTTATTCGAGTGAAATCAATCTCGGCATCAGAAACCAAATTGTCCGACCGGCTCCTCATGTGCCTTCGGCAGAAGAAATTGCAGATGAGCTTGAAGGATATCTTGCTAACCGGCACAAAAATGGCGCTGAGGACGAGGTTTAGTTCAATCTGAAGCGAATTCCGAGTTTCTCCTCGGTATCTTTCCAGAACCTATTCTGTTGAGATTCGTCCCTGAACTCAGTCAATAGCTTTGCAGGCTTCGGTTTTCCCCAAAGCTCGAGAATTGCCGGGCCAATGTAGCTCCCGTTTGATTCGTCTAGACCCTTAATTACCGTCTCAGAGCCGCTCCTAGCCGACTGGGCTAGAAGATACTCAACTGGTCTAACCCAGCTCGCTCCGTAACGACTGGCTCGAGTGAAACCGGGGTGAGCAATTGTCGACCTTTTGTTGGTATCTTGAAGTTTTCTTGCAGCGGTGAGGCCGAAAAGTAGGTTCTCGCGTTTGGACTTTGCATAGAGATCTGACGTTGACATGGAGGTCTCGTTCGCAGTTGACATCACATGAGTGCGGGCGACAATCGAAGAAACGGTCACCATTCTTGCACTATCTGCCGCTGCATCCCAGATTTGGGACGTCAGATAGAAGTGAGCAAGGTGGTTTACCCCGGTATGCCACTCGAAGCCCTGAACTGTTTGTTTTTTGGGAGACTCGACCTTAGCTCCGGCGTTATTTATCAGCACATCCCATCGGTGCTGCTTCAAATAATTTGCTGCCTCAGATACTTGGTTCAAGTCTGAGAAATCGCAACTCAAGAATTCCAATCGTTTTTCTTTATTGGGTTGAGCCTCGATTACTTCGCTCAAATTACTTGGATTTCGCCCAAGCGCGGTTACTGTATAGCCGCGATGCAGCAAGGTTTTAACAATTTCAAACCCAATTCCCGCGGTTCCACCTGTCACGATTGCCCTTTTAGTCATATCGGCAGAATACGCCCCATTTGATTGGCAAGATGGGAACGTGAAAAACAAAGCCGCACTAGTGATGACAGCCGGTGCGTTGGCATACCTTGTCGCAGTAATCAATCGAAGCAGTCTGGGTGTAGCTGCACTTGCTGCGACCGAGCGTTTTGATGTTGCCGCAACCATGCTCTCGACTCTTGCAGTGTCACAGTTGGCTGTCTATGCGGCTATGCAAATTCCGGTAGGAATTCTGCTAGATCGTTTTGGTGCAAAACGCCTTCTGGTTTTTGGTGCCTGCTCAATGGCAGTCGGGCAACTTCTGGTTGCTTTCATCCCGGTATTCGGTTTCGCCGTTGCTGGCCGAATGCTTGTTGGTTTGGGTGACGCCTTTGTTTTCATCTCAATGATTCGCTTGGTACACGGCTGGTTCGACGGCGCAAAGGCGACAAGAATTCAACAACTGCTAACCAATGTTGGTCAAGTTGGCCAAGCAATTTCGGCATTGCCCTTTGCGCTGGTTTTGCACCTCAACGGCTGGACCGTGGCTTTTGCTTCTCTTGCTTTCATCACGGTTGCACTTGTTTTTGTTCTACTAACTGTTGTTCAAGAAGATCGAAATCCGAGTGATGGAATCATCAGAGCCGAGTCCCTGAAAACGTCATTTCGCCAGTTAGCTTCGAACCTTGCTAAGCCTGGCGTGCGTGCCTCGTTCTGGATTCACTTCACTCTGCAATCAGCGCCTTCGGTGTTTCTACTGCTTTGGGGGTATCCATTCCTCGTTTCGGCTGAAAACTTTTCGCCATCTGCGGCGTCGCTCGCACTATCAACTTTCGCGGTAACAGGTCTTTTTTCTGGGCCGGCAATTGGGTGGGTGTGTGGTCGTTATCCAAGTGTTCGAATATTTATGGTTATCGGCACGGCGTTTTCGATTGGCGGTTCATGGATTCTCGTTTTGCTTCAACCAGACTCTGCACCCACCTGGATGATTCTTCTTCTCATTTTTGTTTTGGGCGTCAGCGGGCCTATGTCGATGGTTGCCTTTGACTTCGTTCGAAGTCACGTAGATAAGAGTCAGCTGGGCGCAGTAAATGGCTTTGTCAATGTGGGCGGGTTTGTTGCTACCTTTTCGATGATGTTTATCGCTGGCGTGATTCTTGATCAGGTAGCGATTGCCAATAGCTCTGGTGCTTCTGTTATTTCTAGATTTACCCTCGAAGGATTCCGTTGGGCGATGTCTGTTGAGTTCTTTGCAATCGCCCTTGGGGTCTCGATGCTTGCTGTTGAGTTGGCAAAGACTAGGGCACTGAAAAGCCACCGAGGGAATAAATAGTCACCTTTGCCTGCTTTGAACTGAGTCGCACTTGAACTAAATGCACCGAGTTTTAGCTTTAGCGTGACATAATTATCTATAGGACCCAGTCGTCGATGATTCAATTCGATTTGACATGGGTCTTCGTAATGCCCGAAACGCCTTCAAGATTGTCTTGGGCTGGGGGAGTGGAGAGGTTCAAATTGGCTAAAAAGAACGAAAATACGCCTGACAAAAAGTCATGGTTAAGTCGTTTTCAGCGCAATGAAAAATCTCAGGGGGACGAAGTAGCAAACATTAAGGAACCCGAGAACATTAGCGTTGAACCAAAGAAAAGTGCTCCAGTGACTAAAACCGCAGCGAGTAAGCCCGTAACTAAAAAAACTCAAGCTCCAACCGAGAAGCCAGTTGCCAAGACTGCGGCGAAAGCCCCAGCAAAGGCTGCAGAAGCCAAGCCTGCTAAGAAGGTCGAGAGTGTTTCTGCCAAGGCGCCAGCAAAGGTTGCGGCCAAGAAGGCTGAAGCTGAGTTACCGCTCGACGCTGAGCAAACGGTAACCAAGCCAGTCAAGGCAAAGCCAACCACCAAAGCTGCCGCGAAACCTGCTGCGGCTAAAGCGAAGCCAGCAAAGGCCGCTAAATTGCCTAAGTCGGATGACGAAGATGAAGAAGATCTAGACGATATCTCAGTCGAGGCGATTGTTGCCGATGCTGCTATCGCCGTTGACATCGTCGCTCTAGAAGACGAACAGCACGATGACGAGCAAGAAGAAGTAGAAACTTTGGTTGTTCCAGAGGGTGCTTTGGTTCTCTCGCACCGTGAAGACGACGATATTCCTGTTCAGACAACGACAATCACCGGCGCAACTGCTGACCCAGTAAAGGACTACCTAAAGCAGATTGGAAAGGTTGCTCTTCTAAACGCTGAGCTCGAGGTTGAGTTGGCGAAGCGCATTGAAGCGGGCCTATTTGCTGAAGAGAAGCTAGCCAACGCTAAGAAACTTACTCGTGAACAAGAGCGCGATTACAAGTGGGTAATCAAAGATGGCCAGCGTGCTAAGAGCCACCTTCTAGAGGCTAACTTGCGTTTGGTGGTTTCGCTGGCAAAGCGTTACACCGGCCGCGGAATGCAGTTTCTTGACCTGATTCAAGAGGGAAACCTCGGTCTGATCCGTGCAGTTGAGAAGTTTGACTACACCAAGGGTTACAAGTTCTCTACCTATGCCACCTGGTGGATTCGACAGGCAATCACTCGAGCAATGGCTGACCAGGCTCGCACCATTCGTATTCCAGTTCACATGGTTGAGGTCATCAACAAGTTGGCTCGAGTTCAGCGTCAGCTATTGCAAGATCTTGGTCGCGAACCGACCCCAGAAGAGCTGGCTCGTGAGCTAGACATGACCCCTGAAAAAGTGGTCGAAGTTCAGAAGTACGGCCGTGAGCCTATTTCGCTTTCAACCCCACTCGGTGAAGACGGCGATTCTGAGTTCGGCGACCTAATTGAAGACACTGAAGCTGTTGTACCAGCTGATGCTGTTGGCTTCACCATGCTGCAGCGTGAGCTTGAACGCATCCTTGATTCGCTGCACCCTCGCGAAGCTGGCGTAATTCGCAGCCGCTTTGGACTTGGAGATGGCGTTCAGAAGACTCTTGACCAGATTGGCGAGGAGTTCGGCGTGACCCGCGAACGTATTCGACAAATTGAATCGAAGACAATGTCGAAGTTGCGTCACCCTTCACGCTCGCAAATGCTTCGAGACTACCTAGAGAACTAATTTGTTCTACCTGCCAGCCATTCTGATCGGGCGCTTAGTGCGTCTAGCAGTTCGGTTGATTCGTCCCGGTGGTGGTTCTGCACTGCCGGGCTTGGTCTTAGGCAAAATCGCGCCTGGCTTGTTGGCCGCTACGCTTTCGAAATTCGAAGATGGTCTTGTCGTTGTCACCGGGTCGGCAGGTAAATCAACCACAACCAAAATGCTCGTTGCGATTGCGCGTGCTCACGGCAAGAAAGTGTTCACGAACCCATCAACAGCGAATATTGCTCAGGGTTTCTACTCGTCAATCATTGAGCGCTCGAATGTTTGGGGAGCCATCGATGGCGATGTTGCGATTCTAGAGATGGATGAGGGGCATGCTGCTGATATCACCAAGCGCATTCGTCCTCGCCAAGTAACAGTTCTAAACGTTTTAGAAGACCAACTTGATCGTTTTATTGACCCTGCGTTGGTGAGAAATAAGCTCGGCGAAGTTGCAGCCCGAGCGACTGACGCCGTGATTTTGAACACGGATGATCAAAACATTCTGGTTATGAACCAGAAGTACAAACCAAGTTCAGTTACCTGGTTTGGTATCGCTTCAGAAATAGTGTCAAATACAGCTCACGGACTCGGCGCTGCTGAGACCTATCTCGCGGAGTTACCTCGTCAAGAAGTATCGTCGGAGATTACCAGCGTTGACGGGTTAGAAGCTTCGGCTGTAGTTGGGGGTCTGGAGTGCTCGCTGATCCTGCCAAATCGTGGGCTGCACTTTGCTCTCGATGCAATTGCATCCCTAGAGAGTGCCAGGCGTTATCTGGGTGACAATTTTGATTTAGCCCTTGCGACTAAGACTCTCAACGAGCTTCCACCAGTTTTTGCCAGAGGCGAAATCGTAAAACTAAATGGTGAAGAGATCGAGTTTATTCTCGTTCAAAATCCAATGAGCTTTCAGTTGAATCTAGATAATTTGACCACCAATCCCGAGCAGATTTTCTTAGCCATCGGCCGCGACGTTCATGATCCATCCTGGCTTTGGACCGTAGACCTGAAAAACTTGAGCCATGTTGATGTTCTTTCGGGATTCAATTTCGCCGAAATGGGTCTCCGGTTGAGCTATGCAGACATTCCAGTTGGATTTGCCACCGATGACCTACAGATTGCCTTGGATAAATTCTTTTCTCTACCTCGTCCAGAGCATGGTCGAAAAACCGTGATTTTTAGTGCTGATGCAATGAGGCGCACACGCAGAATGCTGGGACTTACCGATCCCGAGGCGGTCGAGCGATGATTAAGTTGGTCGGTCTTTTTCCGCGACACCTGAACCTAAATGGTGATTTCGGTAACCTAATCGTGTTGTCTAAGCAGCTTGAGTGGCGGGGAATCGAATTTGAGGTTCACTTGGCAGAGTCTGTTCATGCGGTTCCGGAGGATGCGGCATTTATTCTTCTAGGGCACGGTTCAGCTGCAGCTTGGGCTGACTTATCTTCTAGCTTCTCTGATCTGAAGCAAGTGCTTAGCTCTGCGCTCGAGCGTGGTGCCAAAGTTCTCGCGGTTTCCTCAGGTGTTGATCACCTATTTGAGGTGACTAGCCTTAACACCGCTGGCATTGGACTCTTGCCAGGAAAACCGGTCTTGCGTGAACGAGTTTCTGAGTTTAAGAGCTTTGTGTCGGACTCAAATCAGAGTCTTGGGTACGTGAATTCTGAACTTGAACTTCCGCTGTTTAGCCAGGATGGCGGCCTCGTTTGCACACTGTTACACGGCCCATTCCTAGCTAAGTCTGATTATCTTCAAGAATTGGTTTCGAACCTTTGTGCTCACGCAGGTGTCAAATGTCCAGAATTGTCAGATACAAAAACCCAGGACCTCAAGAAATATCTTGAGGGTGCCTGGGTCGCAGCTGGTATTCAGTAAGTCTTTAGCGAGAGAGAAGCTTGTCGCTCTCGTCTAGCCAAGACTTTGCAATTGGTTCTAGTTTCGCTTTTTTCTCATTGCCGTGGTGTGAACAGAATAGAAGTTCGCCAGTGGCCAATTCAACTCGGATGTAAGCCTGAGCGCCACAAATGTCACAACGATCTAGCGCGGTTAGCGACTCTTTTGACTCGTTGGTTTCTACTGACTCGGTGACGGCTTCATTTGCTGACATTGTTACTCCTCTGATTACCTCTATTTGAACATGTCGGCGAGGGAAAAAGGTCGCAAATCACGGGCATTTCGCTAACTGCGATATAGCGTTTCGGAGTTACTGTATCCGTGTCAGATCAAGGATTCCGAACCGTTCGGGTTAGCATTTTCGGGTGCCTAATTCAGATTACTCAGCAAGACATCTCTCGGTTCTAGAGGGGCTCGAGGCAGTTCGCAAACGCCCGGGCATGTACATCGGTTCAACCGATAGTCGCGGCTTGATGCACTGTCTTTGGGAGATCATCGACAACTCGGTCGATGAGGCACTTGCTGGTTTCGGTGATCAAATCAAAGTTATTTTGCACCCAGACGGCAGCGTTGAGGTCAATGACCGCGCCAGAGGTATCCCAGTGGACATTGAGCCTAAGACTGGTTTGAGCGGCGTAGAAGTTGTTTTTACAAAGTTGCACGCCGGTGGAAAGTTCGGTTCTGGTTCATACGCAGCATCTGGCGGTCTGCACGGTGTTGGTGCTTCGGTAGTTAACGCCCTATCTCAACGACTTGACGTCGAGGTTGATCGCGATGGAAAGACCTATGCAATGTCGTTCCGCAGGGGCGAGCCAGGCACATTTGATGACACTTCTGGCATTCAACCCGGAAACCCGTTTCAGCCATTTATCGACGGTTCAGTGCTCCGTGAAGTAGGGAAGATTGCCAAGGGAACTTCTGGAACCCGTGTGCGCTACTGGGTTGATCCACAAATCTTTATCAAGGACGCCGTATTTGCTATTGACGATCTTTTGGGTCGTGCTCGTCAGACTGCGTTCTTGGTGCCCGGTCTTGGTATCAACATTGAAGATCAGCGGTCAGCCGATATTATTCGGCATGATTTCAAGTTCGATGGCGGTCTCGTTGAGTTCGCTGATTACTTGGCCAAGGATGCACCATTGACCGCTACCTGGACTTTAGCCGGGCAGGGTTCGTTCACCGAGACCATTCCTGTGCTTGACGAATCGGGAAACATGGTTTCGCGTGAAGTTGATCGTATCTGCGATGTTGACATAGCTATACGTTGGGGAACTGGATATGACACTGAGGTCAAGTCGTTCGTTAACATCATTTCGACCCCCAAGGGCGGCACTCACATTGCGGGCTTTGAGCAGGCACTGCTGAAGACACTTCGTTCTCAAATCGAATCGAATGCTCGAAAGTTAAAAGTTGGCAACGACAAAATCGAAAAAGAAGACGTTCTCGCGGGAGTCACTGCAGTTGTAACCGTTCGACTTGCTGAACCTCAGTTTGAGGGTCAAACCAAAGAAATTCTAGGAACTCCGGCAGTCCGAAATATCGTTGCCAATGTGGTTACCAAGGCTCTGGGTGAGAAGTTCAATTCGTCCAAGCGTGATGACAAAACCCAAGCTTCGCAGTTGCTTGAAAAAGTCGTAGCCGAAATGAAGTCGAGAATTTCTGCCCGCACTCACAAAGAGACTCAGCGAAGAAAGAATGCTCTCGAGACTTCCTCACTACCTACTAAATTGGTAGATTGCCGTACTCAAGAAACTGAGACTTCAGAGTTGTTCATCGTTGAGGGCGACTCAGCCCTGGGAACTGCCAAGCTAGCTCGCGACAGCGAGTTCCAGGCGCTGTTGCCTATCCGTGGAAAAATCTTGAATGTGCAAAAGGCATCGATTTCAGACATGCTGTCAAACACCGAGTGTGCCTCGATTATTCAGGTGCTAGGTGCCGGTTCAGGCAGAAGCTTTGATCTTGATTCTGCTCGCTATGGAAAAGTGATTCTGATGAGCGACGCCGATGTCGATGGTGCTCACATTCGCACCCTTCTGCTTACTTTGTTCTTTAGATACATGAGGCCTCTTGTTGAGGCTGGACGTGTCTTTGCTGCTGTGCCACCACTGCACAGGGTTGAGATTGTAAATGCCGGCTCTAAGGCGAATGAAGTGGTTTACACCTACTCGCAGGCAGAGCTTGAGGATTTGCTTCAGAAGCTTTCAAAGGCCGGCAAGAGATACAAAGAGCCAATTCAGCGATACAAGGGTCTAGGTGAAATGGACGCAGACCAACTTGCAGAGACCACCATGGATCGCAACCACCGAGCACTTCGCCGAGTTCGCGTCGAAGACGCCGCGGCGGCCGAGACAGTATTCGAATTGCTCATGGGCAATGACGTTGCTCCTCGCCGAGACTTCATCATCGATTCAGCCGATGGCTTTGAAAGAGACCGAATCGACGCTTAGTTGGATTTCGCATCATAAAAAATGGACCCCGAATACCGGGGTCCATTTTTGTGTTCGGTTACCTAGAGCCCAGGCTTCCGACGAGTGTGTCAATCGGTGAACCCGAGGCGTCTCTCTTGGCAGCCGCTGATGGCAAAGTGATCGGTTTACCGTCTGCGCTTAGTGCGAGTAGCTCACCTGATGTGACAGCTGCGAAGTACAGGCAATCTTCTGCTCGAATGAAACGCTGCGCGCGCACACCGCCCGTTGCCCGGCCCTTCGCCGGGAACTCAACCAGTGGTGTCCATTTTGCGCTACCTGGATCTGTGCCAGCGATGGCCGCAGAGGAGTTGGCGCAAGTGACAACTTTCGACTCATCGATGTCGCTGACAACACTGAAACTAATAACTGTTGCGTCTGAGGATAGGTTGATTCCTGCCACACCGCCGGCTGCGCGTCCCTGAGGCCGCACGCTCGCAGCCGAGAACC
>CAZIFS010000006.1:13406-18805 GCA_964539165.1 uncultured Rhodoluna sp. | reverse complement strand
CCCAAGAACGAGTTCGCCGAAACCATGGAGTTCACATCGGTTGCATATTCCATCGACGGCACATCGCCAACATGAATGCGGTGCATTTTTCCGTCGCTCGTCAAGAATCCGATGTCTGACCGTGTTGAAGTTTCGAACCGAACCCCAATCGCGTCATGTTTGGTTCGCTTTGAAGTGACCGTTGGTTCTCCTAGCTCATTGACACGGCCAACGAGTCCTGAAGCCGTCATGATGATGATGCAAGGGGTATCGGCCAATTGAGCGCTAACCGATGCCGCTTTTGCCATACTGATTGGCTTAACTTCTTCTACATCACTGATAAGGGTGGTTCTGCGGTCTTCGCCGTATTTTGTCGCAACTTCGTCCAGCTCGGCAGAGACCACATCGCGTAAGTTTTGGTCGCTGGAGAGAATCGCCTCTAGTGATGCAATGTCTTCCAGTAATGCTGCTCGCTCTGTTTCAAGTTCGATTTTCGAGAACTTAGTCAGGCGACGCAACCTAAGCTCAAGAATGTATTCGGCCTGCAGTTCAGAGAGATCGAAGATTTGTCTCAGACGAGTTCTGGCGTCATCAACTTCGTCGCTGCTTCGAATCACCTGGATAACTTCGTCAATAGAAACGATTGCGATTAGCAATCCTTCTACTAAGTGGAGTCGGGCCTTTCGTTTTCCAAGGCGATTCTTTGTTCGACGTTTTGTCACGATGATTCGGTGCGACAGATACACCCCGAGCATATCTTTTAATCCCAGAGTCTGTGGTCTTCCATCGACCAAGGCAACATTATTGATGCCGAATGAATCTTCCATTGGAGTAAATCGGTAAAGCAGGTCAAGTACAACCTGTGGGTCAAAGCCAGTTTTTAGCTCAATAACGAGTTTTAGTCCGTTTGTGCGGTCAGTCAGATCAGTGACGTCAGAAATTCCTTGAAGTTTTTTTGAATTGACTCCGTCTTTGATCTTCTCAATGACTTTTTCTGGGCCAACTAAATAAGGAAGTTCCGTTACGACAAGTCCCATTTTTCGGGGAGAAACGCTTTCAATCGAGACACGCGCACGGGTTTTGAAGGTTCCTCGGCCAGTTTCGTAAGCGTCCCGAACGCCATCCAAGCCCATGATGATTCCGCCGTTAGGCAAATCTGGACCAGGAACATATTTCATTAGCTCCTCGGTTGTGGCCTCTTTGTTGCCAAGGAGAAAACGTGCGGCAGCAATAACTTCGCGCAGGTTATGAGGCGGCATGTTGGTTGCCATACCTACGGCGATGCCCGAAGCTCCATTTACTAGAAGGTTCGGAAAGGCCGCGGGAAGCACCTCAGGTTCCGTGAGTTGTGCGTCGTAGTTTGGCTTGAAATCAACAACGTCTTCGTCTAGACCGTCATTCATTAGAAGTGCGGCGGTTGAGAGGCGTGCTTCGGTGTAACGTGCTGCTGCTGGGCCGTCGTCAAGGGAACCAAAGTTACCGTGGCCATCAATCATTGGAACGCGAAGCGAGAACGGCTGGGCCATACGAACCAGTGCGTCATAAATTGCCGAGTCACCGTGCGGGTGCAGCTTACCCATCACTTCGCCGACCACGCGAGCAGACTTTACGTGCCCACGATCTGGGCGGAGACCCATTTCGCCCATCTGAAAGATTATGCGTCGATGAACTGGCTTTAAGCCGTCTCGAGCATCAGGAAGTGCGCGAGCGTAAATGACCGAGTAGGAATACTCCAAGAAGGAGTCTTGCATCTCTTTGGATAGGTCTATGTCGACGATTCGCTCTTGCGGCAGATTGTCTTGAGTCATGTTTCTAGAGGCTCTTAACTTCCTATGGCAGACTTAGGTGATGTCTTCGATGCTACCCGCGCTTCCTAAATCCTTCGGGAGGCTAAGCGATGTTTTTGCCTCCGCACTAGGTGCGATTACTGGTGTAGACAACCGTCTTGGTTTGAGACGAGTTCAACAGTCGGTGGTCGTGTTAGTTGATGGACTTGGCGTTTCGAATTTGAATTACCGCTCTGGTCACGCTCCTTTTCTCACACGCTCTACCGGCACGAAAATATCAACAGTCTTTCCATCTACCACTGCTGCTGCAATAGCCAGTTTCTCGACTGGGCTACTGCCAGGCAGTCATGGGCTTGTTGGGTATCAAATTTTCGATCGAGCTAAAAATCAGCCCCTAAATCTTCTTACCGGTCTTGGGTCTGATTTTCCTCCAGAGGAGTTTCAGCCAAACCAAACCATCTCAGAGAGAGCCACTGAAGCAGGCGTTCCATGTTTCGTCGTGGGGCCAACTGAGTATGAGAGTTCCGGCTACTCAAACGCAACGATGCGCTCGACGACATACCTCGCCGCAAAAACTCTCGAGGATCGGGTTCGCGCCACTCTCAATGTCCTAGCCAAGAATCCCAAGGCGTTGGTGTACTTCTACGTTCCCGAGCTCGATCAAACTGCACACGCTTTTGGCTCACAGTCGTTCAAGTGGCTCGAGAAGTTGGAAGAACTTGATGCTTCGATTCAAGAGTTGAACCTTCGGTTACCTAAGAAGGCAGGCATGCTTCTTACTGCGGATCACGGAATCGTTGATGTTGATCCTAATCAGCACATCTTCTTGGATGAAGCGCCTGGTTTAGAAAACCTAATCGCAGTCGGGGGAGACCCAAGGTGCCAGTTTCTGTATTTCAAAGATTCAACTTCAGAAGAACAGATTTCGGAGTTGAAAGCTTGGCTCAAGGACCGATGCCTTGTTGCGACCAAGGATGAGATTGCAAATGCGGGCTGGTATGGCAACTTGACTCACGAGGCGAGCAATCGGTTACCCGATTTATTCATTATTGCGATCAGCAAGGTTGCGCTCTACCATCGCGATTTTGCTCGCAAAAAAAGTATGCAAATGATCGGGCAGCACGGCTCGATTAGTCCAGAGGAACTAAATGTTCCGCTGCTTAGGTTCGGTGCTTTTATTTAGTCCTCGGTTTTAGTACCAAAGACAATTTCGTCCCAGCTCGGCATGCTTGCGCGGCCTTTTTTAGGCGCCGGACTCTCTGACTCTTGTTGTTTCGGACTTGCATCTTCAACAGTCTCAAATGAAGCGGCCGAGACTGCGCTTGCTGTAGTTAACTCTTGCTCAGCTTGCTCACCTCGCTTGCGGCGGAGTGCCTCAAGTAGGTCTGCTGTGGCGCTCAGAGGAGCCGGTGTCGAGGTTTTCGGGTCGGTCTCATTTGCTGAAGTGAAAAGCTCGTCGATTGCAGATTCAACCTTCTTTGGCGCATCAGCAACAACACTCAGCGAAACGGTTTTTTCTTGAGTTGACTGCTTGAATGCTGCCGGTGTCGTAGCCACCGGGTTCGCATCGGCCGTTTGCAAGGCAATTGACTTGCCACTTGAAAGACTTATTGCAGTTTTGTTCTCTGGCGTCAGTGTGAGTTTTCTTGCGTCAAAAGACCAGTCAGCGTCATGGCTGATGCCATCAACGTTGTAACTGAGAGATATGGTCCAAAGCCCACTCTCAATTCTCTTTGCAGCCCACTTGATTTGAGTACCTGCCAGATTGGCGAGACGATCTGCAATTAGAGACTCGAATTCTAAATGCTCGGATGAACGTTCCCCATCTATGCCCAGACGCACACTTAGTGCACTAGCCAAAACGTGATTCAATTCAGCTAAAACTGGAACAGCGAAGTTTTCTACGAAACCAATTGAAGCTCCCGAAGCGGCGGCAACCTCTTCGATGGTTGATCCAGCGCGAATAGCATCCTGTATCTGGCGTGGAGACATTGAAACCGATGCCAGTTTCTTTGAGGTTTCCTTTTTAACGCTTGAGCGAAGTACGTCATCAACAAGCAGGCGATACTTTTGGCCATCCAATGACTCGAGCAATAAGTAGTCGTCGTCATTACCTACAAGTCTGATGTCTTTCATAGCTTCCTCCTTTTGAAAGTCTGCCAGTCAACCTCTCGTGTTTATGGAACATTCATCGTGTGCCGTTCAACTGTGTCGACATTTTTTATCAACACGCGGTGACGTGTTTGCCTTTACCAGTTTTTTGTTGCACACTATGCACGCTTAGAGACTTAAACGAGAGGGAAGCCAAATGGCAACCGATTACGACGCACCGCGCAAAAACGACGACGATACCGAGTCGATCGAAGCAATCAAGGAGCGAATTCCTGACAAGCTTTCTGGCGTTGTAGACGTAGATGAAGAGCACGGCGAAGGTTTTGCTCTACCAGATGTAATCTCTGAAGATCACGACGTTGTAGTCGTACCAGCGCAGGACGACGAATTTACTTGTTCCGAGTGCTTTATCGTGAAGCACCACTCACTGATGTCATCTCGCAAAGGCAAGTACGGTCAAGTTTGCATCGAGTGCGAGTAATCTCCTAGATTTTTAGATCACTTCGCCAAGGCGGAAATCAACTCATCCGGGCGTCTCGATGAAACAAGCAGGTACGGAGTTGGATCTGCAGGGTCAATGACTTTAATCTTGACCATCGTCGGAACTGAAGCCTGAATCGCGAGAAACGCTCTGGAATCCAGGTTTGGTCCTCTCTCGGCGAACGCAAACTTCTTGTCGATAATGATGGCGTCGCCAATGGCATCAATTGAAATGTTTGCTTTATTGACAAGCAATAGGCCATCGCGAACCTGAATCAACGGTGAATTTGCAATCATGAAGATGCAAATGATGGTTGAAATAAGCAGTCCTGCGAAAACTCCAACCATTGGCGCAATCGGCAGCAACATTAGCCACAGAGTCGGTGCAACCAACAAGACGGGCAAAAACGATCCGATAGAAGGCAAGACTCGTTCGTGATACCTGAGCGCTTGCATGTTTTGCTTATCTGTTTGCATTGTGTTTCTAGATTACGCTCATAAGCGTGAATAAAGACCTACCCGTTTTGATTGTGTGTAGCGATGACTACCTACCGCTCTACGCTCAGCCTGGTGATGCTGGTGCTGACCTTCGTTCTCGAGAGAGTGTTTCGATTCCTGCCGGCGGACGAAAAACCATTCCAACCGGAGTGTCAATTGCAATCCCGGATAATTACGTCGCGCTGGTTCATCCAAGGTCTGGTTTGGCTTCAAAGCACGGTATAACCGTGCTGAACGCTCCAGGTACCGTGGATGCTGGCTATCGTGGTGAAATCAGCGTCACCCTTTTGAACACTGGACAAGAGGCGTTCGAGGTTTCTGCAGGTGATCGAATAGCGCAGATTGTCTTCCAAAGAGTTGAGAAAGCTCACTTCATTCGAGTAGCTAAGTTACCTGAGAGCCATCGGGGCGATAATGGCTTTGGCTCCACCGGCAGAAAGTAACGCAGTTATGACCAATGAAAATTTGTACGCATCAGAAAAATCAGCGCCGCAGGATCGTTCCACGGGTGGTCCGCTTGATTTGACTGAGGTAAGTTCTGTT
>CAZIFS010000006.1:0-13306 GCA_964539165.1 uncultured Rhodoluna sp. | reverse complement strand
CTTCGTGGAGTGGTTGGGGGAGCGGCACTGCAAGACCCCAAAGCCGCCGGTGATGTCGATGCGCTTTTCAGATCAGTTGTTGTCGTTCGCGGTGACGATCCTCTTCCTCCAAAAGAACAGCTCAAACTGACGGTACCCGGAGGTACTGTCGCCCCACCAAGAGTGATCTAGTGCCATCTGGAGTCGATAAAGCGGCCGCCGCTAGACGCCTGGGCCTGCATGAGTCTGAAAACGGCTTGTCTCTGAATAGACGCAGTATTCTTGCCAGTGTTGGCGGGGTATTAGGAATTTTGGAATCTGTCGTTCCAACAATTGTCTTCGTGGTCGTCTACTCGACAACTTTCAATTTAATCTTGGCTGTTGCTAGCGCGGGTGCACTTGCACTCGTTTTTATTTCAATTCAATTAGTTCGTAAAAAGCCAGTCGTGCAAGCGATCGCGGGCGCCATAGGTGTTGCAATTGCAGCCTTACTTCCACTGAGAGATGGGGGTAAGCCGGCGGATTACTTTCTGACCGGCTTTCTATGGAACGCTGTGTACATTTTTGGACTCACGCTTTCGCTGATCGTTAGGTGGCCTTTAGTCGGTGTTCTCGTAGGCGCGATCAACGGGATGGGTGCGGCTTGGCGAAAGCAAAAGAACCTTTATCGCAAAGCGCAATTGGCAACTGGACTTTTTGTTGCAATGTTCTCTCTTAGGCTGCTGGTTCAAGTTCCTCTGTACTTGAACGACCAAATCGCTCTTCTTGGGGTAATGCGCGTGGCTATGGGAGTGCCGCTATACGCACTTGCGATCTGGTTTAGTTGGCTTTTGCTTCGTGGAAGCATTTCGACCCGTCAATAAGTGGTAAATTTCAACTAGTAATGAGCTACCAAAGAAGGGGCATCCATGTCTAAAGTCAACAGTTTCGGTGCAGCTGACCTACTTAAGGTTGGATCGAAGGAATACCGAATCTTCAATCTGAACTCGGTTGATGCCAAAACCCTTCCATACAGCCTCAAAATCTTGCTCGAGAACCTCTTACGCACCGAAGACGGCGCCAACATCACCGGTGAGCACATCAACGCTTTGGTCAATTGGGATCCAACCGCTGAGCCTGACGTAGAGATCCAATTCACACCAGCCCGCGTAATCATGCAGGACTTCACCGGTGTTCCGTGCGTAGTTGACCTAGCAACAATGCGTGAAGCAGTTGCCGAACTTGGCGGTGACCCTAAACGCATCAACCCGCTTGCTCCGGCTGAATTGGTCATTGACCACTCGGTTCAAATCGATGTAGCCGGATCTCCGGATGCTTTCGAAAAAAACGTGGAGTTTGAATACAACCGAAACGGTGAGCGCTACCAGTTCCTTCGCTGGGGCCAAACTGCTTTCGACGACTTCAAAGTTGTTCCACCAGGCACCGGAATTGTTCACCAGGTAAACATTGAGTACCTTGCGCGCACAGTTATGGCTCGTGAAGTAGCTGGTGAACTTCAGGCATATCCAGACAGCTGTGTGGGTACTGACTCACACACCACCATGGTTAACGGACTCGGCGTGCTTGGCTGGGGTGTTGGCGGAATTGAAGCCGAGGCTGCCATGTTGGGTCAGCCTGTTTCGATGCTCATTCCTAAGGTCGTCGGCTTCAAGTTGACCGGTCAGATTTCTACTGGCGTCACAGCAACCGACGTAGTTTTGACTATTACCGAAATGCTCCGTAAGCACGGTGTCGTTGGCAAGTTCGTTGAGTTCTACGGCGCAGGAGTTTCATCGGTGCCTCTGGCTAACCGCGCCACCATCGGAAACATGAGCCCAGAGTTCGGTTCAACCGCTGCAATGTTCCCTATTGACGAAGTTACTCTCGACTACCTGCGCATCACTGGTAGATCACAAGAGCAAATTGATCTCGTAGAGGCTTACACAAAGGCCCAGGGTCTTTGGCACGACGCCAGCATCGAGCCGAGATTCAGCGAGTACCTAGAACTTGATTTGAGCACCGTTGTGCCTTCAATAGCTGGCCCGAAACGTCCTCAAGACCGCATCGTCCTAAGCAAAGCCAAAGAGTCTTTTGAACAAATTCTCCCTACCTACACTGGCGAGCCTTCAAAGCCGACAGCCGTGAAGGGTCAAGAATTCGCCATGGATAACGGGCATGTTGCGATTGCTTCAATCACTTCTTGCACCAACACCTCAAACCCATCCGTGATGTTGGCTGCTGGATTAGTGGCCCGAAAGGCAGTTGCTAAGGGGCTCAAAGCTAAGCCTTGGGTAAAAACCTCCCTTGCACCGGGTTCAAAAGTTGTCACCGAGTACTACAACAAGGCTGGTCTAACTGGCGACCTCGATGCCCTGGGCTTCAACCTTGTTGGTTATGGTTGCGCAACCTGCATCGGAAACTCAGGACCACTTTCTGATGAAATTTCAGAAGCAATCAACCACAACGACCTAGCTGTAACGGCTGTTCTTTCTGGCAACCGTAACTTTGAGGGTCGCATCAGTCCAGACGTAAAAATGAACTACTTGGCTTCGCCGCCGTTGGTGATCGCGTATGCTCTTGCCGGAACAATGGACTTCGACTTCGAGAAGGATTCACTTGGCGAAGATCTTTCAGGTGCTCCGGTCTACCTAAAAGACATTTGGCCAACAGCTCAAGAAGTTCAGTCTGTAATCGATGCATCTATCAACTCAGACATGTTCAAAACTCAGTACGCAGGGGTTTTCGAGGGTGATGATCGTTGGAAGTCACTGCCAACCCCAGTTGGTGCTGTTTTTGAGTGGGATGCTAAGTCAACTTATGTTCGCAAGCCACCTTACTTTGACGGCATGAAGAAGACTCCAGACGCCGTCACAAACATCTCAGGCGCTCGAGTGCTAGCTAAGCTCGGTGACTCAGTAACTACCGACCACATCTCTCCTGCTGGTTCTATCAAGGCAGATTCACCTGCCGGTCAATACCTGGCTGAGAATGGCGTTTCTCGTGTCGATTTCAACAGCTACGGCTCACGTCGCGGCAATCACGAAGTGATGATTCGTGGCACATTTGCCAACATTCGCCTTCGTAACCAATTGTTGAATGATGTTGAGGGCGGATTCACTCGTGACTTCACCAAGGCCGATGGTCCGCAGGCTTTTATCTACGACGCCTCTAGTAACTACCAGGCTGAAGGTACCCCGCTCGTTATCCTTGGCGGAAAAGAGTACGGTTCAGGTTCTTCGAGAGACTGGGCAGCAAAGGGCACAAGTCTTCTAGGTGTCCGTGCCGTGATTACCGAAAGCTTTGAACGCATCCACCGCAGCAACTTGATTGGAATGGGTGTTCTACCATTGCAGTTCCCAGCGGGGCAAAATGCGCAGTCGCTTGGTTTGGATGGCACTGAGGTCTTTGACTTCACTGGTATCGATGAACTCAACAATGGATCGACTCCGAGGACTGTTCATGTTGTAGCGAAGCCATCAGAGCATTCGCCGGCTGGCAAGTCGGTGATCGAATTTGATGCTGTTGTTCGTATCGATACACCTGGTGAAGCTGACTACTACCGCAACGGCGGCATTCTTCAGTATGTTCTTCGAAGCTTAGTAGCTTAGGAATACTTAGCCGAATAATCGGTTGGTGAATGTATGTCTATCCTGCAGAGGGTTCATGGACCTGAAGACCTAAAGCAACTAAATCAATCTGAATTAGTAGCACTCTGTGGTGAACTGCGTGAGGGTTTGGTTTCGGCTGTAGCCAAAACTGGCGGGCATCTTGGCCCTAATTTGGGCGTCGTCGAGACAACAGTGGCAATTCACCGGGTGTTTGATTCACCCAAGGATCCAATCATCTTTGATACAGGTCACCAGTCGTACGTGCACAAAATGCTTACTGGCAGAAGCGACTTGAGCACTTTGCGTCAAAAAAATGGCATCGCCGGTTATCCACAGCGTTCTGAGTCTGAACATGATGTTGTTGAGAGTTCGCACGCATCTTCATCGCTTTCTTGGGCAGACGGCATTTCTCGAGCATTCAAGCTTTCTGGTCAGAATAATCGCTTTGTTGTGGCGGTAATTGGCGACGGGGCCTTAACCGGTGGAATGGCATGGGAAGCCCTAAACAACATCTCAGACGATAATGATCGAAAGCTTGTAATTGTCGTAAATGACAACGGCCGATCTTATGCGCCAACCATTGGTGGGTTGGCACGTTATCTCAATGATGTGCGAACCGATGCAAACTATCGTCGTCTTTATCGACTGAGCAAGAAACTCTTTTACAAGTTTGGCCTTATCGGTAGATTGACTTACTCAGCATTCCGCGGTGCAGGCAAAGGATTACTAAGCACTTTTGCTCCTAAAGGAATGTTCCCTAACCTCGACATCAAGTACATCGGTCCGGTTGACGGGCATGACCTTCAAGCCATGGAGCAGGCCCTTACTCAAGCCAAGAAATACGCGGCTCCAGTAATTGTGCACGCAATCACGCAAAAAGGTCGCGGTTTTGACCCAGCGATGCTTAACGAAGACGACCAGTTCCACGCGGTTGGCAAGATCGACCCGTCAAGTGGTGAGTCTCTAGAAGCTTCTTCAGGCGAAACCTGGACTTCAGTCTTTGGTGAAGAGCTAGTCAAAATTGCTGCTAAGCGCTCAGATGTAGTTGCCATTACGGGTGCAATGTTGAAGCCGGTTGGTCTGGATGCTTTCGCTCAGGCTTATCCCGACCGCGTTTTTGACGTTGGCATTGCCGAGCAACACGCCGTTACTTCTGCTGCTGGTATGGCATTCGGTGGATTACATCCGGTGGTTGCACTTTATGCGACTTTCGTAAACCGAGCCTTTGACCAGGTGCTCATGGATGTTGCCCTGCACAAGGCCGGAGTTACGTTCGTTCTCGATCGTGCTGGTGTAACTGGACCCGACGGTGCGAGTCACCACGGAATGTGGGACCTCTCTGTTATGCAGGTTATTCCCGGCATCAGAATTGCCTCGCCAAGAGATGCCATTCGTTTGCGTGAAGAACTAAATGAAGCGGTAGAGATTTCAGATGCTCCAACGATGATTCGCTATTCGAAGGGCAGTGTTGGCGCAGAGATTCCTGCAATCAGACGTACTGCTGACGGCGTAGACGTCTTGTTAGAGAGTGCCGCCAAGGATGTACTGATTCTTGCAGTCGGTGCGATGGCTCGAACCGCTCTCAGAGTGGCTGAATTACTTGCGGCTCAGGGTATTGGCAGCACCGTTATCGATCCTCGATGGGTTGTGCCCGTTCCTAAGTCAGTTGTCACACTGGCGGCGGCACACCGATTAGTAGTTACTGTTGAAGATGGACTAAAGGTGGGCGGAATCGGTACACGAGTTCGTCAAGACCTCAGAGAGGCGCAGGTTGACACGGCGTTGAATGAAGTCGGTCTGCCTGATGAGTTCCTTGAGCACGCAACACGCGACGAGATTCTAGATAGAGTTGGCCTCAGTGCGCAGGCGATTGCGATGGACATTGTTGCCCAGGTAGTTGGTTCGAAAGTGCCTCACGCCAAGTCTGTTGAAGTTGACACTGGAACTGCGGCTAATCCTTCAATCAACAACTGAGTAACCTCTTTGATTTGCCAGTCTCGGGCGCCAAGTTTCTCAAGTTCACAGGCAACGGCAGATTCTGAAATTTCCACTGGTGGTTGCCAGCACAAAGCCCTTATGAAGTCGGGAGTAATTAGATTCTCTTGAGGCAAGTTCAACTCGTTCGCTCGAGCTGAAATCAACTCTCGGCTTTGCACAAGGCGAGCATGAGCCTCTGGAAACCTGTTGGGCCAGGTTCGATGATTGGGTATTCCATCTGACTTAACGCGCACCGGCGGAGGGTTTCTGTCTGAATAGCCTGCTTGGATGGCTCCCCACCAGGTGTCAATGTATGACCTCGATGCTCGGCCGGCGAACGATTTCATGGATGATAGTTCAGGACGCGACCTAGGTGTGTCTTTCGCTACAGCAACGATAGAAGCATCTGGAATTAGGCGACCAGGCGACACATCGAGTTTTTGGGCCAGTTGCTCACGTGCAATCCACACAGACCTAGCTATTGCTAACTTTATTGAATCCTTCACTTCGTGAAGACCAGACATCGCGCGCCACTTGTCAGGATTCGGGCCCTTGGCTTTGAATTTTGCCACGTGCGCAAACTCTTGCAGTGCCCAGTCAATCTTGTTCGTAGCAACGAGCACTTCAGTTACTGCTTCGTGCAGATCTAGGAGTACATCAACATCCAGAGCCGCGTAATTTAGCCAGTCTGATCTAAGTGGCCTAGTACTCCAGTCGACCGCCGAGTGTTCTTTTGCTAACCGTAAACCAAGAAGCTTCTCAGTTACTGCTGATAGCCCCACGCGTTCAAGACCTGCGATACGTGAGCCAAGTTCAGTGTCGAACACGCGACTTGGCACAAGTCCGAGTTCGCCCAGACAAGGAATGTCCTGTGTCGCAGCATGCAGAATCCAAATGTCAGAAGAAAGCAAATCAGCTAGTTCAGTGAAATCGGCGTTATCGTTTGTCGGGCTGATTGAAATCGGGTCGATCAGAAAGATAGGTGAACCTCTGCGATGCACCTGAATTAGGTAAGCGCGTTGTGAGTACTTAAAGCCGGATGCTCTTTCAGCATCCAGCGCGAAAGGACCTTCAAAATTCTTGAGGATAGCTATTGCGGCCCGCAATTGGTCTATCGACTCTACCAGAGATACTTTTTCGGCTCGGGGTGTAATCAACAGCGGCAGAACTGCCTCGACCTCTTCTGTGCTGGTGTTAGTAGTGGTCTCTACGCTCATCGAGCACCAAATTTGCCCGATGAAACACCGGTTGGTAGCAAAGGCAATCCAGAAAGGATACAAACAAGGTCTTGCCACGCCTCGAAATGACGCTCAGCTTGACTTGACAGCGGGGACCAAGAAACTCTCATTTCGAGCTCGGCATGATCGCTTTGACCGCTGAGACTACCGAAGCCAGAGGAATTGATTCTCGTGACAGTACCCGCCGGGGCTTCAAAAGTCGCTCCACGATAATTCAAAGACTCGTTTAGCCACGCCCAGGCTACGTCGGCAATACGCTCGTCGTCTCCGATGTTTGTTTCAAGCGGTGATTTGGCAAAAGAAATCACGCGGAAATTAGAGCGCCAAGCGTCTTGCTGAATTGGTTCCCAAACTAGAACAAAGCGCCCTGTTCCAAGATCGTTGTGGCCGGAAACCACTGAAGACCTAATGTCAGCGGCGAAAGCTATAGCGTTGGTGCCAATATTTGCCGGCGCATCGATCTGATCTACGATTAATTCATCTCGAATTGAAGCACGTTTGAGCGACTCGAGTGCTAGTAAAAATTCGGTCGAGGCTGTCGCTGGGGCTTCAAATTCAAACATCTATCTAAGGTTATGCAACGTGTTGGCCGCCGTTCGTTGCCACGCCGCTAGAGTTGCTGCTATCAAGCACAAGATACGTGTTTCTTCCGTCTGTGTGAATCGAATGCAGTCCTAATTGTGTGCCCAGCAAATCTGACAATTCGCTCACAACTAGATCTGCGTGAGCTCCTGTCTCGTTTAGAAGTGTGAAGAAAGCTCTTACTTGAGTTCCGCTCTTCATCAACTGTCTTATTGAAGTTAGTCCACCCTCGAAAAGAAGTTTTCTCGGTTCGGTGTGGGATAGAAAGTCTTTGATTTGTCCAAATGGCTCGTGTGAAGTGTTTAGCAGTACTTTCCGAACGACTGTCGCGTCTTGGTTGATTAAATCAGCCTTAGAGCCTCGGTAAGTGAACAAAAGATTCAGTTCGGGGGAGCGACTAGCAAGCTTGGAATTTTTGAAGTCGAAGTTTTCGCTAAGTACCGAAACTGTTGCGAACTTTGATGAACGGTAATTCTCGGCTAAGGCAGTTCTGCCGGTTGTCACAATTGCATCTGAGTTCCTGCGCATCTCAATTAGAAAGTTCAGGTCTAATTCGTTCCCTATCGACTTCGAGGTCTGGTCCTCGCCAATCGATATATATCCGGGTGCAAAAGCATGAATAACATTCCATCCATGAATCAATTGGCTCGCAATTGATTCATGGATATCTTTATCACTTGCTGACGCCACGTTAGTGGGACTTTTCTTTGACCTGACGTTTGATGCGCGCGAGCATAGCCCGCATGCCTCGCATGCGAAGCGGAGAGACAGCCTCAGTCAAACCAATTTTTGAAGGAAAGTCGTCATCAACTTCGAGCACTTCGCGCACTGAGTGGCCGTCTAATGCAGATTTCAATATGCTGGCAAACCCTCGGGTGGTCGGTGCCTCAGCAGGTGCTGTGAAGAAGAGACTGACGATGTCGTCTTGATCGACCTCGACAAAAAGAAACACTGGCGATTGGCATTCCTCAACGCGCTCAAAAAGGTCTGGGTGAGACGCATAACGCTCAGGTAGTTCGGGCAAAGCATCCGAGAACTCCAAGAGGAGGTTTAGTCGGTCTTTGAGGCCGAGTGCGTTGAAGTCTTCAACAATCTCTTCGAGGGCTTGCAAAACTATCTCGCTGCCAGCGCGCCGGGGGCGGCGCCCTTAACGATAGGAACACCAACTAGGCTGCCCCACTCAGTCCAAGAGCCGTCATAGTTTCTTACTGTCTCGAATCCGAGCAAGTATTTCAGTACGAACCAGGTGTGGCTAGAGCGCTCACCAATTCGGCAATAAGCGATTACATCTTCGCCATTCTTCAATTCGGCCTCGCCCAAGTAGATTGCTTCTAGCTCTGCGCGTGATTTGAAAACGCCGTTGTCGCCAGCGGCTCGCGACCAAGGTACTGACCTTGCTCCAGGAATGTGACCGCCGCGAAGCGCACCCTCATCCGGGTAGGCCGGCATGTGTGTGCGCTCACCGGTGTATTCCTCAGGTGATCGCACATCGATCATCGGTTGGCCGATGTGTGCAAGAACGTCGTCGCGAAACGCACGAATCTTTGAGTCATCGCGGACAACAACCGGATAATCGGTTTGAGAAACCGCGTCCACCTCTCGGGTTAATTCACGACCTTCAGCGATCCAGGCATCTCGCCCTCCGTCAAGCAGGCGAACATCTGGGTGATCGAACAATTTGAACACCCAAAGAGCATATGCTGCCCACCAATTGCTCTTGTCGCCATAAATAACCACCGTGTCGTCTCGCTTGATGCCTTTTTGGCTTAGGAGTCTCGAGAAATCCTCGGCTGTTAGGTAATCGCGCAAAACCGTGTCATTAAGCTCTGTGAACCAGTCAATCTTGCGAGCTGATGGGATGTGGCCAATTTCGTAAAGGAGAACATCTTCGTCGCTCTCGAGAACGACCAAGCCATCTTGGCCGAGGTGATTTTGCAACCAGTCGGTGGAAACTAGTGCCGATGGGTCTGCGTACTCGGCAAACTTTGCATTTGATTCGATTTCGATTGGCATTGATGACTCCCAGTGCTTAATTAGACTTCTAAGCGAAGACTCCTTCTAGATTAACTTGCAAAAGCTGTAGAACAAACCGATAGGTAATAATTGGCAACCGTACCCGGCACATTTATGGACCTCACTAAGGTGTTTCCCAATCCATCGGTCTCGGACTTAATAGGTGAATTAGTTCCACCACGCGAGTTCTCTTCAGCAAGTCTCAATAACTATCTACCGCACTCAGAATATGACAGCCAAACTTTCGCATTAAGCCGAGCGAGAATCTTCATTGGTGAAAAATCTGGTCGCAAGTTATTTACCAAGCCCGAACAACCTGTGCCGGGAATTTATTTGGATGGCGGCTTCGGTGTTGGTAAAACACACTTATTGGCAGGCATCTGGCACGGTTTCAAAGGAAGCAAGGTTTTCGGGAGTTTTATTGCGTACACGTCATTGATTGGAGCCTTGGGTTTTGCTGAAGCGGTGAAGGCTCTAGCCAAGTTTGATTTGGTGTGCATAGATGAGTTTGAGCTTGATGACCCGGGTGACACAATGATGATGTCGAGATTGCTCAATGAGTTAGCCAAGGGAGGGGTTCGTTTCGCCGCAACTAGTAATACTCCGCCAAACGCTCTCGGTGAAGGCAGATTTGCGGCAGCAGATTTCACAAGAGAGATCCTCGGAATCGCCGATCGGTTCGAGATGGTGCGCATCGATGGCGAAGATCACCGCCACCGACCAACCACTATAGAACCGAAGATATTCAGTGCGCATGAATTATCCGAGTGGTTGCAAACTGGTGCGGTCGACAAAACAGCTGTGAACGATTTCTCTGAGTTACTGAAACATCTGGGGGCTATCCATCCAAGTCGATACGGACTCTTACTCGATTCTGTTGAGCGCTTGGGAATCGAAAATGCATACGAGTTGACTGATCAGGTCGACGCGTTGCGCTTCGTTTCTTTTGTTGACCGAGCGTATGAGGCCCAAATACGAATTCGTGCCACAGGTATCGCGCTAACTGAAGTTTTTGCCGATTCCTATCTGTCAGGTGGCTACAGAAAGAAGTACCTTCGTGCCGTTTCGCGCATTGGTGCAATGACCAGTTAGCTGCACGTTTTACAAACACGAAACATTCTGGGCTAACTCCCGAAACTTGAATGAGTCAAACTCTCTCTTGTCACCAAGCCAATCTTGGTGCCAATTTGTTTACTTAGAGAGAGGCAAACAAGTGGATCAAGGAAACACAGCATTCGTGCTAATTTCGGCAGCTCTAGTGCTGCTTATGACGCCAGGCTTGGCGTTCTTCTACGGCGGTATGGTCAAGGCCAAGAGCGTTGTGAGCATGATGATGCTCAGCTTCGGTTCCCTCGGGCTTATCGCGGTGCTTTGGGTGCTCTACGGTTACGCAATTGCATTTGCTAACGGAGGCACTGAAGGCTTCATCGGTATCGACGGTTGGTTCGGTATCGACACCTCATTCCTGGGACTCGAGGCTCAGGTTGCTGATGCAGCAGCCCCAACCGGAGCATTCCCGTCAATGGCTTTTGTGGCTTTCCAGGCAACCTTTGCAATTATCACCGTGGCACTTATTTCAGGTGCTATCGCTGACCGTGCAAAGTTTGGTGCCTGGATGGTCTTCGCGGGTCTTTGGGCAACTATCGTCTACTTCCCAGTGGCTAACTGGGTTTTCAACTTCACTCTAGAAGACGGCAAGGTAGTTGACGGTGGCTGGATTGTTTATGGCTTAGGTGTAATCGACTTCGCAGGTGGTACCGCGGTTCACATCAACGCGGGTGCAGCGGGTCTAGCACTTGCAATCGTCCTGGGCAAGCGCTTCGGATTCAGCAAGGGAATCACTCAGCCTCACAACGTGCCACTAACTCTGCTTGGTGTCTCATTGCTATGGTTCGGTTGGTTCGGTTTCAACGCAGGCTCAGAGCTAGCTGCCGATGGCATCGCTTCAATCGCATTCATTAACACCCTTGCCGCTCCAGCAGCAGCAATGCTTGGTTGGATTCTGGTTGAGAAGTTCAAGCACGGTAAGGCAACCTCGATCGGAGCCGGTTCAGGTGCTGTGGCTGGTCTTGTGGCCATCACTCCTGCTTGTGCAGTACTTGACCCAATGTATGCAATTCTTCTCGGTCTCATCGCCGGTGCCGCTTGTGCGCTAGCTGTCGACCTGAAGTTCAGCCTTGGTTTCGACGACTCACTCGACGTAGTTGGTATTCACCTTGTTGGTGGCATCATCGGTACTCTGTTCATCGGTATCTTCGGCAACGGTGTTGGCGCAGCTTTCGGTTTCGGATGGCACCAGTTCGGGGCTCAGGCTCTAGGTGCGGCTGCCGTATTGGTTTACAGCTTCGTAATGGCTCTCATCATCGGTTTCATTGTTGAAAAAACAATGGGCTTCCGTGTGAAGGCTGAAGACGAAATTGCGGGCATCGACACCGTCGTTCACGGTGAAGAGGCTTATGCTTTCGGAGCAGACCGCGGCTAAATAGTTAGTCGCTAAAAGGAGAGGCCGTAAGGTCTCTCCTTTTAGCGCGTTTCAAAGAAAGGTTCCAAAATGATTCATCAGAACACCACAATGTTCCTCATCATTTGCTCAGCGCTTGTGTTATTCATGACTCCGGGGCTGGCTTTCTTCTATGGTGGGCTAGTTCGAGCGTCGAGTGTGGTCTCGATGATGATGATGAGTTTCGGTTCCCTCGGCCTTATCGGGTTGATGTGGGTCGTTTTTGGCTATGCCATTAGTTTCAGTTCAGCGGGCAGCGGCACGTTCATCGGATTCGACGGCGTTTTCGGAATCGATCTGGACAAACTTTTCCTCAATTCAGCGCTAGATGCGGCAAAAGGCGGAGATGGTTTCGAACTTAGTTTTGCTGGTTTTCAGGGAACCTTCGCAATCATTACCGTCGCTCTGATTTCTGGTGCAATTGCTGACCGTGCAAAATTCGGTTCATGGATGCTGTTCGGTGCTTTTTGGGCGGTGTTAGTTTATTTCCCGGTTGCCGGCTGGATTTTCAACTTTACTGTCGAAGATGGAAAGATCACCGACGGCGGTTGGTTGGTCTACAACGTAGGAGTTATGGACTTTGCTGGTGGAACAGTTGTTGAGGTTGCCTCTGGCGCATCGGCACTTGCTCTGGCTCTTGTTCTCGGAAAACGATTCGGCTTTACCAAAGGCATGCACGCACCGCACAACGTACCACTTACCCTCATTGGGGCTGCGATCCTGTGGTTCGGCTGGTTCGGTTTCAATGCTGGTTCTGAACTCGCGGCAGATGGTGTTGCATCCTTGGCTTTTATCAACACTTTGGCGGCTCCGGTAGGTGCAATGATTAGCTGGATCGTCTACGAGCAGCTTGTCCACAAGAAGCCAACTTCAATTGGAGCAGCCTCTGGCGCAGTGGCCGGCCTAGTGGCAATCACGCCGAGCTGCGCCTATCTTCACCCGGTATGGGCGCTTTGTCTCGGCCTCGTAGTTGGCGTTGTCTGCGCACTTGCAATCGAATTGAAATACACCTTGGGTTTCGACGACTCGCTAGATGTTGTCGGCATTCACCTAGTTGGCGGAATTGTTGGAACGCTCTGGATTGGTCTTTTTGGCTCTGGCGTTGGCGTTTTCTTTGGCGAAGGGCTCGAGCAACTCGGTAAGCAGGCTATCGGAGTTGCAGTTGTTCTTATTTATGCCTTTGTAATTAGTTACGCGCTTGGCTGGCTAATCCAAAAAACTATTGGTTTCCGAGTGAAGAGCACTGACGAAATTGCCGGAGTTGACCTGGTTCTGCATGGCGAGAATGCCTATTCTGAGTCGGATCCTCGCTGGACATGGAAGGGCTAGATTGCGCAAGTTGCATGGATTTGCGCGAGGCCCAAAACATGGGTTATAGTATCTAAGTCTTCGAAAGAAGGCACGCGGATGTGGCTCAGTTGGTAGAGCAC